>JADHNY010000109.1 GCA_016779265.1 Pirellulales bacterium | reverse complement strand
TATCGGTTTCGGCCCTGACAAAGTTGTCAACAGTGACAATCTCCTGGGCCCAGGACGGTGTTGATGCCAGCAATGCGATCGCAGTTGCGGTAAGTGCGAGTTTTTTTAGCCACTTCATGTGTGTGCTCCTTATTCGGGCCGAACGCGTTGCAGGCATTGGCATTTCAGGTGTCGTGACCGCTGGTCGGGTGAGGAAGGCCGCTCGCAAGCATTGGCGGCGATCCACGAGTCTTGAAGGGTAGACCGGGGACGCTGCTCTCGCAACGAACTCGCTTCTCGGCCAATGAGCCATTTGAGCAATCGCGGCAGGCAGCTTGAGCTGCCCCCGACACGCTCGCCTCGTCAGTCCAGTCTCGGTCTTCCTCTGTGGCCCTCGGAGCCCTTTGGCAAACGACCTTGAGGGCCAGGCTTTGTGGCGGTAGTGTCCTCGTCGAAGCCCCGTGGAGGATGGCACGTGTTTCAGTTCATGCCATGGTTCGTTTTCTGCCGTGCAGACAGCCGACGCGTGTTCGCTCGGCGATCGCTCATAGCCGCGTTTCTCGCGTGTGCAGCTTCTTTCGTGAGTGCCGCTGATCAACTTGGCAATGAGCCCACAGGCACGATGGCAGGGCATCCTGCCCTCGCCCAGTCTCCCAGGCATGCCACCACCTCATCGGGTCGACAGGGAGACGCGATCAACATAGCGTTCGTCGGTAGCGAGGAGGACCTGCATCGTGCCCTCGCGGTCGCAGGTTGGTACGCGGCGGATGCAATTACGCTAAAAACCTCTGTGCGGATTGCTGCGGATTGTGTGCTTAAGAAGCCGTATGCCCATGCCCCGGTCAGCAATCTCTACGTGTGGGGGCGTGTGCAAGACGCAGCGTTCGAGCAGCCCGTTGGCACTAGTCCAAACCAGCGGCACCATGTTCGCTTCTGGCGGTCTCGTGCCGTGGACGACAAGGGCCGCCCCCTGTGGCTTGGCTCGGCAACGTTTGACGAGCGAGTTGAAATAAGCCGTACGACTGGCGGGTTTACCCATAAAATAAGCCCAGAGATCGATAAGGAGCGAGACAAGCTGCTCCTTGACGCCGTCGCCGCCGACACGATCGATGGTTACTACTGGGTGGATCGGTTTCAGCCAGAACGAAGCGGAAAAAACGGCGGTGGCGATCCCTATCAGACCGACCAGCGGTTGGCTGTTGGCATCGTGGACCTCCGTCGCTCACAACAATGACCGGTCGTCAATGCGGAGTTGCGAGTTCGACGCTCGCTCAATAAGGCGCTCGCTCAATAAAAAGCCCCTTGGCTCGGGTAGGGCCAAGCCAAGGGGGGAAGGGGTGCCCAGCAACACGACGAGTCTTGATGGGCCCGGAAGATCAGGTGTTCGGTGGTGTGCTCAGGCATGATTGATTGGGCACAGCATCGATACGGGCAGAAACAGCGGTCGTTCGGCGTGCTGCTCGCTTATCCACGAAGCGCACCAGCCGCATCGCGACGAGATGGCGATCGTTGTGGGTGGTTATCCAATGAGCGCAGCGAGGATTCTGCAGCCGAGGATAAGAGACGTGCACGGCGAGCAGGAACTCAGTGAGCGACGATTCGCCGCTGGCCGGATGTCGCTAGAGAGACGTCTCGCAAGGGGAGGTGCCCTGGCCGGAGAGCGTCTGAGAAGGCGATTCGCCAAACCTTTCGGCGTATTCTTTTGAGAACCTGCCGGCGTGGTTGATGCCCACCCGACGGCAGATATCACCAATCGTGATGCCCTTCGTTGCTGACTTCAGCAGTTCACGAGCCTTGTCGAGTCGCATGTTCTTCAGCATTTGCATCGGGCTCATGAAGTAGTGCTCGGAGAACCCCGTCTGAAGGCTCCGCACGCTGACTCCCACGGCTTCTGCAATCTCTTTGATCGAGAGGTCGTCGCAGAGGTTGTCATTGAGAAAGGTGTGGATTGCGGTGATGGGCATGCCGCCAATTCGGCCGCCGCCGTAACCGCCCGACAGATCATCCGTCACCGCCTCGGCGATCGTGCTGCAGACGGCGGTCTCCATGTGGTGCACGAATGAAGGATGTGCAGATTTACCTACCGGTCCAGTCGCCCAGTCATCGAGCCCGTTTGCAAATCCCTCAAGAAGCTGCCTAAGAAGGTTGCGGTAGGTTCCCCGGATCAGGAAGCCCGGACGATCGCGGTGCTCCTCCGGGAGATGCTCAGCCATGAACGACGTCTCGATGCCATAAAAGATTGCTGTCGCCCGAGACGCTTGGAAGCACATCCGTTGCCAGGGCCCCAGCAGGAGGGCTGAGGTCGTGTCTGCCGTAAATGACTTGCCGCACAGGGTGATCTCAAGAAAGCCAGATGTTGGCAGCAGCAGCCAGTACCAGTCATGGGGCTCGGAAAACTCGGAGCGGACGCTGGTCGAGCAGGCAAGGTAGTCGATTGCTGACCTGTTCAGGGTGGCACGGTTGTGGAGGAGATGGTACGCCGCTTTGCCGACGACTTTATTGGTGTACTGTCCCCAGACTTGACGCTGTTTCTTGCGGGCGTCGTACGGGCTTCGGGTATCGAGAAAAGGAAACCGGTTGAGGAGATGGTTTGGGGCAGCCATCGACAAGGGCTCCGAGAGGGGGAATGCGAGAAGCATAGTTCCGATCTCGTGCACGGTGACGAATTTTCCCGGAGCAGAGATGAAGACGTGCTCACGCGTTGCAGCCCGTTCGCCGGCATCGGGCCGCTTCCCCTCATCCCCTCGCCTCATCACAGCCGATGTCATCCCAGACGCGGTGCGCGCTCAAGGAACGTTTCGTGCTCGTAGGCGCGACTGGGCAGGCCGAGGGCTTGGTTTCGCACGGGAAATAGCCTCTGAGGGCGGCCCTTTGCTTGGTGCTCAGGCAGATCGTTCCCCCTGGGGCATCGTGTCACGATGAAGCCATTTCGTGGGATAACCGATGCCAACAGTGATGCCGGCCTCGTCAGCCGTTGACCCTTTTTCTCAACGCTGTGGAGTCATCTGTGAGGCTGTCGGGCTGCCACAGGCTGTTGGCGAGCCGTTCATCAGGCATGTTCAAGCCGTTGGCGATTCGATCGGGGCGACGGCTTACGGTGACCGTGCTGACCAGGCGGCCGCCTATCTTGTGAGCTTTGCCTATTTCGGGCGGATTGCCACTTCCGAAGAGTCGTCGCGGATTGCGCAACTGCTCGCTCACGAATCGCCAGCAGAGGTGGATCGAAGCCTCAAAGCATGGCCGGCAAGCAACGAGCTGGCGGCCAAGATGCACCTGGCACCGACCGACGCCGACGTCACGTATGTCGATGTCAGTCACACCGTGTTTACAAAGCGGAACAGCGGGATCCAGCGAGTTGTACGGCAGCTTGCTGAGGCATTGTCAGCCAGTACGCATCGGCACACGTTCGTTCTCTTCGATCCGCAACTTCGTGGATATCGAGAGCTCAACGCAGCTGAGCTGGAGCAGCTTCTCGACTGGGAAAAGTTCTGCACGTTTGCAACGAAAAAGACCGGAGAGCCACGTCAGGCGAGCCGGTTTAAGCAATGGCGTAAGAAGGCTGGGCGAACACGATTCGGGCAGCCAGTGCGGCAGCTGGCCCGCGTTTTTCGTGACCGCTCGCGCGAGCTTCGGCGATGGCTCAAGACGAGGCCTCAGCTCGTGACAGATCCAGTGGTCTGTCGTCCTGCTGCCGCCTGCTTCTTTTGGCAAGCGAACCTGCTTGTGCCTGAACTGATCGGAAATCCAATCCAGGTCGATGTGCTCGCGTCAGTTCTCGCAACCGCACCACTACGATCAACGCTGATTGTCTACGATCTGCTGCCCATCACGCATCCGGAGTGTTTTGAGAATGAGGCCCCTGCCGGCTTCGTGCAGTACCTCACGCTTCTGCGGCATGTCGATCAGGTGAGCTGTATTAGCAGCACCATCCGCAATCAGGTGGAGTCGCTGATCAAGGCCATTCCCCGCACAAAGCCGTCGCCTCGCCTTGCCGCTCATCTGCTAACCGGTGACTTCCGGTATCGCCCGTCGACGACAGGAGTAGCAACGTCATCGTCTCAGCCCGAGCCGGTGGTTCTCTGCGTGGGCACCATCGAGCCACGGAAGAACCAGACCCGGATCCTGCGGGCAATGGTTGCCGCTCAGCAGGATGGCCACCGGTTTCGAGGAGTCTTCGCTGGCAGTGCAGGCTGGCTCAATGGGCAGTTCCGCGATGAGCTTCAGCGGGCTCGTGCTCGCGGTATTCAGGTTGAACTCTACGAAAACATCTCTGACGAGGCTCTCGCTCAGCTGTATCGCACGGCAAGTTTGACGGTGTATTGCTCCATTGCCGAGGGTTTTGGCTTGCCGATTGTGGAGAGCGTGATGGCGGGCGTGCCCTGTCTCACGAGCAGCGTGGGCAGCATGCAGGAGATCGCTGAACAACTCGGAGGATGCAGCCTGGTTGACCCCTATTCACCAGATGCCATTGCCAAGTCTCTGGCAATGCTGGTGAGCGACCGAAACGAACTCGCTCGGTTGACTGAAGAAGCCCGTCAGGCCCGCTGGCACAGCTGGAGCGACTACTGCGAGGACGTGATGGCTTTTGTTGACGCCAACAGTGCGACAAGCCTGCAGTTTCCAGCCGATCAAGGCTTGGCTCAAGCATCCTGAGCGACTTCGCCGAACAGGTGTGACATGAGCGAGTGCACGGGTCGATCTGCGTTGATTACTGGCATTACGGGGCAGGATGGCTCATACCTAGCAGAGCTGTTGCTTGCGAAGGGGTATGAGGTTCACGGGCTGAGTCGCAGTGGGGGAGGCTTGAGGGCTCTCCGAAGCGAGCACGGTCGTTTCGGTGACACAGCCAATGTGCATCTGCATGACGGCGACTTGGCAGACGGAGATGGTTTAACACGGCTGGTACGGGAAGTCGCTCCTCACGAGGTCTATAACCTCGCTGCCCAGAGCAACGTTCGCGTCAGTCTCGAACTGCCAGTCTCGACTGCTGATGTGAACGCTGTCGGTACGCTGCGACTGCTCGAGGCTATCCGCCACGTACGGGATCACACCGGCAGGGAGATCCGCTTCTGCCAGGCATCGAGTTCAGAGATGTTTGGCAGAGCTGTCGAGACACCCCAGAGGGAGACCACGCCCTTTCGACCGCGAAACCCGTACGGCGTCGCCAAACTCTACAGCCACTGGACGACGGTGAACTACCGCGAGAGCCATGGCCTGCACGCCTCCTGCGGGATTCTCTTCAATCACGAGAGCCCCCGTCGCGGTGAGGCGTTTGTGACTCGCAAAATCACGCGAGCAGCAGCTCGAATCAAACTCGGGCTGCAGGACCGCCTCACGCTCGGTGATCTCGATGCCCAGCGGGACTGGGGCTTTGCTGGCGACTACGTCGAGGCCCTGTGGCTGATGCTGCAGCAAGACGTGGCTGACGACTATGTGATTGCCACGAATGAACTTCATTCGGTTCGGCAGTTCTGTGAAATGGCCTTCGCGAGGCTCGATCTCGACTATGAGGATTACGTCGACATTGACCCTCGTTACTGCCGCCCCGCGGAGGTCGAATACCTTCGGGGCGATGCGACGAAAGCCCGTAACCGGTTGGGCTGGATGCCCCGGAAAAGTTTTGACGAACTGGTGACGATGATGGTTTTGGAGGATCTCGCTCTTGCCGATCGGGATCGGTTGGGCACGTCTGGTTACCAACAGCGACAGGGTCGAGAAGCCGCCTAGCGACGGGCTGTTGCTGAGATGATTCGCCTGCTGGGTGCGGGGACAGTACTCGGGCAGCAGCTCGTGGTGTTGCGATGCCTCCACCCACCCCACTAATCGGCTTGGTGGGCAGACGTGCTGTTCTTCAGAGTGCAGGGGTGCTCGCTTCACCATGTATCACGCCATCAATGCCTGCCGTATCTGTGGTCATCAGGATTTTCACGATGTCGTGAATCTTGGACGGCAGTCGCTTACCGGCGTTTTTCCGCGGTCTCGCGAAGAGCCGGTGGCTGTGGGGCCGCTGGAACTCGTGAAGTGTGATGAGGCAACCGGAGGCTGCGGTCTCGTGCAGTTGCGGCACTCGCACGAGCCGAGCGAGATGTATGGGGACAACTACGGCTATCGCTCCGGTCTGAACCGCTCTATGGTTTCCCACCTCGAGCGACGTGTGCGAGAAGCCCGCGAGATCGCAAAGCCCAAGCCGGGTGATGTGATCCTTGACATTGGCAGTAATGACGCCACGACGCTAAAAGCCTATGGCAATGCCGGATTCAGGCTTGTGGGCATTGATCCGTCAGCGGCGAAGTTTCGTCGTTATTACCCAGACTGGATTCGCGCTGTTCCTGACTTCTTTCATGCTGAGTCCTACCGATCCGTGTGTGGTGACCAGCAGGCGAAGATCGTGACATCGATTTCGATGTTCTACGATCTTGAGGATCCGCTCGACTTCATGCGGCAGATATATAGCGTGCTGGCCGATGACGGAATCTGGGTCTTCGAGCAGAGCTATCTGCCACTGATGGTCGAGCGTGATGCCTACGACACGATCTGTCACGAGCATGTGAGCTACTACGCGTTGCGGCAGATTGAGTGGATGACGCGTCAGGCAGGCTTTGAAATTCGTGATGTTGAGCTCAATGACATAAATGGTGGCAGCTTCTGTGTGACCGTTGCAAAGCGGGGAGGGCAGCTCGCGGAGCGAAGCGAGCGGACCGATCAGCTTCTCGACCGCGAGCGGGTTGATGGCTACGGTGAGCGAGTCGTTTACGATCGGTTTCGCGAGCGGATTGAACTGCATCGCGACCGTTTGTTAGACGCGATTCGAAGCTGGCAGGGCGAGGGGAAAACGCTCTACGGGTATGGCGCGTCGACGAAAGGGAATGTCGTGCTGCAGTACTGTGGCCTCACGGCTGCCGACATTCCTCTGATCGCCGAGGTCAACGAAGACAAGTACGGCTGCTTTACCCCTGGCACGCTGATTCCGATTGCGTCTGAGGCCGAGGTTCGGAGTCGTAAACCCGATGCTTTGCTGGTGTTGCCGTGGCACTTCCGCAGTTCGATCCTGGAACGCGAGCAGGCCTACCTCCAGGATGGTGGCTGCATGATTTTCCCCCTGCCAGTTGTGGATTTCGTTGCAGCCCCTCATCCGACGAGACGTGCGGCCTAGTCAACGGCCCTACGCCACGACGTTATGAATGCGATTCAAGCGAGGTTGCGGGAGTTCGAACGCACCATTCTTCGGCCATTCGTACACCGACTGAAAGGACGACGTCCGAAGGTCGTGGTGGAAAGGGCCGTTTCGGAAGGCCCAGAGGTTCCGAAAAGTCCAGGGTGTGGGGAGCCGCAGCCGCAGGAACGCGATCGTCTCGAAGAACTCGTCGTGGCGCTAGCTCGTACCGAACTCCGTCGCCGTCAGGCTGCTACTCCTGGGGGTGAACACAGCGCCGACGCTGTCGTGATGGTCGCGGGGCATGAACCGGGTGATGAGATTAGCGGACTATTGAGATCGCTGCTCGACACTGATATTCCTCCAACTTCGTGACCGTTCGAACGGATGCACCTCGACGGCAAGCGACACGCGGACGAGAACGCCTTCATTCGTGCTCATCTTTGCTGACATCCGCTGTCTTCAGGATCACAACTACGCCAGGCGTGGCGTCGGTTCGCATGCTCAGTTTCTGCTGCAGGCTGTTCGTCAGCATGCCGGTTCTGAGCTTCGGATTATCGGGCTGATCGACCCAGAGATCGGTCCGCTTGACGCTGAACATGCTGCCCTGTGCGATGCTCTTCGACCCACCTTTCGGGTTCCAGCAGCGGATCGGCCAGCGGTGTTTTTGCAGCTCTCGCCGATGACGCACGACACACGGCCTGTAGCTGCGATCGTTGGTCGATCAGGCGTGACGCCCGTATCCGTTATCTACGATTTCATTCCCTTGGAGTTTCCGCACCGGTATCTCACCGAGCGGGCGGGGCTTTACGCGTATGCGGCCGCGTTGCAGTGGCTCAGCAGCTACCAACGCTTCCTGCCGATTTCTTCATGCGTGGCAGAGGAAACCAACCGGCGTCTTGGTATTCCTGCTGATCGCATCTATGTCAGTGGCGTTGCACTGCGGCCTGTTTTTGAAGCCCAGCTCAGGCGGTCTATACAGCGGGCTCCGGAGGATGCAGACGCTCGTGCTCGTGTTCTCTTCGTTGGGGGAGGGGACCCCCGAAAGAATCTTGACGCGGTAGTCGATGCGATGTGCATGCTGGCCGCCCGAGGGAAACAGCCGATCCTTGAGGTTGTCGGCAACTATCCCCGGGACGTTCATCGTGTGTTGCTGGGACGCGTTCCGAATGGCAGCCTGCTTTTTCATGACCGACTTTCTGATGAGCAGCTTGCTCAGCGGTATTCCATGGCCAGTCTTGCTGTGGTGGCCTCACGAGCGGAAGGCTTCTCGATACCAGTGATTGAGGCGATGGCCTGTGGATGCCCTGTTGTCGTCTCTGACATTCCCGCCCATCGCGAACTGGTCACCGATCCGCACGCGAGGTTTGCTGCCGACGATGCTGATGGCCTGGCGGGGCTTCTGGAGAACATGCTGGCGAACCCCACCACCCGACACGCACTTCGCGATGCCCAAAGGCCAGTGGCCGAGCGGTTCACGGCTGGTGCTGTTGGCAGCCGCGTGTGGCAGGCCCTACGGGAGCCGAGCCTGCGTGCGTCGCCAGCACCACGTCAAACTCAGCCTCGCATTGCTTTTGTGACGCCTTTTCCCCCCGATCGATCCGGAGTGGCCGACTATTCGCGGCAGACGGTGATCGCGCTGAGCAAACTCGCTGACGTCGACGTTTATACCGATCAAGTGAATCCGGAAGTGACGCCTGGAGTGCGCGGGTTTTACCCCGTTTCCGCCGCCGCCTGGCTACGGCCTGACTACGACGGTGTGGTTGCAGTCGTTGGAAACAATGCGGACTTTCATCAAAAGATTTATCACTGGCATTGCCGGTATGGCGGCGCGTGCATCGTGCACGACAATCGGCTGCTCGACATGCTCTGTCATTGGAAGGGGGACGAGCATGTTCGGCAGCTTGCCAGCAAACGGCTCTCCCGAGACGTGACCAAGGCTGAGGTGCGGGCGTGGATTCATGATCCAAGCACACTGCCGCTGATGTTTTTTGATGAGCTTCTTGCCAAAGCCCAGCCGTTGATCGTACACAGCCGCGGCATCCAGGCGAACCTTGAGCGACTCAGTGCTCACCGGTCCGAGTATCTTCCCTTTTGCGTCTACCGAGACCTCACCCTCGGTGAGGATCATCACTCAGCCGCTCAGAACCGAGACCGTCTTGGCATCGTTGACGATCGAACTGTGATCGTGACGTTTGGATATGTTTCGGATGAGAAACGGCCTGACACGTGCGTTGCCGCGGTCGGTGAACTCAGGCGGATGGGTGTCGACGCCCACCTCTACTTCGTGGGAGGTGCAGCACCGCACGTTCAGCAGCGGCTCGCCGAACAGGCTGCCGGTATTGATGCTGCTGACGCGATTCATTTCACGGGCGACTGGGCTGATGAAACGGTCTATCGAGGGTTTCTGGCTGCTGCCGACCTTGGCATTCAGCTCCGTTCGCATTTCTTAGGAGGGCTCTCTGGTGCCCTGCTCGACTGCATCGCTGCAGGAATCCCCACCGTTGCCAACCGCGATCTCGCTACGGCACTGGCTGCTCCTGACTACGTCGCTGCAGTCAGTGACTATCCCACTGGCAGTGAGGTGGCTGCTGCGCTGAAGCAGCTGCTGAACGTTCGCAGGGATTCAACGGCCCACTCAGTTGCTCGAGATCGCTACGTCGGCGAGCACTCTTTTGACCGGTATGCCGTCGAGTTGCTGAAGCTGTTGAACGTGCAGTAAATAGCGAGCGCTTGCTACGGTGGCAGTGGTACGTTGGTGAAGCTCGAGGTGATGGTGTCGCACTGATTGGAGATGTCGATGCCTAGGAAGCGGGGGATGCGAATCAGTCTCTTCAAGGTTGCCGCGTTTTACCTCGGAGGCCGTTGGACAGCCTGGGGCGGGCGGCGGAGGATCGAAAGAAAGCAGCTTCGCAACCTGCGAAAGCTGGTGGCCAAGGCCCGCCGCGACTCGCCGTTCTTTCGGAAGCTCTACGAAAGCCTCCCCGAAACACGCAGGCTGACGCTACCCGACCTGCCGGTGACTTCGAAGCCGCAGCTGATGGGCCAGTTTGATGACTGGGTCACTGATCGCTCCCTGAAGCTGGCTGACCTGCGGGCGTTCATGAGTGATCTGGGAAACATTGGCCTGCCCTGCGGAGATGTCGCTGTCTTTCGCACGTCAGGCACATCGGGTGAGCCCGCCGTTGTGGTGCTGACCTCTCGGGACATCGAGTGTCTCTTCGGCATCATGCTTGCACGGCTAAGTCGTTCGCAGCTGCGGCGTCTCCCTGAGTTACACGCATCCGGAGCCAACGTCACGATCACTGGAGCCAACGGTCATTTTGTGGGTTCAGGACTCGCTCCGCTGATCGGGCATCTCACGCGGCGCTATCCGGAATGGCTTGGGATGACCGCCAGCCACGCTCTTCATATCGCAGCGGAGCAGCCGATCGAGCAGATCGTGCAGCAGCTTAACCAGATAGGGGATGTCGCCGTGATCCTCACCTATCCGAGCACGCTTTCCATTCTGTTGCGAGAAATGGAAGCTGGGCGGCTGAAGATGAATCCGCTGCTGATCAAAGTCGCAGGTGAGACGCTCACGCCTGCACTCCGCGATCACGTCCGGAAGGTGTTCCCAGCGCAGACAACGGAACTCATCGACGCGTACGCCTGCACGGAGTGCCTAATGCTCTCTGTGGAATGTGCGTGCGGAAGAAAGCATCTACCAGAGGACTGGGTCGTCTTGGAGGCGGTCGATGCCGATTTGCAGCCGGTGCCGGATGGCGTGATGAGCAGTTCTTCGCTACTGACGGTGTTGACCAACACGGTTCAGCCGTTCATTCGGTATGAGTTGGGCGATCAGATTCAGTTCTATCCTGATCGATGCCCCTGCGGGTCGGCGTTTCGGAGTTTCAAAGTCATCGGCCGTCAGGCGACCTTGCTTCAGATTGGGGACGTTGTGCTATCGCCGCTCGTGTTTGATCTCGATCACGAGGACGCACAGCGAGTGCAGTTGGTGCAAACGGGTGAGCACGAGTTTGACCTGCGATGTGAGGTGCGACATGAGGCTCATCGTGATCGAGTTTTCGATGAGGTGGGCCGTTCTGTCGCGAACACGCTCCGCCAAAACGGGGCGTCAGGCTTTTCAATCCAGAGGAGCCAGGAGCCTCCCCGCCTGACGGCAAGTGGGAAGTTTCACGAAGTGATTCCGCTGAAACGGACGTCGCGGCTACCTATGGCAGCACGCGTTCGGCCAGAGAGGTAGGCGAGAGCCTTTTGCCCGACACCATGCGTTTGGTCAGGCTCCTGTTGCGATGGTGAGCGACAACGAAGTTGCCAATGAAGCCCCCGTCGAGACATACCGGATGATGAGTCGAGCGTCGCGTCTGCAAGCCTTTTTCAACGAGGCTCGCTCATTCCACGGGCTGTGGCTCGTCTTCTCCGTCGTCGCTGCCTGCCTCGTCTTCCGCATTCGCGGCCGCGGGCTCCTCGCGGAGTGCCGCTGCAGCGGTGAGTTCACGAAGTTTTTTCTCTGAGTCTTCACGCTGCTTTTCAGACTCAGCGAGGGCCTGTGTTGTTTCGGAGAGACGTTCTGTAGCAGTCGCGAGTTGCTGTTCGGTGTTGCTCAGTTTTTCCATCGCTGCCTGAGAGGTCGCTTGAGCCTTGTCACGCTCTTGTTCAGCTGCAGAAATGCGCGCGCTGAGCTGCTCATTCTGCTCAGTCAGCTTCGTGTTGGCCTCTGCAGCGGCCGCGAGCTTTTCCGCGGTGGCCGAGTTTTGCTTTTGGCTGTTGGCCAACTGCTCACGTGCGG
>JADHNY010000108.1 GCA_016779265.1 Pirellulales bacterium | reverse complement strand
CACCGCGGCTACGCCTCCAATGGCGTCAAGAACTGGGATGCGGGCTTCCTCCCCTCGCGATTGAGCGGCACGGTGATTCAGCCGGGAGCGGCCGAACCGATCGCAGACCTCCATCCGCACGCCGTCGGCAACTTTGTTACAGCCTCATCAGATACAGCCGTCCGCACTGTGCTTGCTGAGCTCAACCGCCGGCATCTCGCCAGTCGTGCATCGGACACGCGGCTCGAAGGCCGCATCGAGAGCTACCAACTCGCCGCCCGCATGCAGGCAGCCGCCCCCACGGCGCTCAGCCTCGCCGATGAGCCGGAGCACGTGCTGCGGATGTATGGCGTGCAGCCGGGCCGTGGTGACTGGCCCAGCGAGATCAACGCCGAAGAGGAGATCCACCACTTCGGGCTGAAGTGCCTCACCGCCCGCCGTCTGCTTGAACGAGGAGTGCGGTTTGTGCAGATCTTCAGTGGCAACGACAACGGCTTTCCGCGACGAAACTGGGATAGCCATGAAGATGTGGAACGCGACCACGGTCCTCTCGCCACCGGCATGGCTCACGGAGCAGCTGCTCTGATCAAAGACCTTGACCAAAGGGGCCTGCTTGAGGACACGCTCGTGCTCTGGACGACGGAGTTCGGTCGGATGCCGAGCACACAAGGGGGCCGCGGCCGCGACCACAACCCGTTTGTGTTTACCAACTGGCTCTGCGGGGCCGGCATCGAAGGCGGCATCACCCACGGCGAGAGCGACCAGTGGGGCTACAAGCCGCTGGATCGCGACAACCCCACGACCGTCCATGACGTGCATGCCACGGTGCTCAAACTCCTCGGCATCGAGCACACCCGCCTCACCTGGCGTCACAACGGCATCGACCGCCGCCTGACCGACGTCCACGGCCATGTGATCGACGGCATCCTCGCCTGAATCCCACCGAAGATCGCTGTCGCCCGAAACCACCCCGTTTCGCTAGGGTACGCCCACAGGGTGCCGGGGGTTCGAGGCCCGCATCGGCAGCAGACGATGGAGCCAGCGGATGCCAAACACAACGGAGCCGGAACCGCAGCCGGTTCACTTCTTCATCCACATTCCCAAGTGTGGCGGCAACACCTTCTCCGACTTCCTCGCCAAGCAGTTCCACGTCGAGAAGATCTACACGGCCGAGAAGTCGACAGCTGCCTGGGAGGAGCACCGCAAAGAACTTGCCGCCCGTGCTGAGCAGCTCTCGGGCGAAGACAAAGGCGCGATGCTCAGGGAGCGATTCGCTGCCGAGATGCGGTCGCATGATCTTGTCATCGAGAATCATTACAACTGGGTGATCGCCGACCTTCTCCGCCAGCATCGCCAGTTAAAAACCTATGTGATCGTCCGCGAGCCACGGGAGCGGGTGGCCTCGCACTATCTTCACCTTCGCCGCATTCCGGTTGAGGAGGCCCACACACTCGCCCCCGAAGGCCGCGAGCTTTACGGCCTCGCCAAGGACCTTTCCATAACCGACTTCTGTCGCTGTGACCGCTATGACGTGTGGAGTTCGGTCTTCAACCAACAGGCCCGAACGATCAACAGCCAGACGATTAGCCGTGTGCTTTACCAGCAGTGTGACCAGCAGGCGTTCCTGGAAAACTCGCTTGCTAATCTCTCACAGATCAACTTCGTTGCCGACCTCGCCGACCTTGATGAGTTTGCTCAGCTCGTCAGTCTCGCCAACGGCTGGCTACCACCTGGCCGCATGGGTGTGCTCAATCCAGGGAAGCACATGGCGTCTGAAGCGAGCGACCTCGCCGCAGCGGTTCCCGAAGAGGTTGTTGAACTGGACATGCAGATCTACGAGGCGGCGAGCCGCCAGTACGATCGGTGGAAAACCGACGTGCTTTCGGAGGCCGCTGTCACTCTCTGGAAGCACCGAGCTCAACGGGTCACACCAGAGAGCGACTGCTGGGAAATCGATTTCCGCGGGCCTCTTCAAGGCACCAACTTCCACAGTCGTGAAGGCGTTGGGCTCGACACCTTTCGCTGGATGGGTCCAGATAAAGACTCCCGGCTGTTTGTGTCTGTCAGGCGAGGTGTTCCGCAGCAGATTGCGATCTTCATCGCAGCCTTCATCGATCCCGGGCTGCTCAGCGGCACCACGTTTCGCATCAACGGTGTGGATGCCACGCCGGTGCTGTCTGTCGAAGACAACTGCACCGTGGCCACGTTTGAGGTCTCAGCAGACGCCACCGCAAGCGGCCTCGTGGAGATGCTCATCAGTCCGCCCTTCACAGCATCCGACCGCGACAAAGGCTTCGGCTCCGACTCGCGACAGAAATCGATGGCCCTGCGTCGGATCCGCATCGCCGTGCGGCCAGCCGAAACATCACCACTCCGGATCGAGCCGGCCGGCTCACAGCCTCCCCCCGCCCCAAAAGAAGTGTCACCTCCCAAGGCCTCATCCCTCCCGAGAAAAACCTTTCAGGGCGTTTGGGCTGGTCATGCTATCGGCCGAAGGCTGATTTTCCTGCACGTACCCAAGACCGCAGGCACGTCGATCACCACCTACCTGCGGCAGCAGTTTGCCGAGGCTGACGCGATGCCGCAGTTGCAGGCCAACTTCCATCGCTCCCATCCGATCTGGCCACTGGTGGCCCGGCGGTATCAGCTTCTTGGCGTGGGGATGCACCTCGACCACGACCGCGTGGCGGCGATGCAACGCGGCCTCTCCCACGAGCCCGCTCCTTTCCTGTTCACCGTCCTCCGCGAGCCGAGAGCCCGGCTCTTCAGCCGCTACAAAGAGTGGCGAGCCACGCCTGATGAGCACATGCAGGCTGCCGAAGACCGCGTGAAAGAAGCGATCCTCACTGCACGGACCTGTTCGTTCTCCGAGTTTCTCCGTTCCGAAAACCCGGTGGTGAAAAGCACGCTCGACAACGTGCAGGCGCGGCTCCTTGCAGGCCTCAACATCTCTCGCAAACTCAGCGACGAAGAACTGCTCCAACGTGCCCGCCACAACCTCGCCAGTTACGACCTCGTCGGCACGACAGAGCTCTGCGATGAAACCATCGCGCTGCTGGCCGATGCCTTTGGCTGGCCACCTCCTGTCGACGGCACGCCCCGCGTGCATGTGTCAGCGAAGCCGCCAGCGGAAGCCATCGCGACATCAGAGGAAGACGAAGAACGGATCGCCGCCTTCACGCAGCTGGATCAGGCGCTCTGGGATGACCTGCTGGGCGATCGGCTGCCGCAGGCCACCGCCACGGAAGAATCACCAGGCATCCGCGAGGCCCGCGACATTTTCTGTCGCGGAGGCGATTCACCGGCCGAACATGAGGCCGCGCCGTTGGTCCTTCCTGGTGAGGCTGCTCAATCGCCAGTCAGCACACTACCAGAGGCCACGCAACCCACGGAATCACTTGGCCGTGGCTATACCA
This sequence comes from Pirellulales bacterium, assembly GCA_016779265.1. Taxonomy (GTDB): domain Bacteria; phylum Planctomycetota; class Planctomycetia; order Pirellulales; family UBA1268; genus M30B53. Next base: position 8,549 of record JADHNY010000108.1, on the reverse strand, counting down.
CCGTTCTTGATATCATCCAGCGGACCGCAGCGGATCGAGTCGTGGGGCTCGGGAGACGAAAGTGGTTTCCCGGCCCGGAGGATGACCCTCGTCCGCTGTCCCTTGAGGAACGCGTGGTGGTCGTGGTGCGGATGCCGGCCCTGAGCCACCAGAGGTCATACATTATTCGCCGCGGGAGCATCCCCCCGCAGAGCCTGCTGACAATCACGGAGGTCGATCCCGACGATCCGCGACTTGCGGCCTTCCTGCATCGACAGCACGTGCTGCCATACGCCACGCTCGAAGGCGATGGTGACGATGCCGTGCTGGTTGTCGCCCTCGGCCGCATGCGATCCGACCACGGTGCAGGCTTCGTGGATGCGTTCATCGAAACGATGGAGCGCTGCAGTAGCACCCACCCTTCGGCCCTCTGGTCGCTACAGGATTCTCACGCCGCACGCATGCTTGCGGTGCTGGAACTGGAGATCTGCCTCGCGGCGGTCGTGGCACAGTTCGCAGGCGGACCAGCCGCATCGAGCCATGCCGCGGTTCTTGCCTCACTGCACCCCGAGGACCTCGATCCGCTGCTCCCCGACGCGGCCAGCCAACGGCCATCACTGGCTGGCTTGTGGGAACGAGCTGCTGATGCTGTGTCTGCCAGAGCGAACCTCCGTGACGGCATCGTGGCGGAACACCTCACCGCAATCGAAAAGGCTCTGCAGTCTCTGCTTCTGGCAGAAATGCCTGAGGCCGCCACACTCGAGCAGATTCTCACGGCTTTTGATGCCATATTTACGCTCCTTCGTGGTCTCTCAAGAGATTGCTACCGCAGTTGATCTCCTGATCTCCGATCGCTCCACCGCTGCCCGTGCCAGGCCTCCAGCCGTGCATTCGGTTGAGTTAGAATGCGGTGGCTCGTCGTCACTCTCTAGAGCAGGTCCTCTCCATGCACCACCCCTTCTTTGCACACCACTGGCTCGCTCTGCTGATTGCTGTCGGATGCTTTGCAACGGCAGCGGCAGACGACATCACCCTCCTCGTCGAAGCCGAAAGTTTTGCGGAGCATGGCGGCTGGAAACTCGACACCCAGTTCATTCAGGAAATGGGTTCGCCCTATCTCCTCGCGCACGGCCTGGGCTCACCGGTTGCCGATGCCACCACCACGATTGATGTCCCACAGGCTGGCCGCTACCGCGTCTTCGTGCGAACCAAAGACTGGGTTGCTCGCTGGCAGGCTCCCGGCATGCCTGGCCGCTTCCAGCTGGCCATCAACGGCACGCCCCTCGACGCCGAGTTTGGCACTGAGGGAGCCGAGTGGAGCTGGCAGGCGGGCGGTGACGTAGACCTGCCCGCCGGAAAGGTCTCACTCACCCTGCACGACCTGACCGGGTTCGATGGTCGCTGCGACTGCATCGTGCTGACCACGGCTGCCGAGCCCCCACCAAACAACGATTCGATCCTGCCCGCCTGGCGGCGTCGGGCCCTCGGGCTTCCAGAAGCCCCCGAGATGCAAGGTCCATATGACCTGGTCGTGGTCGGTGGCGGCTACTCTGGCATGGGCACCGCGATCTCTGCCGCACGCATGGGCCTGAAGGTGGCCCTGATTCAAAACCGGCCAGTGCTTGGTGGCAACGGCTCGAGCGAAGTCCGCGTCTGGGCGATGGGCCTGATTCGCCGCGGCCGCTTCCCGCGGATTGGCGAAATCGTAGAGGAGTTTGCCGACCACGCCACCAAGAGCCCTGGCACCTACGAAGAGTTTGAAGACGAAAAGAAGGAAGCGGTCGTGCGGGCCGAGCCCAACATCGACCTGTTCTTAAACACGCACGCCTTTGATGTACGGCGAGATGGCGACCGCATCCAGAGCATCACCTGTCTCGACACCCACACCAGCAGGGTCCTGTCGTTTGAGGGCCGGTTCTTCTGTGATGCCACCGGCCATGCCACGATCGGAGAACTTGCTGGTGCGGAAACGGTGATTGAGGAAAAGGGCCGCATGGGCATGAGCAACATGTGGGCATGGGCCAATGATGAGGCAACGCAAGCGTTTCCGAAAACGCCATGGGCTCTGCAGCTGGGCATGGACGACTTCCCGTATCCCCGCGACTTCCACGGCCAGTGGTTCTGGGAGAGCGGCTTCGACAAAGATCCCCTCGGTGATGCTGAGGGGATCCGCGACTGGAACCTCCGGGCGGTCTACGGCGCCTTCAACGCGATGAAGAATGGTGATGGTGCCGCCGAGCACCCCAATGCCATGCTGACCTGGGTCGCCTTCATCGGAGGTCCTCGTGAGAGCCGCCGCATTCTTGGTGACGTCGTGCTCACCCAGAGCGACATCGTCGGCAAGCGGGAGTTTCCCGATGGCTGCGTGCCCTCCACCTGGTCGATCGACCTGCACTACCCCAAGGAGGAGTACGCCGACAAGTTCCCAGACAACCCGTTCATCTCAATCGCTGTCCACGACCGCCGCATTGATCGCAACTACGGCTACCCTGTGCCCTACCGTTGCTTCTACTCCAAGGACATCGAAAACCTCTTTATGGCAGGCCGCTGTGTCTCGGTCACCCATGAGGCACTCGGCACTGTCCGTGTGATGAAGACCTGCGGGATGATGGGAGAGGTCGTCGGCAAGGCAGCCAGTCTGGCAGTCCTTTACAACACAACGCCTCGCGGTGTCTACGAAGACCACTGGGCGGAGATGGAAACGCTCCTTTCACTTCCCGGCAAAGCCCGTCGGGCCACTGTGACCGATGAGATCGAGATTCCCGCTGACGCCATGCCGCTCGCAGGCCCATATGGCCCACCCACTGGTGTGGATCCTGCGCAGCTGGCCAAGGAGAAGGACGTTGTGGTGGTCGATGACCGCCAGGCGACCTTTGAAGGCGGCTGGACCGAGGGCACGGGGCTCAAGGGATACGTCGCCTACGGCTACCGCTACGCACCCGCCGATAGTGGCAGCACCGCTCGCTTCGAGCTGAAGGTGCCGAGCGATGGCACCTACGAGCTCCTCGTCGCCTGGCAGCCGCACGAAAACCGCGGCACGGCGATCCCAGTGCTGATCGAAACCCCTGCGGGTCGCACCACCACCACCCTCGACATGACCAAGCGGGCGAGCCTCGACGGCAGCTATGGTTCTGTCGGTCGCTTTCGACTCGCTGCTGATGATCCCTGTGTGGTTGTCCTCAGCACAGAAGCCGCCGGCGGCTTTGTGCATGCTGATGCGGTACTGCTGGTGCCGACGGGCCAGTAGACTTCCCCGGCATGAGACTGTTTCGTCTGCTCGAACACCGCCCGCTGTTGGGACACCTCTGCCGCCTGGCTCTCGTGGCCGCGGTGGCCTGGTGTGTCCATGCCACCCACGCCAAGCAGCAGGCAGCTCGGGCCACACTCGATCTTGTCGATCTCCCACTGGACCTGATTCAACGTCACCTGCCAGCAACGGCCGAGGTCGGTGAGGTGACGACCACGGTCGCCGGTGGTCGAGAGCTTCTCGACAGGCATGGGTCGTCGATCGGCATCGTCTTCCGGACAAGCCCCGTTGGCGATGCCGCGGTCGGCTTCTCCGGTCCCACAGACATCCTCGTGGTCTGTGGCGATGATCTGATGATTGCCGGCATGTCCGTGCTCTCCAGCGGTGACACCCGAGACCATGTGCGGGCTATCGAAAATGACGCGAGGTTCTGGGAGTCGTTTGTGGGCCTCCCACTCAACGAACTCGCTACACCGAAGCGACGCCGGTCGGTTGGGGGCTCCACGCTCACGAGTCGGGCGATTGCCGAAGCACTCACGCTCCGCATCGGCGGCGCTGCACCAGAGAGTCGTTTTGAACAGGGGCCTGGCCTTGCCGATCTCCAGAAACTCTTTCCAGAGGCAGCCGAGTTCGAGCCGGATCCTGGCGATCCTGCGGTCATCCGTGTGCGCGACGCCGATGATATTCCTCTTGGCTGGGCTCTTCGCACGAGCCCCGCAGCTGATGCCGTCATCGGCTACCAGGGGCCGACCGACGCTGTCATCGGATTCGATACAGAAAACCGCGTGGCTGGACTCCTGGTACTGGCATCTTTTGAGAACGAGCCCTACGTCGGCTACGTCCGCGACGACCGAAGCTTTCGCAAGGTCTATCGGGGGATGCCGTTTGAAGAGCTCTCCGCGATCGATCCGAGCAACACGGGTATCGAGGGGGTCAGTGGCGCCACGATGACAAGCCAGGCGGTCGCTGAAGGAATCGTGCGAGCTGCGGCTGCCCACCAGCAGTTGATGAACCAGGCGAAGGCCGCATCACTGACAGAACACATCTCAAACTGGCTGCGCCGTATCGAAGGCCCACAGTGGGGAGCGATCGTGGTGATGCTGCTCGGACTCGTCACCGCTTTCACCCGCGCTCGTGGCAGCTGGTGGGGTCGCCTTGCACTGCCTGTGATCGTGTTTGCCTATCTCGGATTTGGTGCGGGCGCCCTGCTGTCGCTCGGCCAGCTTGCCGGCTGGGTCGGTGCAGGTGTGCCGCCGGCAGCGAGCGTGCTGACGGTGCTGACTGCGGTCGCTGTCGCTATACCAATCACGACGAAACGCAATGTGTACTGCTCGCATCTCTGTGCACACGGGGCTGCACAGCAGGTTCTCAAGCAGCTGCCCTCGCCGAAGCGGTCATTGCCCAAACCCCTGCGACCATGGCTTGCCCGCCTGCCATTCACTCTGTTGGCGTTTGCGGTCCTGGCTGTCGTGCTGCCACTCCCCGTGAGCCTGGTTGACCTTGAGCCATTCGATGGCTACCTCCTCGCGGTCTCAGGAGTTGCCGCGTTTACGATCTTCGTCCTCAGCCTTCTCGCGAGCCTCAATGTGCCGATGGCCTACTGCCGCTATGGCTGCCCCACCGGTGCCCTCTTGGATTACCTCCGGCTCAATCGTCAAAGTGGCCGTCTGACCTGGCGAGATGCCGTGCTCGCCACCTGTCTGCTCGTTGCTGTGATCCGCTACTGGGGGATTCTGTGAAACGCCCAGTGCTCTGTATCGCCCTACTTCTGATGCAAGTGCTCTGCGGTCCGCAGCGAGCGGCCGGCACAGAGCCCCCCGCAGTGCCCCCAACAGTCGTCGAGCGTGGTGAGCGTGTCATCGCCGGCCCCGCAATGGGCACCACCTACCGGATCACGCTCGCCTCCCCGGTGCCAGGCATGAGCCGCGGTGAAGTCCATCGCGAGATGGAGGCTGTCCTCGCACGCATCGACGCTGCGGCTAGCACCTGGCGACCTGATTCAGATGTCAGCCTGTTTAACCGAAGCCCAGCCGGAGAGTGGGTTCCGATCTCAACCGATCTCGCCACTCTGGTGGAGATCGCCCGTATCGCGCATGACGAAACAAACGGCTGTTTTGACATCACGGTCGGCCCACTGCTGGACCTCTGGAGCAACGCAGAGCAAAGTGGAACGAAGCCACCTCAGGCCGCGATCGATGCCGCCATGGCCAAGGTCGGCATGGCTGCTCTCGAACTTCGTCACACACCCAGCGGCACCCGAGAACTCCGCAAGACCCGCACCGGGCTCACGGTGACGCTCAGCGGAATCGGGCCGGGCTATGCCGTCGATAGGCTCGGCGAACGGCTCAGCCAGCTCGGCTCAGCCGGTCACCTTGTCGTCCTTGGTGGCGAGGCGCGAGCCTGGGGCACGCGGGCTGACGGACGTCCGTGGGAACTCAGCATCATGCGGCTCCCCAATGACTCAGCCGATGGCGTCTCGTCATCGCTGACTCTTGCCGCGGGCGAAGCGGTCGCCTTTTCAACGATTCACCCGGGCCGTTCTCCGATCGATCCCCGCACCGGAAAGCCTGTCGACCATGCTATGGCGACCGTCATGGCACGTGGTCAGACATGTGCCATCGCCGATGCCCTCGCTGTCGCTGCGGCGATTTCCATGCCCGAGAGAACGACACACTAGAAGATGCCACCTCCTGCGTTCACCGTGGGCCTGTCCACCTCATCAGCCTCATAGGCGTGTGCACCGCGTTCCCAGAGCGGCCCATCGGGGTCTTTGGGCCAGCTGCCTTCAGTATTCGGCATGGTCAGCGGCTGTCCTTGTCCATAGAGCGGCTCCACTTCAGGTGTAGGCAGCTGGGGTGGGCGACCGCGTCTGGAGTACCAGGCGTTCCGCCGAAAGTGAAAGGTCTCTGGTGCGGTGGAAGGGCCGATGTTGAGCATGACCCCAAGGTCATCACCCATGACCACAAGATTGTCTTCGAACAGCCCTCCGTGGCTGGGTTTCATCCGCGGATCCTGATTCTCCTGCAGGATTCGTAAGACCCATTTCCCTTGACCGACAAACGTGTTGTGGTGCACGTGACCACCTTCTGCTGTCACCCAAGCCACAGCAGACATTCCGCCAACGAAACGGTTGCCTGCCACTTCAATCTCAGCTGCCTCGCTGTCTCCCACGGCAGGACGAAAGTAGGCAGCCCCCGTGCTGCCACCGATATTCACTGCCCTTTGACCAGCATTGAGAAAATAGTTCTCCAACACCCGAACTCCTCGCGAGCCCCCCTTGAGCTGCACGGCGTTGGACTGACTGAAGCCCTCCACTCCCTCAAAGCGGCATCGCTCCACCACGCCATCGTGGCAGCCCACACAGTCGATCGCCGATCCTCCCCATCCGCGAAACACGCAGTCGGCCACCCGAAACTGATCGACTCCTGACATCTTCAGCCCATCTCGATTGCCACTCGGCCCCGTCTCAAGCACCTGCAGATGCTCAATGCAGACGTGGTGAGACGGAGTCTCCACAGAGCCACCATCGTCAATATTCAGGCCGTTGCCCGGAAAGCCTTTGAGCACAAGGTCCCGCAGCACCACGTGGCTGACATCGGAGAGATGGATGGCGACCGATCCCCTTCCGCCAGCAGCTTCCCCGATGAACTCCGGAGGCTGCTGCGGATCCTCTCCCGCGATCACCACCGGTTTGGCTGCCGTGCCATGTAGGCCTGATCGTGCGAAGCCGCCTCGGTATCGCCCGGGGGCAATCAGAATCTCACTGCCAGGCCCTGCTGCCGCAATCGCCGCTCGCAGCTGCTCATCGGTGCTGACCCGCACCTCGTTCGCCGCGACTGTACCCGTCCAAACAGAAGCAGCGAGCAGGATTGCCATCCCCGCCTTCACTCTCACTCGCTCAGGCATCGTCCTCCCCCGTCGTGCACACCGTCCTCTTCCCTGCGAATCGTTCCACGAGGGCCGAGCGATGATGCATTATCCGATCACGAGGTGCCACCACTTTGCAACGTCTTCTCCTAGCCATGACACTACGAAGACACCGTCGATGAACGGCTAGCGCACGACGGCACGACAACGCGGGGGAGAAGTCGGAGATGATGTTTTTGAAGGTGCAGCACCGGCAGTTGGCCGAAAAGAGCGTGCTGGTGGCAGCGATCATGATCGCTGTGTGTCTGCAATCCGCTGCCGTGGCAGCCGATGCCACGATCGTGACCCACGGACCACTTCTCGGCCAGGCAACCTCCAACAGCGTCCGTGTCTGGGCCCGTACGAATCAGGCGACCACCCTCGAGTTTCGCTATGGAACTGACCCCGCCCACCTTGATGGGGTCTCTGAACGAATCGAAACCGGGGCATCACACGACTTCACCGGCTGGACCACCCTGACTGGCCTGAAGAGTGACACGTCGTACGTCATCCGTGCCTTCCTCGACGGCAATCCTGCTGGGCCCGAAGCATCGCTCACAACACTGCCCGACGCCGATCAGCTGAAAGATCCAACACACAACCCACGCGGCCTCTTCAACTTCTCGTTTGCGATCGGTTCCTGTGCGAATCAAAACCCGCTGCACGGTATCGGACCGAGCCTGCCAACCTACGCCACACTGCTCGCACAGCATGCTGACGAAGTCGACTTTCAGATCATGAATGGCGACTGGCTCTACGAAGAACTCCGCACCACGCCCGTCGAGGCCTGGGCTGAGCGTCACGCGGTTTCTCAAGAAAGCCTGCCGAAAGTGGTTCGTGACATGCCAACCATCGTTGGTGTCTGGGAGAACTACCGGCTCTACCTCGACCGTGGCACGAATCTATCGGCCTGGCATCGCCACGTCCCCGGTGTGTTTACTTTTGACGACCACGAACTGGTCAACGACATCTGGGGAGCGGGCACGACCGGTCGACGCGATCGGCGAGCGGTGTTTCGTGATATCGGCACCCGGGCTTGGCTCGACTATCTCGGCTGGGCGAACCCCTTTGCGTTTCCTCATAACGTGCACCATGGCCACGCTCGTCTTGCTGCCGGTAGTGATGTGCTGACTGATCCTGATGCCCGCTTCGATCAACTGCCTTTGGAGGAAATGCTCAACCTGCATGTCCACTGGGGAACCGCGGAAGCGGGTGTGAATGACCTACGGTTTGATGACGACGCGCTCGGCGATCCCAACTCCCGGGTCTACAAGGTGGTCGAAGTCCTCGATGCGACGCACCTGCGGATCACTCCGGCTGCCGCTGCCGATGGTGAGGCGAGCTATTCCATAGGCCGTCGCAGCTACGGCAGCTTTCGCGTTGCCAACTGTGAGTTCTTCCTGCTCGACACTCGTGG
>JADHNY010000107.1 GCA_016779265.1 Pirellulales bacterium | reverse complement strand
TCAGTTCGCAGCCGCGTTTCGCAGGGAAGCGAGCGGAATGACGGCGAGCTCGGCTGAGTTGTTGTTGGCCAGTTCGCGGCCTTGGCCCACGCGACCGACGAGGCCGCCGTTGTTGGAATATCCCACGTAGAGCCGGCCGTCATGCTCGATCGCATAGGGGTAGGCAAGCGAGGCCTTGGGGTGAGATTCCCCCGGGCCATCATGCTCAGCATGGCGGATCACAAACACCTGCTCAAAGCTGTTGCCGCCCGGCGGCCCTATCGCAATGGTCAGCGGTGAGCGGCGTTTGCCGCTGTCGGCGGTGGTGGTGGCGATCAGGTAGGGCTCGCCGGTGGAGAGTCGGCCGGCGTAGGGCTTGCTCGTGACCATCGGGAGATTGCTCGGCTGCGATGCTGACCATGAGAGGCCACTGTCGCCGCTGTGTGCCGTCAGAGCGAGTGGGCGTTCGCCCCAGCGGGCGATGTTGGTGACGGCTGTTTGTTGCTGATCAAGCAGCACCGTCGACTCACCCCACATGCCGTCAACCTCCTTGGGAAGCGGGATGAGCTGCCAGCTGAGGAGATCGTTGCCATCGCTGATCGCGACGGCCGCCGGATTGCCGCCCCCTACCCGAAAGCCCGCCATGATCCAGTTGCCGTTGGCGAGCTGCTGAGGCTCCTGCATCGGCCAGAAGCCGCCGTCGACGACCACGCCGAGCGGCTCCCACGAGGTGTCGTCGTTGCTGAGGCGATAGGCCCGGGTGTGCACCCGCTGCATCGAGCCGTAGAAGCAGCCGTGGAACGCATAGAGTTCGTCGCCGTGTGAGAGAAACACGCCATGACTCACCGAGAGGTTGGCCGCTGGATCACCGACATCGATTGTGAAAATCTCGCCCCATGTCTTGCCGCCGTCGTCGCTAACACAGCCGCGGGCCTGTTCGCCACCGGTGTTCTCCGGCGACTTGTTGTGGCCGAAGGAGGCGTAGAGACGACCGTGGTGCCAGCAGAGGGCGACCCCATGCAGAAAGCGGTAGCCGTCGTTGGTGAACGCATAGGGCTTGATGACCGAACACCACACATCCGTGAGCTCCGGAGCCTCGGCGGTCGCCGGGAGTGCAGGGCCCGACCAGAGCGGCTGCGACTCTGCCGCGCTGGTAACGGTTGATGCAGTGCTGTCTTTAGATGAAATGCCGTCGGTGGCTCGTGCCAGCGGGAGGCCACAGGTAAGCAGCAGGCAGGCCGCTGAGAGATGTGTTGCGTGTCTCAATCGCAGCGATCGCGTCATCTGGTGCCTCCGGTCAGTCGCCTTCCGAACAGTGGCGAGCATACACTGGGGCTTCCGGTGGGATGGCGATGCTGCCAGCGCCGCGAGGGGCCGTGTGTCGACGACCGGCATGCGGTGGGGAGCGGAGGCCGCTCAACACGAATATGGGAGAGATCGCATGGGCTGGAGATGCCTGCTGGCTGGAGTTGGAGTGATGGCGATGGTGATGCAGGCCGCAGCGGAGTCGCCGAGTGAGCTGTTTCAAGAAGGGGTAGAACTCTTCTTTGCAGCCAAGCCGGTGGAGTCGTCGGAGCGTTTTGATGCGCTGATCAAGGCCGATCCGACGGCTGAGCCAGAACTCTGGCAGCGGGGGCTCTCGCTCTACTACGCCGACCGCTTTCAGGATGGCCGGGAGCAGTTTGAGTCACACCGCACGGTGAATCCCAACGACGTGGAAAATCCCGCCTGGCACTTTGCCTGCGTGGCTCGTCTGGAGGGGCTTGAGGCGGCGCGGAAAGCGATGCTGCCGGTAGGGCCCGATCGTCGCGTGCCGATGAAGGAGATCATCGCCTACTACCGAGGCGAGGGGAGTCCGGAAGAGATTCTGGCAGCCGCCGAAGCCGGTGATGAGGCAGGCAAGCGAAACCGACTCTGCTACGCGCACCTGTATCTCGGCCTCTTCGCCGAAGCGACGGGCGATGCAGACGCCGCCAAGCAGCACATCAGCCTTGCAGCTGGTCGCTACTCGATGGACCACTACATGGGACGCGTCGCCCAGGTGCATGCACAGCTGCGGCAGTGGACGCCAGCTGAGTAACGTTGGCCTGGCAAACCTCGCTAGGGGGCGAGGATCTGCCACGTGGGCTTCCGCCCGGTGAGATCCAGCAGCACCCGCTGATGGCCTGCGGCGTGCAGCGTGAGCAGGTCGACGGTGTCGAAGTGGCAGCAGACGGCGGTGAACACCTCAAAGCCCGCATCGTCGCCGTCGGCCGGATGCGGCTGAGCCGTGGGGAACTGTTCGAGCGGAGTTCCCGGTGCGTCACAGGCTGCGTAGCACGCCCGGCTCATGGCCGCTGAGTTGCCCCAGGCGGTACGAGCCCGGGCATCGCAGTGGTGCACATGGGCTCGGGCCGCGATCCGAATCTGCACTCGCGCGGTTGGATCGTACCAATGCAGGGCCACCCTCGGCTCACGCAGCATGTCGGTGACTTTGCCACTTCGCACGTCGGTATGAAACCAAGCTTCACGATGGGCCGGATCAAAGAGTCGAAGCACAACGGTCCTGGCCTGCGGCGCTCCGTCTGCTCCGACCGTGGTCAGCGTCGGCAAGTGCAGTGGATGGCGACCGGATGCAGCCGCTGCCACCAGTTCGCCAGCAACGAGTTCCCAGGTCTCAGCTGCTGTGGCTCCAGCGAGGTTCCAGTCGAGCAGGGGATCTGATGCGGTGGACTGCTGGTCTTTGATGAGCGTGTCCATGCGGGACCCTTCCGCTGATCTCGGAGCACACGGAAACCTCCGCAGCTGCCTACTCGCAAAGCATATATGCCTCAAGCATAGCGGCTGGCTCGCCCAAGGAGACCGCTGGTGTGGTATTCTCGCCACCCGTCGGGCTTCGGGGAGGCACGGCATTTTCTTTCCACACTTTGGACACCTAGATTCTCATGGACGACCTCGCACCACACGACCGGCTCGCTGCTCTCGGCCTCGCGCTTCCTCCTGCTCCCAAGCCGGCTGGCGTCTACAAGCCGTGTCTCATCGATGGCCACCATGTGTATGTCTCCGGCCACGGTCCGCTGCAGAGCGACGGCACTCTAATTACCGGGCGGGTTGGACAAGACCTCGACTCCGATGCAGGTAAAGCGGCCGCTCGGCAGGTGGGCCTGGCCATCCTGGCGACGCTCGTGGCTCACCTGGGGAGCCTCGACCGCATTAAGCGGGTGATCAAGGTGCTCGGCATGGTCAACGCAACGCCCGACTTTGAGCAGCATCCGTTTGTGATCAACGGCTGCAGTGAACTCTTTGGTGAGATCTGGGGGCATGACCTGGGGATCGGCGTGCGGAGTGCTGTCGGCATGGGCTCCCTGCCGGGCAACATCTCGGTGGAGATCGAGGCCCTCTTCGAGTTGGCCTAGTCACCAAGGTGCACGAGAGACCACGACGGACTCCGGGCAGCGGGCCCACAGCCAGAGAGGGAGACGCAGCCGATGGCATGGGCAGAGATGGAGCCCCTCCTGATCGTGGCCACGTCGATCGTGGCCCTCGTGGCGATGGTGGTCTGGGCGAAGGTGCACCCGCTGCTGGCGTTTGTGCTTGTCTCGGCGGCGGCCGCCTTCGGTCTGGGGATGCCGGCTGGTGAGATTCCGGGGGCGATTCGCCGAGGCATTGGCGACATTCTTGGGGCCCTCACGATCGTGATCGTGGCTGGGGCGATGCTCGGCAAACTGGTCGCTGAGAGTGGCGCAGCCCAGCGGATCGCATCGGCATTGGTGGCCTCATGTGGGCCGACGCGGATGGCCTGGGCGATGGCGGGAACCGGATTGATCGTTGGTATCCCGCTGTTTTTCGGCGTGGGGTTCGTGCTGCTGGTGCCGATTATCTTCGCGGTGATTGCCGGTGCTGGCCTGCCGCTGGTGGTGGTGGGGCTGCCGGCATTGGCGGCAATGAGTCTGGCCCACGGGCTGCTCCCACCTCATCCGGCGCCCACCGGACTCGTGGCCCAGTTTGGGGCCAACATGGGGCTCACGCTGCTCTACGGGCTGCTGGTGTCGCTGCCTGCGATCGTGATCGGCGGGCCACTGTTCTCCAGGTTTCTGACCAGGATTGAAGCCAAGCCGCTGCCCGGACTGATCGCGGAGCCGAAGCCAGATGCGGAACTGCCTGGGCTGACGGTGAGTGTGGTGACGGCATTGTTGCCGGCGGTGCTCTTGGTGTTTTCAGGAACGGCAACCCTGGTGGTGCCTGCCGACTCACCCTGGGCCGGGATGGTGGCGTTTGCAGCTGATCCCGATGTGGTGATGGTCGTCTCGCTGATCTTTGCGGCGGTCACACTCGGTCTCGCTCGCGGCAAGTCGCTGGCGGCCGTGATGCACACCTACTCAACTGCGATCCTCGACGTGGCCTCGATCCTGCTGGTGATTGCCGGCTCCGGTGCGTTTAAGCAGGTGATCGTGTCGACCGGTGTGGATGACAAGATCGCCGTGGTGCTCGAGACGCTCCCACTCGATCCCTTGATTCTCGGCTGGGTGGTGGCGGCTGGGATTCGCGTCTGCGTGGGCTCGGCCACGATTGCCGGCCTGACGGCCGCGAGCATCATCGCTCCGCTGCTGGTGGGTGGCGATGTGGAGCCGAACCTGATGGTGTTGGCGATTGGCGCTGGCAGCATCTTCTGCTCCCACGTCAACGACGGGGCGTTTTGGATGTTTAAGGAATACTTCAACGTCAGCATCGGCGACACGCTCAAGAGTTGGACGCTGATGGAGTCGATCGTGTCGGTGGTGGCACTCGGTGGAGTGCTCCTGCTTGATCAGTTGGTCTGAGCTGCTGTGAGAAAGGTTGGCCATGTTCACCATCGATGCGCATCTCGACCTGGCGATGAACGCCTTGGAGTGGAACCGCGACCTGCGGTGTGATGCCGCTTTGATCAACGCCCGCGAGCGAGCCCGCGGCCTCACTGACAAGCCTGACCGTGGGCTGGCGACCACGTCGCTGCCAGATCTGCGACGAGGATCAATCGGACTCGTCGTGGCCACGCAGATCGCCCGCTACACCGCCCCCGACAACCCGCTCCCCGGCTGGAGCTCACCCGAGCAGGCCTGGGCGCAGACACAGGGACAGCTGGCCTGGTATCGGGAGATGGAGCGGGCCGGGGAGATGGTCCAGATTCGCGACCTGGTCGGGCTCGAGACGCATGTGGCTCGCTGGGAAACGGCCGTCGCAGCGGGGGACGATCTCAGCTCCTTGCCGGTCGGCTACATCCTCACACTGGAAGGCGCCGATTCGCTGGTGACGCTTGAGCATCTTGAGCGGGCCCACGCTGATGGGCTGAGAGCGCTGGGGCCTGCCCATTACGGCCCGGGTCGGTATGCCTACGGAACCGATGCCTCGGCCCCGTTGAATGATCAGGGCCGTGAACTGCTGAAGGCGATGGACCGCCTCGGCATGATCCTCGACACCACGCACCTCTGCGACGAGGCCTTCTGGACGGCACTTGAGATCTTCACGGGGCCTGTCTGGGCGAGCCACTGCAACTGCCGTGCGCTTGTCGACCACAACCGGCAGTATTCCGATGCGATGCTACGGGCGGTGATCGATCGAGGAGGCGTGATTGGGATGCCGCTGGATGCCTGGATGATGGTGCCCGGCTGGGTTCGCGGTCAAACAACGCCTGAGGCGGCCGGGTGCGACCTCTCGGTGATGCTCGATCACCTCGATCACGTCTGTCAGGTCGCCGGGAACGCCGACCATGTGGGGATTGGCTCAGACCTCGACGGTGGCTACGGACGCGAACAGTCGCCGCACGACCTGGAGACGATTGCCGATCTTCAGCGACTGCCTGAGATGCTTGCTGCCCGTGGCTACTCGGCTGAAGACGTCGAGAAGATCATGCGGGGCAACTGGCTGCGGTTTCTTCGGGCTGCCTGGGCTGAGTAGGCATGGCTGATGGCAGACATGCTGATGGCCGTCATTGTCAGTCAGCCCAGCGTGGCGGGGCCGCCTCGACGCTGACAGTCGTGCCGTCAGCGGGGTGTGCAAAGCTCAGCCGCCAGGCGTGGAGACACATTGGCGGGTCGTTGGGAGTCAGCGTCTGTTGGCGTCCGAGTTGCTGCTCTGGCAGATAGCTGGGGTCGCCGACGAGTGGGAAGCCCAGATGCCACAGGTGCACCCGAATCTGATTGGTGCGACCGGTGCGGGGGGTCGCCTCGATCAGGGCCTCGCCATTGGGAAAGTGTTTCAGGACGCGAAACGCGGTCTCTGCGGTGTCGCCGCCATCTCGGTCGACCACCCGGAAGCCATGCTCGGCAGGCCGGCTGGAGATCGGCTCAGTGGAGAGCATCTCTTGCCAGTCAGGCTGGCCGACGACGCGACAGAGGTAGGTCTTCGAGGCGGTCGTCTGTTCGAACTGTCGCTGAATCGCCTTCGCTGAGCGGCGGCTGCGGGAGAAGATGACGATGCCGGTTGTGTTGGAGTCGAGCCGGTGGGCGGGGGTGAGGTGTTCGCCAGGAAAGGCCAGGCTGAGGATCTCGGTGAGGCTGTTGCGGTTGAATCGGCCGCAGGGATGCATCGGCAGCGGAGCGGGCTTGTTGAAGACGACGAACTCGTCTTCCCAGGCCAGAACGCCTACGGCTGGGTTGACCGCCGGCTCGGTCGTCTCGGGCTCAAGACGGGTCAGCCGTTGGCCTGCTCGCACGATCGTCTCGGCTGTCAGTGGCCCATCCCGATCCACAATCCTTTCCAGGGCGATGACGTCGTGCCACTCAAGCCGATCGATGTGGGGGAGGAAGTCGGCCAGGAAGTCGATCAGCGTGCACGCCTCGTAACGGGCAGGCACATTCAGCGGCCGGCGATTCTCGTATGGCTGGCTGCCTGGGAGCGGAGTGGTCACAGCGGCTATCACTGCCTCTCGCTCGGCAAGCGTCAGCGGCCGTGGGCTCTCCGCAGGCTTCCAGCAGTAGGGGCAGGCGACGCCGGCTTCGTAGTGCTCCGACTGCTGATCAGCGAGCGTGAGCGGATGCTGGCAGGCGAAGCACTGTGTGGTTGCTGTCTCCTCTAGCTGCGGGTTCACGGCCACCCGCTGGTCAAACACAAAGCAATCACCCTGGTAGTGATCCCCGCCACACTCCTCGAAGTATTTGAGGATGCCGCCGTCGAGCTGGTAGATCTCGCGAAAGCCTTCCTGCTCCATAAAGGGGCCGGCCTTCTCGCAACGGATGCCTCCGGTGCAAAACATCACGATCGGCTGGTCCTTCATCTCTTCAGGCAGCTTGCGGACGGCCTCGGGAAAGTCGCGGAAGTGATCGACGCCAATCGGCAGAGCATTTTCGAAGGTGCCGAGCTCAACCTCGTAGTCGTTGCGGGTGTCGAGCAGAGTCAGCGGCCGTCCTTCGTCGAGCCACGCTTTGAGCTGTTTGGCCGGAAGCTTCTTCGAGGTGTAGGAGGCAGGGGCGACGTTCTCGATGCCGAAGGCGATGATCTCACGCTTGATTTTGACCAGCAGGCGGCGAAAAGGCTGGCGATCGCTGAGGCTCTCCTTCGTTTCAAGCTTGGCCAGCAGCGGGTCGCTTCGGAGATGGGTCAGCAGCGTGTCGATGCCGCTGCGGCTGCCGGCCATGAAGAGGTTGATTCCTTCCGGCGTGAGCAGGATCGTGCCTTTGAGCTGCTGTGTGCGGCAGAGGCGGCGGAGCTCTTCACGCCGCTCCGGTAGCCGGTCAAGCGGTGTGAAGAGGTAGGCCGCGATGTTGACGAACGACTCGTTGGGCGGCGTGGAGGTGGCCGGCTGGGCGTCGCAGGTGGGCATGGGAGAAGCCGTGAGGAAACACATGTCTGGCAGGATTCAAGCATACCGCCTGCCAGTGTGTCGTTGAGTCATCCCCTACGACAGCCGTCCGCGGGCGTCGATGGTGAGCGGTCGCAGGCTGCCGTCGGGCTCTTTCCACCAGACGGTGTCTTGCAGATTGATGCACGGGCAGATGTGGTTAGGGATGATCGTCACCCGTTCGCCCACGCTTGGGGGCTTCGGGCAGCCACGAATGTCGACCTGCGCATGCTCCTCGGTGAGTTTGGTGACAACGGCCTCTGGATAGTCGGGCAGGAAGCCGTAGCCGCTGTCGGGGGTGGGCACGCAGCGATCGCTGGTGAGGGTTTTGCTGCCTGCATCGAGCACCACCTGGCCGGCAACGGCATCGCTGACCACCGTCGCCAGGACAGTCGCGGCGATGTCGTCGTGCGTGCAGAAGCCACCGCGGAGCGTGTTGAGGTCGTTGAACACACTCGTGCCAGGGCGAACATCGGTGGCCTGTGGCACGAGGTGTGACTGATAGGCCGTGGGCGTCGAGCCGCCGGAGACGATGTCACGGGAGAGACCCTGGCGATCAAATCGGTCGCAGGCTTCGGCGAGCGTGTCGGCAACGGCCTTCAGCGGTGTGGTCTGCTCTGCGGGCGGGTTCCAGATGTGGCCCGGATAAAAGAAGATCCCATCAAGCCGCAGGCCCGGGGCATGCGTGACGGCCTCTGCGAGGGTCACGAGGGCATCGACGTTGGGCACACCGGTGCGACCGGGGCCAACATCAAGATCGACCAGCACCCCCACGGTCGTGCCTGCCCTGCTGGCGGCGCCTGCCAGCGCTGCGATGGCTGCAGGGGTGTCGAGGGCCACCCGCATCGTGCAGTGGTTGGCGAGGTCTGCCACATGGCTCGCCCGGGCCGAATCAACGGTGGGATAGGCGACGAGAATGTCGGGCTCGCGATCGTCGAAGGCGGGCAGCAGGGCTTCAGCCTCCCCGACCTTGGCAACAGTCAGCCCCACGGCTCCCGCTGCCAGCTGCCGTCGTGCGATCTCGACAGACTTGTGGGTCTTGGTATGGGGCCGGACGCCCATGCCATGCTGCGCGGCATAGTCGGCAAGGCGGCGAATGTTCTGTTCTGCGCGTTCGCCATCAAGCACAACCGCAGGCGTCGGCAGCGTGTCGAGCGAATAGGTGGCAGCGGTGTTCATAACCAAACCCTCCCCAGACCAATCCCCAGAGCGTTCACAGAATACCGAGTTTGTTGCGGAGAAGGCAGCGAGATTTGCCCGCACCGCTGTTGCTGATTCACGCAACGCAATCTGCCGGCAGTACACTTAGGAACGGGGAGAGGGATGAGGTGTGGCTCGGTCGCGACCTCCGCACGTGGTGTGTTTTTTTGGGAAGGAGCTGGGCATGGAGATCACAAATCGACGCGAGTTTCTCGCTACTGCAGCCACGGCGCAGCTTGCAGTCACGTCCATTCAGGCGTCTCCTGCCGAGGCCGCAGCCGATGCGGTGAGCAAGCCGCTTTCGGTTGCTGTGATCGGCTGCGGTGGGATGGGGCGGTCGCATCTGGCCACGCTGGCTGGCCGCGAGGACGTGCAGGTCACCTGGGTGTGTGATGTGGATCGGGAGCGGCTGGCCACCGCTGCCAAGATGATCACCGACGCCGGGAAGCCTCAGCCGAAATCCACCACCGATCTTCGTGAGGTACTCGCTGACGAATCGGTGCGGGCGGTCTGGATCGCGACACCGGACCACTGGCATGGGCCCGCTGCGATTCTTGCCGCCGATGCGGGCAAGCATGTGTATGTAGAGAAGCCCTGCGGCCACAACCTGCGGGAAGGCCGGCTGATGATTGAGGCCGCCCGTCGCAACGGGATCGTGATGCAGGTGGGCACACAGTCCCGGAGCACAGCCCATGTGCGGCAGGCGATGCAGCTGCTACACGATGGGGCGATCGGCGAGGTGCTCGTGGCCAAGGCCTGGAACAGTCAGCGGCGGAACAGTCTCGGCCGGCAGCAGCCGACCGACCCACCGGCAGTGCTCGACTACGACGCCTGGGTGGGGCCGGCAGTCTGGCAGCCGTATCAGGCCAACCTGCTGCACGGCATCTGGCGGTTTTGGCAAAACTATGGCTGCGGTGACATCGGCAACGACGGTGTGCATGAGATCGACATCGCCCGCTGGGGGCTGGATGTGGATCGGCATCCGGATCGAGTGGCCGGACTGGGCGGCCTGTATGCCGTAGACGACGACCAGCAGTATCCCGACACGCAGTACTGCATCTATGAATGGTCAACACCGGAGACGGTGGGCACGAAGCAGCTGATCTTCGAGCAGCGCGACTGGTCGCCCTACGTGCAGGAAGGCCACGAGAATGGGAATGCCTTCTATGGCACCAAGGGCATGCTCGTGCTTGGCAAAAAGAGCGGCTGGCAGCTCTACGGCGAACGCAACAAGCTGGTCGATCAGGCGGAGGGTTCCTTCAGCTTGCCGCCCCACTACGACAACTTCCTCACCTGCATTCGGGATGGCGGCCGCCCGCATGCCGACATCGAGGAAGGCCATCGATCTGCGGCGCTGGTGCACCTCGGCAATATCGCCTGCCGGCACGGTCGCACGCTGATGTTTGATCCGGTGGCGGAAGCAGTGATCGATGACAGCGAGGCCAACGCGGAGATCCGACGTCGCTATCGAGCGGACCACTGGGCGGTTCCTGCGGGCGTGTAGGGGAGCCGCTGGCCGGCGTTCTGCGTGCGGGCAGCGGGCTGCTCGCACTCGTGCTGCTCGCTTAGGGTGTTGCGACCCGCTCGACGACCCACTGGCGATGCTTTTCTGTCGAGTTGGAGGGGCGGATCTGCCAGCCTGGTCGTTGATGGAAGGCGTGTTGCACGCTGTTGATCGGGGCATCGATTGCCCCACCGCGATGGGCATAGAGCAGGTATCGCAGGGTCAGCGGGGCGTCGCCGGTGAGTTCCCAGGCATCGTCAAAGCAGAACGACGCTCCCATCCAGCCGTCGGCCCGCACATGCCATCGAGCCGGATGCCGCGGATTCTCGGGGTGATCGAAGAAGGTGATGCCCTCGATCTCGCTGGTGCGGGCTTTGCCGAGGCCGACTCCCACAGGGCCGGAGTAGTCGACCCAGGTCGCTGGTGTGCCGAAGATGGCGGGCTCACCGACGAGGCCTTCGCTGTTGGTCAGTGTGCCGCCTCCGAAGAAGTCGGAGATTGAGCGAGCGACACGGACGGCAAGAAATCCAAAGTTCGTCTTGCCCAGCGTCACCTGTTCGCGGCCGTCCGCTGGACGGAAGGTGGACTGAATCTCCAGGGCATGTTCGTCATTGCCGGCTTGCTGAAGAGCGGCCACGAGGTCGTGCTGCAGCAGTGGTGTGCCGCTGGGATCGAGCCAGCTGAGCCGAGCGGCGAAGACACCTTCCACGTCGCCATCGTCTTGGACCATCCAAAAGTCTTGGCGGATCGTGCAGCCGCTCTCGTCCTGCCAGAAGCTGTGGCCGTCGACATCGTGATGGGCAAACCAGATCGAGCGGTGGTGGTCGTGGTTCTCGGCGCCGGGGTGACCCATGCGGGTGAGCAGGGCACCGGACGGGCTGCGAAACGGAAAGAAGAAGGGCCGCGGGGCATCGGTGTCATAATGCCAGCCGAGCTGGTGTTCGCCGTCGATCGTGAAGTGGATTGAAGCGTCGGGCTGTGGCGTCAGTTCAAAACGAGGCACCTGCGGCGACGGTTCATCAGCCACGCCAAAGCCCGCAGGAAGGCCGAGGACAAGAGCAGAGGTGAGGGCCAGCCGGCAGGCCAGGCTGTGCGGACGCAGTTGCTGCCAAAAACAAGGCATGCTGCTGCAGGCGTTGTTGAGCATCTCAGTTTCCTGTGGCTGACGTATGGCGGGCTGACGAGTGACGCTCAGCAGCGTGATCCACGTTTGGGCGGCTTCCAACGAAGCATATTGGCATGTATCGACTAAGGTACTCGGCTGAGGGCCGTGATGCTGCGATCGGCGGGGGTGGGGAATGCGGCGGTGCTGAGAAGAGCGGGATCATGGGAGAAAGAGGCCATGCCACATGACGTGAAGCCGGGCGAGGCTCTCGTGGATGAGCAGCCGCGGGATGAGCGGCCGAGGATTCTGGCGGTGAGGCCGGAAGACTGGCCGGTGCTGCGAGATCTTGCCCGCACGATCTGGCACCAACACTACACCGCGATTATTTCCACCGAGCAGATCGACTTCATGCTGGGTGAGCGGTTCACCGACGAGTCGCTCCGTCAGCAGGTGGCGTTGCCAGGGCACGAGCTCGCGGTGCTGTGGCTTGGAGAGCGTGCAGTGG
>JADHNY010000106.1 GCA_016779265.1 Pirellulales bacterium | reverse complement strand
ACCCAGCTGTTGGAGAGCCTCATTATGCGGTCTTTGAGCTGCAGGAGCCGTTGCAGCTCTCAGCAGATGCCCAGCTGGTGCTCCAGCTGGAACAGGTGCATGGCGGGGGGCATGTGATCGGTCGCTTTGCGATGATGGTCACCGATGCTGATCCCCAGGCTGCAGTGGCTGTTTCCAGCGAGGTCAGGCATGCGCTCGCAAGGCCTGCAGCAGAGCGTTCCTTGGAAGAGCGGATAGCGGTTGCTGCGACGGTGCTTGGGCATCGAGCCCGTCGTGAGCTTGCGGCCTTGCCAGCACAGGACATGTTCTATGCCGCGGCGACGGTGGCAGAGAATGAGCGTGGGGTGATTGAGTATTCGGAGCCACGGGAGATTCGAGTCCTCAAACGAGGCAACATCGATGCCCCAGGGGATGAGGTTGGGCCCGGAGCGCTCTCATGCCTGCCAGAGCTCGCAAAGCACTTTGAACTCCCAGCTGGGCATGAAGAGTCTGCGCGACGTGCGGCGCTGGCCGCATGGCTCACGGACCCAGCCAATCCGCTCACCTGGCGGAGCATCGTGAACCGGGTTTGGCACTTTCATTTTGGACAGGGACTCTGCAGTACGCCGGGAGACTTTGGGCGGATGGGGAGTGAGCCGAGCCACCCTCAACTGCTCGACTGGCTCGCCGCCTGGTTTCGCGATTCAGGGGGATCGCTGAAGGATCTGCACCGGCTGATCTGCACCAGCCGGACCTATCGGCAGGCGTCGTGTGCGTCCTCTGAGGCGGGGGCGGCCGAGACGGTGTTGCCTGATGCTCTGCAGCATGATCCCGATAATCGGCTCCTAGCCCGGGCCAACCGCCGTCGGCTCGATGCGGATGGCCTGCGGGATGCGATCCTTGCGGTTAGCGGTCAGCTCGATCTGACCATGGGAGGCCCGGGCGATCAGCACTTCTCGCAGACTCCAGGTCCACAGCTCACCCCCGTGCTCGACTACACAGACGTGGATTGGTCTGCAGCGGGCATGCAGCGACGCAGCATCTATCGGGTGGTGTGGCGGGGGATTCCCGATCCCTTCTTTGAGGCCTTCGACTTCCCTGACCTCGGGCTGGTGGTGGCACGCCGCGGAGAGTCGGTCTCGCCGCTTCAATCGCTGACGCTTAGGAACAATCGCTTTGTGCTGCATCACGCAGAGTCGATGGCGGCAGACCTCGAAGCGACTGGTGGTGATGAGCAGGCGCAGGTGATTGAAGCGGTGCGACGCGTCTGGCTTCGCAGGCCGACCGCTGATGAGTTGGCTCTGTTGCAGGGGCTGGCGTCGAGCCATGGGATGGCAGCCGTCTGTCGCCTTCTGCTCAACAGCAATGAGTTTCTGTTCATCGACTGAAACCTGACTGGCCGCGCGGGGGAGACGCGTCATGCATGCACACGACCGATTCGCAGAGGTGGATCGCCGCCGATTTCTCACCGAAGCTGCCGGTGGATTCGGTGCCCTCGCGGCATCCTGCTGGTTGCACTCCACAAGCAATGCGGAAGAGCCAGGCAGGCCGCTGGCCGGCCTGCATCATCCCGCCAAGGCGAAGCGGGTGATTCAGCTGTTCATGAATGGTGGTGCCAGCCCAATGGACACCTTTGACTACAAGCCGGCACTGGAGCGGCTGCACGGGCAGATGCTCGGACCAAAAGAAAAGCCAGAAGGCTTCACGGCCGAAGCCGGAGCCGTGATGAAGAGCCCGTTTGCTTTCGCGCAGCACGGCGAGAGCGGTCGCTGGGTGAGCAGCGTGTTTCCGCATCAGGCGGGCATCGTCGACAAGCTTGCGTTCCTGATGGCGATGACCAGCAAAAGCAATGTGCATGGGCCCGCCAGTTACATGATGAACACAGGCTTCACCCTGCCGGGCTTTCCATGCCTGGGAGCGTGGGTCTCGTATGGGCTCGGCTCACTCTCGGATGAGCTGCCGGAGTTTGTGGTGCTGCCCGATCCACGAGGCCTGCCGTACAACCAGAAGGCCAACTTCAGTGCTGGCTTTCTGCCGGCCCGCCATCAGGGCACCGTCATCGATACAGCTGCCGCAGAGCCTGTTCCCGACCTCTTAGCGAGGGAAGAGTATGGCTTCGCTCGTGGCGTCGCTGATCGGGATACGCTTGCGATCCTCGAGCAGTTAGATCGTAGGCATGCTTCGACGAGGGCTGGCGATTCGCGGCTAGCCGCCAGGCTTGCGGCAGGTGAACTGGCGGCACGTATGCAGCTCTCTGCTCCCGAAGCCTTTGATCTCACCACGGAGACGGCGGCCACCCACGCCGCCTACGGCCTTGACCGACCAGAGACGGAAGACTTCGGCCGTCGCTGTCTGCTCGCCCGCCGCCTGATGGAACGAGGCAGCCGTTTTGTGCAGGTCTGGAGTGGCCCGCAAGGCGCGGTGAACAACTGGGACAACCATGGCAACATCCAGACGGAGCTCCCGCCGATCGCACTGAGTGTGGATCAGCCGATCGCGGCGTTGGTCAACGATCTTGAAGAACGGGGACTGCTTGAAGATACCCTCGTGGTCTGGTCAACCGAGTTTGGACGCACGCCGTTTGCCCAGGGAAGCCTTGGCCGTGACCACAACGGGGGCAGCTTTGTGACCTGGCTCGCGGGCGCGGGCGTCAAAGCTGGAGCCACCTACGGGGCGAGTGACGATCTGGGCTATCAGGCTGCCGAGGGAAAGGCGAGCTGCTACGACCTGCATGCCACGATCCTGTATCTCCTAGGCATCGACCACACCCGGCTGACGTTTCGCACCGCAGGTATCGATCGTCGCCTGACAGATGTGCACGGCCATGTGATCAGCGATGTGCTCAGCTGAAGCGTGCAGAGCATGCAGGCGGTCTACGGAATACCCGTGAAGCCGGAGCTTGGCACGCTTCGAGCCTGCTTGAAAGAAGCCGCGTCAGCCTTTGCTGGAGCCGGCGGCAGCTTCACCCCGACCGGCATCACGAAGCAGGGCGTGAGCCTCGTTGATCAGCGTTTCGGTCTCTTCCCAGCCAATGCAGCTGTCAGTAATCGAGACGCCATACGCGAGTTCACTCCGCGGCGAAACGGGCTGGTTGCCCGGCATCAGGTTGCTCTCAAGCATCAGTCCAACGAGAGACCGCTCGCCTGCAACACGCTGCCGTAAAACGTCACGCCACACAATGGATTGGCGACGATGGTCCTTACCACTGTTGGCATGACTGCAGTCGACGATGATGGCCTCTGGCAGACCCGCTTTCGCCAGTTTCTCCTTGGCCTCAGCCACAATCTCGGGCGAGTAGTTTGAGCCGCTGCGGCCACCACGCAGCATCAGCACGCCCCATGGGTTGCCGGCGGTGCGAACAACGCAGGTGCCCCCTTGGGAATCGATGCCCAGAAAACTGTGGGGAGCTCGCGCAGACTGCATCGCATCGATCGCGACTTGGAGGGAGCCGTCGGTCGCATTCTTAAAGCCGACTGGCATCGAGAGGCCACTGGCCATCTGGCGATGGGTCGGGCTCTCAGTGGTACGAGCGCCGATCGCGCCGAGCACGACGGTGTCGGCGATGTACTGAGGGGTGATCGGCTCGAGAAACTCGGTTGCCGTCAGCAGGCCCATTTCGGCGATCTCAATCAGCAGGCTCCTCGCTCGACGCAGCCCAGTCGACACATCGAATGAGTCGTCGAGGTGCGGATCGTTGATCAGTCCCTTCCACCCGACGGTCGTGCGAGGCTTCTCAAAGTAGACCCGCATCACCACCAGCAGCCGATCGGCGACGGTGTCGGCCAGTGCCTTGAGGCGATGTGCGTATTCGCGAGCAGCCTCGAGGTCGTGGATGGAGCAGGGGCCAACAACGACCAGGAAACGCGGGTCGTCCCCTCGGAGCACATCCTCGACAGCCTGGCGACCGGCGACGATCGTCTGCACGGCCTCCTCTCCCAGCGGAAGCAGCGCCGTCAGTCGGGCGGGAGGGACCAGAGGCTCGAGGCTCTCAATGCGGATGTCGGAGGTGGGTTGGGTCATCTGATCGCGGGTGGGAGTGCTCGTGCCAAGATCTTTCGAGGATACGCCACGGAGAGGCAAAAGCAGACACAGGGGCGGAAAACCCCCGGAAACCCGCATTTCGGTGGGCGAGCCACTCACATCGCCACAGCGATCAACTGGAATCGACCCCGTACTGCAAAGGGGGATAGACTTCGGGCTTCACGTACGCGAAAGGAGTCGCCATGCGTTGTCTGCAGACCCCCTGCCGAGTGGGCGTGCTGGGTGCCGTCCTGATCAGTGGCCTGATGGTCACGCGGCCTGTCCACGCTCAGGTGCAGATCGATCCGGCGGTGCAGGAACTGCAGACCGTCAATGCGTCTCGCAACACGCTCGATCAGTTCTGTGGCCTTCAGATCGAGTCGATTCCTCAGGGCATGCTCGCCCAGGCGGAGGGCATCGCGATCTTCCCGAACATGATCAAAGGCGGCTTCATCTTCGCTGGAAACTACGGAAAGGGGGTGCTGATGGTCCGCAATGCGGATCGTTCCTGGAGTCCGCCGGCGATGTGTGCGATGGGAGGGGGCAGCCTTGGTTTTCAGGTGGGCGTTCAGGCCGCTGATATTGTCCTCGTGTTCGCAACTCCACAGAGCCTGCAGAACCTACTGCAGGGAAATAAGGTGACCCTGGGGGCAGATGCGTCGGTGGCACTGGGACCGATCGGCCGGCAGGCCAACGCGGGCACAGACGCCAGGCTTGGGGCGGAAATCTACTCCTACGCCCGCAGCCGAGGTCTGTTTCTCGGCGTGTCGGTGTCGGGGGCAGATATTTCGATTGACAACGATGCCAACGCCAAACTCTACGGCCGCTTTGGTGTGACCCCCAGCGATGTGTTTAACAACCGTGGGCTGGCGATTCGTCCTGAGGTGGTGCAACTGGTGGTCGACCTCAACACTCGCTCTGCGGTTCCCGTTCAGCCCGCTGCTGTGACCGCCGTTCCCGGGCAGCTGGTTCCCCAGCCTACTGCGGTGCCACAGCCCGCCTCGGTCGTGCCGCAGCAAGTCCCCGTGACTGTCCCACCAGCGGTTCCGCAGGCAGTGCCACCGGCAACGCCTCAGCCAGCGGAACCGACCATCCCTCAGTCGGCGGATCCTCCGCTTGTGCCCGTGAAGCCAGCGGGGTGATTTGACCGTTCACGCCAACACTGGTTCAATCCGAACGGCTGCCCGGTTAAGGGCCGTGGCATCGGCCTGTTTGCCACCCCTCTGGCGAGCCACTCGGGAAGGAACTTGTAGGCGTGACCAAGCATATCTTCGTGACCGGAGGCGTCGTCAGCTCTCTCGGCAAGGGACTCACGAGCGCTTCGATCGGCATGCTGCTGGAAGCCCGCGGACTGCGGGTCAAAATGCAGAAGCTCGATCCCTACATCAATGTCGACCCCGGCACGATGAGCCCATTCCAGCACGGCGAGGTGTATGTCCTCGACGATGGAAGCGAGACCGATCTCGATCTCGGGCACTACGAGCGGTTTACCTCCACGCTGCTGACCCGGGATAGCAACTACACCACCGGGCAGATTTATCTGTCGGTGATCAATAAAGAACGGCGTGGCGAGTTTCTCGGCAAGACTGTCCAGGTGATTCCGCACATCACCAATGAGATCAAGGAGGTGGTCAAGAAGCTGGCGGACGACGAGACCGATGTGGTGATCACTGAGATCGGTGGCACCGTGGGCGACATCGAGAGCCTGCCTTTTCTCGAAGCGATCCGACAGATCCCGATCGATGTCGGTCGAGAGAACTGCATGTTCATCCACCTCACGCTGGTGCCCTACCTCAAGGCAGCCGGTGAACTCAAAACGAAGCCAACGCAGCACTCGGTCGGCATCCTCCGGCAGATCGGTATTCAGCCGGATGTGCTGGTCTGTCGCACAGAGCGGGCGCTCGATGTTGGCGATCGCGAGAAGATTGCACTGTTTTGCAATGTGCCGCTGGAGTCGGTGATCGAGGAGCGGGACAAGGACTTCTCGATTTATGAGGTGCCGCTCTCGCTGCAGAGCAACCGGATCGACGAGCTGATCCTCCGGCGTTTTCACCTCACGGCCAAAGCGGCAGACCTGGAGCAGTGGCATGAGATCTTGCATCGGCTTCGCAACCCCGAACACGAGGTCTCGATTGCCGTTGTCGGCAAGTACGCCGAACACCGAGATGCCTACAAGAGTATCTACGAGTCTCTCGATCATGGCGGAATCGATCGGCGAACGCAGCTTCGCGTGCAGCCAATCAACAGCGAAGATATCGAGGAGGAGGGGGCGGAACGGCTCCTCGCTGGGTTTGACGCCCTTGTTGTGCCCGGCGGCTTCGGGGAGCGAGGCATTGAAGGGAAAGTGAAGGCGATCCGATTCGCTCGTGAGCGGGGGCTTCCATTCCTCGGCATCTGCCTGGGAATGCAGTGCGCGGTGATCGACTTTGCCCGCAACGTTGCTGGTCTCGAGGGAGCCCACTCCACAGAGTTTGATCGTTCGTCACCTCATCCGGTGATCTGTCTGCTTGAAGAGCAGAAGGATGTGACCGACAAGGGGGGCACGATGCGTCTGGGGGCCCAGCCTGCGGTGCTCGCAGCAGGCTCACGCAGTGAGCAGGCCTATGGAACACGTGAGGTCTCAGAACGCCATCGCCATCGATATGAGTTCAATAGCAACTACCGTGCGCGTCTTGAAGCGGCGGGGCTGGTGATTGCGGGGACAAACCCTGACGACTCTTTGGTTGAGATCGTGGAGCTTGCGGACCATCCTTGGTTTGTGGCGGTCCAGTTCCATCCAGAGTTCAAGAGTAAGCCAACTGCCGCCCACCCGTTATTCGCGGCACTGGTCACTGCAGCTGTCGAGCGTCATGCTGGCAGTGCATGGGTGGCTGAGTCGTAGTCTGTAGGTCCTGTCTGCTCTTTACATGAAGGTTCTGTCTGATGACGGATGAATCGGAACTCTCCCCGGAAGAACTCGTGGAAAAGATGGCTGCTGCTGCGGGTGAAACGCCGCCGGCTACCCTCGACTTTCACATTCAGACGCTCTTCACGCAGGCCCTGATGGCACTCGGGCGAGTGCCGAATCCGATCACCGGGAAGCCTATTCGGAATCTGCCGAGCGCTCGGCACTTCATCGACACGATTGCGATGCTCGAGGAGAAGACCGTCGGGAATCGGAGCCAGCAGGAATCGAAGCTGTTTGAAGAAATCCTGCACCAGCTGCGAATGCAGTTTACGCTCGAGCAGTCGTCACCCGTCGCTCCCATGGTTGTGGAGGGAGAGGACGACGACGCAGACAACGAGACAGAGTGAACCGCCGCGAGGCGGTGCCCATGATCCAAGGGGAGGACTGAGCATGTCGACGTGGAAGCTGGTTGCGGTGGTGCTCTGTGGCGTGGCTGGACTGGTCGTGCAGACCGGCGGTCAGACAGCCGCTGCCGAGGTGCGTTTCCAGAAGCAGGACGATCGAGTGGATGTGACGCTCGACGGAAAGCCCTTCACGTCTTACATCTTTTCAGGCTATGCCAAGCCGATTCTCTACCCGGTGATCGGGCCGGACGGCGTGCCGATGACACGGTCGTTTCCGGTGGAAAAAGGGGTTGAAGGGGAGGCCAACGACCACCCCCATCACGAGTCGCTGTGGTTCACGCATGATGAGGTCAATGGTGTTGATTTCTGGGCGCACAAGCCTGACGACGAGGGCCGTACGCCGCGGATCGTGCAGAAGTCGATGCCTGTCTGCGAAGACGGTGTGATTCTCACCGACAATGCCTGGACCGCTCCGGATGGCCAGGTCGTGCTCACCGACACGCGACGCTATGTCTTTGCCGGAGACGCAGACCAGCGGACGATCGACATTCAGGTGGTGCTGCATGCCAGTGAAGGGGACGTTCACTTTGGAGATACCAAGGAAGGCACGATGGCAATCCGTGTCCGCACGCCGCTGCAGCTGAAGGACAGCTCAGGGTCGAATGGTGCGGCTGGTCACATCCGCACATCAGAGGGCCTGACCGATGCCGAAGCCTGGGGTAAACGAGCCCGCTGGGTCGACTACTTTGGTGAGGTTGAAGGTGCAGCTGTTGGAGTGGCAATTTTCGATCATCCGGAAAACCTCCGCCATCCTGCTCGCTGGCATGCCCGCGACTACGGGCTGTTCACTGCGAATCCTTTTGGCGTGAAACATTTCACGGGAAATGACAGTGAGCCGGGTGGATACACGCTTCCTGCGGGCGAAGACCTCACGCTGCGGTACCGGTTTGTGTTTCACGGTGGTGACGTCGATGTGGGGGTTCTTGATTCGCAGTGGAAGGCCTGGGCTGGTCGATGACAATGCCGACGAACGATGCAGCCGCTGATTCGCGAGGCATGCTTCTCGATGGGAAGGCTCTCGCCGGACGCCTCGAAGCAGGCCTCGCTGCGGAAGTCGAAACGTTCGCCGATCTCTGCCAGCGGAGGCCACGGCTGGTGGTGGTGCTCGTCGGCGATGTGGCTGCGAGTGCTTCCTATGTGAAGAGCAAGCAGGCAGCAGCGGCACGGGTGGGCATCGACTCCGAATTGATCCGCGTCGATGAGAGCGTGCAGACCGCCGAGCTCGTTGACTTAATTCGGCGGATTGCTGCCGAAGAGCATGGCGCTGCTGACGGGATTTTGGTGCAGCTGCCGCTTCCGTCGCATGTCGATGAACGGGCAGTCCTCGATGCCGTGCCCCCCGATCGTGATGTCGACGGCTTTCATCCCGAAAACGCGGGCCTGCTCTCGCAAGGGCGGCCCCGGTTTGTGCCATGTACTGCGGCGGGGGTGCAGAGGCTGCTGATTGATGCGGGCATTCCGACAGCTGGCAAGCATGCGGTGATCGTTGGTCGCAGCGACATCGTCGGGAAGCCCCTCTCCCTGTTGTTGGCGGGACGTGGAACGGGTGGAGATGCGACGGTCACGCTCGCCCACTCACGGACTGCGGACCTGGCCAGGGTAACACGGTCTGCCGACATCCTCGTTGCGGCTGTGGGACAGCCGGGGCTGATCACTGCCGAGATGGTGAAGCCTGGGGCTGCTGTGGTAGATGTTGGGATCAATCGCATCACTGATCCTGGCACTGGAAAGGGGCGGCTTGTCGGCGATGTGGACTTTGAGGCCGTCCGGCCTGTTGCGGGCTGGATTTCACCTGTTCCAGGAGGCGTGGGGCCGCTGACAGTCGCCATGCTTCTCGCCAACACTCTCTGGGCGGCGGAGATTCGTCTCGGTCATCGGCGGGGGACTTAAGACAGGACGCCGAAGTGGCCCAGGCAGCTGTGGTCCTGACTCGCTTTGCCTGTCTTACGCGGCTTCTCTGCCCCGTCGTGGCTTGCCTGGGGCATCTAGTCTCAGTGGTTCGCCAGTGTTCGTCAGCGTTCGTGGGCTCCGCAGCAGCCCCGTTTTTTGCAGCCAGTAATCGGGCATCGCGGCTGGGATAGAGCTTCGTGGCTGCCGATACCCCCAACCAGATCTCGGGCGAGATCGTCAGTCTGGAGCTGTCGCCGCTTCGACCTTGATTTGGAGATGCGTTTGCCTCTACGGTGCCGCGTCCCCCATTTTCCACATGGACCATTTGAGGCTGATCTGAGGCATGACCGACGCCGCGATGATTCCCCAAACTGCGGGTGCCAAGAAGTCCTCTGGGATTGGTGCTCTGGCACGAGCTCTGCGAGACGCCTCAAAGTACTGGCCAATCCTGATGGGGGCCTTTCTCTGCTCGGCAGGTGTGGCGGCTCTCTGGGGAGCCAACATCGCCGCGCTGTTTCCGATCATTGAGGTCACGCTCAATGGTGAATCGCTTCAGAACTGGAACGAGAAGCGAATTGAACAGGCATTCACGACCATCGAGACCGGTGACGCCCGGATTGCAGAACTGACGCAGCAGCTGGCGGACGGTGGGCTCGACGATGAGGCTCGGGTTGTCGCTCAGGCTGAAGTTGATCGGCTGTCACTGGAACTCCAGGCAGAGCGAGCGACCAAGTTCTCGGCTGAAAAACTGAAGCCCTGGCTCGACAACTGGCTACCGACGGATCCATTTCAGACGGTGCTGCTGGTGGTCTGCTTTGTCGTCTTCAGCACCTTCTTGAAGCATGTGTTCTTGCTCTCGAGTGCCATGCTGGTGGGCTGGGTTGCGATGAGTATCAGTCGCAATATCCGGCTGAAGATTTTTGACAAGGCTCTCGAACTCGATCGTTCACAGTTTATGGCCCGCGGTTCCGCTGGGTTTATGGCTCAGGTGACCCACACCACGGACATGCTCGCTGGTGGTATCACCAGTGTGTATGGAGGTGCGGTTACTGAACCACTGAAGATCCTGGCCTGTCTTGGTGGTGCGTGGCTGATCAGCTGGCAGCTGACGCTCGCCTGTCTCACGCTGGCCCCCCTCGTCGGCTTCTTGATGGTCTGGCTCAATCGCCGTATCCGCGACGTTTCGAAGAATGTGCTCAACCAGGCAATGGGCTTCCATCATGTGCTCTTTGAGTCACTGGGTAATGTGCTCACGGTCCAGGCCTACACGATG
The DNA here is from genome assembly GCA_016779265.1 of Pirellulales bacterium. Taxonomy (GTDB): domain Bacteria; phylum Planctomycetota; class Planctomycetia; order Pirellulales; family UBA1268; genus M30B53. The sequence goes on along the minus strand of JADHNY010000106.1, from coordinate 1,612 downwards.
GAGAACTTCGAGAAGGAGCGTTTCCGCGACTGCACCAAGCACATGATGCGGATGGGGATGCGTCACAAGTTCTATTTCACACTGGCCAACCCGATTACGGAGATTCTCGGTATCGGCATGGTCGCGACGTCGATCGCGGTCGGGGCGTGGCTGGTGATCAACCAAGAAACCCAGATCTTTGGGTTTACGATGACAGAGCGACCGATGACGGTGCCTGGCATCATGGTCTTCTTCGGCATGCTGATCGGCGCCAGCGATCCGGTCCGGAAGCTCTCCGGCATCTTCACCGGCCTCAACCTCGGTACCGTCGCTGCCGGGGCGCTGTACGAGCTGCTCGACACTCCCTCAAAGCTTGCCGAAGCCGAGAAGCCAAAGGAACTGCCTTCACCGCACCGTGAGATCGCCCTCAAGGGCGTGTCGTTCTCGTATGACGGAATCGACACGGTGTTGCATGACGTCGACCTCGAGATTGCCTTTGGCGAGCGGGTGGCGATTGTGGGTCCGAACGGGGGCGGTAAGAGCACGCTCATCAACCTGATCTGCCGCTTCTACGATCCCACCAAGGGGGATGTGACGCTCGACGGCGTACCGCTGACAGACCTCTCCCTGTATGATCTCCGCCGCCGGATAGCGATGGTGACGCAGCAGACCGAACTCTTCAACGAGACGATCGAATACAACATTCGCTACGGTCGCTGGGATGCCACCCCCGAAGAGATCGAGGAAGCCGCCCGCAAGGCCCACGCCCACGAGTTCATCTCAAACTTCCCGCAGGGCTACAAAACGATGGTGGGCCCAAGCGGCTACCGGCTCTCCGGTGGTCAGCGGCAGCGGATCGCGTTGGCCCGTGCCTTCCTGCGAAATGCGGAGATTCTCGTACTCGATGAGGCGACCAGCCAGATCGATGTCGAGAGCGAACGACTGATTCACGAGGCGCTCGCTGAGTACGTCGAGAATCGTACGGTGATCATGATCACCCACCGTGCGAGCACCCTCGCGCTGGCGGACTCAATCGTGACCGTTGAGCACGGCAAACTCAGCAAGCGTCCAGCAGGACAACTCCAGGCTGCCTGAGGGACGTTCCTCGCTCGCGAACTGGTTCGCAGCGAAAGGGTCTGGCGACGGGACATCTGCTGTCCCACAGTCGCCGCTGTGACTGGCTAGCTGCCCAGGCGAGCGTCCCAAGCGGTGGTGTCCTTCGGTGTGTACTGGGCGAGGTCGAAACTGTTCCGCACCACTTCGCGGAGCGTTCGCAGGTCGACGGCATTGCCGCTTGCCGTGAGCTGAACGAGCAGATTCCCGATTGCAGTCGCTTCCACAGGGCCCGCCACAACCTCACGTCCACAGGCATCGGCGATCATCTGGCAGAGCAAGGCATTCTGTACGCCTCCGCCCACGACATGGATGGTCGAGAGCTCTCGGCCGAGGAGTTCTTCCAGCTCCCGCACGGTGCGACGGCATGCTGCTGCCACGCTCTCAAGCGCTGTCCGGACGATCGCTGCGGTGGTTTCTGGCACCGGTTCACCCGAGGCGCGAGCGAGAGCCTGCAAGGCCTCTGGCATGTCGGAAGGCGCGACCAGAGATGGATCGTTGGGGTCGACGAGCGTGACCA
>JADHNY010000105.1 GCA_016779265.1 Pirellulales bacterium | reverse complement strand
GAACCACGCCGGTCGAGAACAAGAGGTCGCCTGAGCAGGGCTACCACTTCATGGAAGACATGACCACCAAGGCGGTGAAGTGGATTGGACAACAGAAGTCACTTGCCGGCGACCGCCCGTTCTTCATGTATTTCGCCCCAGGTGCGACGCACGCGCCTCACCACGTTCCTGCAGAGTGGGCCGACAAGTATGCCGGCAAGTTTGACCAGGGGTACGACGCCATCCGCCAAGAAACCTTTGCTCGTCAAAAACAACTTGGTGTGATCCCCGCAGACTGTGAGCTCACTGCCCCAAACGCCGAAGTGCCTCGCTGGGCTGATGTGCCAGAAGGATTCAAGCCCGTGCTTGCTCGGGAGATGGAGGTTTATGCGGGCTTTCTTGAGTATGCCGACCACAACCTCGGCAGGATCGTCGACACCCTTGAGCGGCTGCAGATACTTGATGACACGCTGATCTACTACATCGTCGGTGACAACGGAGCGTCGGCCGAGGGTGGGATCAATGGCTGCTTCAACGAAATGAGCTACTTCAACGGGATTCAAGATCTCGAAACGGAGGAATACCTCACGCAACAGCTCGACAAGCTCGGTGGCGTTGACGCCTACAACCACTACGCCGTGGGCTGGGCCTGTGCGATGAACACGCCGTACCAGTGGACCAAACAGTGTGCGTCACACTGGGGAGGCACCAGGAATGCGGCGGTTGTCCATTGGCCAAATGGCTTCAAAGCCAAGGGGGAGATCCGCTCGCAGTTTGCACATGTGATTGATGTTGCCCCCACAGTGCTTGAGGCCGCCGGCTTGCCTCATCCGACAAGTGTCAACGGGACTCAGCAGGATCCCATCGAGGGCATCAGCATGGCGTACTCGTTTGACGACGCAGCAGCCGACGATCGCCACACAACACAGTACTTTGAGATCATGGGCAATCGTGGGATCTATCACAACGGCTGGACTGCGGTGACGAAGCATCGCACGCCGTGGGCTCCTCCCACGCAGCCGTCGCCCGCCTGGGAGGATGACGTCTGGGAACTCTATGCCGATACAGACTGGAGCCAGTCCCAAAATCTGGCGGCAGAAATGCCAGAAAAGCTCGAAGAGCTGCAGCGGCAGTTTTTGATTGAAGCCACCCGCTTCAAGGTGCTGCCCCTTGATGACCGTTTATTTGAGAAACTCAACCCCGATACCGCTGGCAGACCCGTGCTGGTAAGAGGCACCACGCAGCTGCTCTTTCCGGGCATGGGACGGCTGCTTGAGAACTGTGTGTTGAGCATCAAAAACAAATCGCATTCTGTGACCGCTGGCGTGGTGGTCCCGGAGCAAGGCGGACAAGGCGTCATCATCTGCCAAGGGGCCAACATTGGTGGGTGGTCTCTCTACGCCCACGAAGGCAAACTCAAGTACTGCTACAACTACGGCGGCTTCGGCAATACGTACGTCACATCTGACGAAAAGCTCACCCCGGGTGAACATCAGGTGCAGATGGACTTCGCCTATGAAGGCCCGGGCCTCGGCAAGGGTGGAGTTGTCTCACTGTTTGTCGATGGCAAGAAGGTGGGCGAAGGCAGACTTGAGGCGACGCTTTCCAATATCTACTCCGCCGACGACGGACTCGACGTTGGGGAAGACTCTGGGGCTCCGGTCTCGCCCGACTACGTTTCGGTGGGGAACGAGTTCAATGGCGTGATCAAGGGCGTGCAGCTTTCGATCGCTGACGACGCCGAGACCGGAAGACTGATTGATCCCGCCGATGCGGTGCGGGCGATGATGGGACGACAGTAGCGCGGCGTGAGTCGCGAACCACAAACCTTTTCACTGGGGAAACATCTGATGCAGGTCCGCAAGACACGCAGCCTTTGGCTGCTTGCTGGCAAGTTTTTTGGGGTTGTTGTGCTCGCAGGCTCAGTACTTTCGAGCGGCGTTGCGAATGCGCGGCCGGGTGGTGGCGGTGGTGGTCGACCATCCGGTGGCGGTGCGCGGCCAAGCGGGGGATCACGTCCTTCGGCGCCAAGTCGCCCTGCTCCAAGTAAGCCTGCCCCCAGCAGACCGTCGCCGAACAAACCCAGCACGTCTCGACCGACTCCAAGCAAGCCGACCACGAGCCGGCCATCGGCAGGGGCTACGCCAAAAGGTGGCAGCCGGCCGGCAGCTGGCGAACGGGCACCTTCACGGCCTGCAGGAGCGACGGCTGCCCGGCCCACGCAGGGCCAGGTGAAGGACTTCCTCAACGCGCCGAGTGGGGCCGCCGCCGGGCGGGCTGGTGCTGGAGCAACCGGCAATGCCAAGGCTCGGATGGATGCCGCTCAGTCAACCGCCGGAAACGCCGTGTCAAACTTCCTCGACAACGGAGGCACCGCAAAAGCGGGAGCTGCTGCCGGAGCAGCGGCAGCGACGGCAAGCGGCGGCAACACCGTCGCCGGCAACCGCGGAGATGCCATCGGAAACCGTACCGAAGCACGCTCTGATGCGAGGGGGAGCCGAGGCGAAAACCGTGAGTTTGCGTCCGACAACCGGCAGGATCGCGTGGCCGGCCGCGGTGATCAGCAGGCCGTTCGTGTTGCCGAACGGGGAGAGACTCGCAGCGATCTCGCTGCCGGTCGAGGCGAACGGCGTACAGACCGTCAGCAGATGCTTGGCGAGCATGCCGATTCCATTCGGAATGAACTCAACAACGCCTACAACAGCGACCTCCACGACGATTTCTGGTCTGGCCTGCAGACTGGGCACTACTACTTCGATAAGAACCCGATTTTCTGGACATGGGCCGGGTTTAACACGGTCTCTGCGTTGATGCCCTGGAACTGGGGAGCGGGCCGCTACTACGACTACGGTTCCGGTGGGAGTAGCTACTACGACGGCTCAACCGTGATGGTCGGAGACGAAGCGGTGCCTGTGGAGGAGTACGCACAGCAGGCCCAAGAGCTCGCGATGAGTGTTCCCGAGGAAAACGATGAGGCTTCTGATGCCGCTGGCGAAGACTGGCTTCCGCTCGGCGTGTTTGCCATTGCTCAGGAAGGTGAAGATGCGGAGCCACCAACGATGTTTCTGCAGCTCGCGATTCGCAACGACGGCGTGATTGCAGGCACGTATCAGAACAAGGCCACCGGTGAGACCGCTGCTGTTGAGGGGATGGTGGATCAGGAGTCGCAACGAGCTGCCTGGGCCTTCACTGGCCGGACTTCGCCCATCGTGGAAACAGGCATCCAGAACTTGACGATGAATGAGACGCAGATCCTGGTGCACTTCGACGATCGCACCGAGACCTACCTGATGGTGCGTGTTGAGAATCCAGAAGCCTAGACTTGCGGCTGAGACCGGTGTTCGGCCGGACACTCTGTTCGGCCGGATACTCTGAATGGCTACCGATTCAGACGATGCGGGGGCCTCTTTATGGGGCCTCCGCACTTTTCATCGACCCATCGTATCGAAAAACTAAAACTAAGGATTGGAAGACACTTGGAAAGGGGAACCGACATGCAACGTAGCGTTCCAACATTAAAGGTTCGCAGCCTCGTCATGATGGCAATCGTCGTGTTATTCACGCCTCAGGCAATGAATGCACAAGAAATTGATCGTTCCATCCTGCCGATTCCAAACCCACGCACACCTCCAATCCGTGAGATGGATGCCCGGAAGGCGACAAAACCTGCACCCTTCCAGGTCACGGCACCAGAAGGTGCACCCAACGTGGTTGTCGTTCTGATCGATGACATTGGCTTTGGGGCAACAGCGCCATTTGGCGGCCCGATTGAGACACCGACCTTTGAACGCCTCGCTCAGAACGGGTTGCGATTCAATCGCTTTCACACCACGGCCCTTTGCTCGCCAACTCGCGCTGCTTTGTTATCCGGACGTAATCACCACAACGTCAACGTCGGCTCGGTGATGGAAATCGCCACGGGCTTCCCTGGTAACCGCGGGATGCGTCCCAACGATGCCAGGTATTTCGCGGAAACCCTGCGCTACAACGGATACAGTACCGCCGCGTTTGGTAAATGGCACGAAACCCCCGCGTGGGAAGTTTCGGTTTCTGGTCCATTCTATCGTTGGCCAACCCAGTCTGGTTTTGACAAATTCTACGGTTTCATTGGAGGTGAAACGAACCAATGGGAGCCCGTGATCTTTGACGGCGTAACCCGCGTCGCAAAGGAAACTCAAGAGGAATATCACTTCACAACCGACATGACCAACGCCGCAATTCGTTGGGTTGAGTTTCAACAGGCGATGACGCCCGATAAGCCATTCTTCGTTTATTTTGCCACAGGCGCTACTCACGCACCGCATCATGCGCCGAAGGAGTGGATTGACAAGTACAAGGGCAAGTTCGACGAAGGCTGGCTGGCATTGCGCGAGGAGACACTCGCTCGGCAAAAGGCAGCCGGCATCGTGCCCCAAAATACTCAACTGGCAGATATGCCAGAGGACATTAAAGACTGGGGGTCATTAAGCCAAGAAGAGAAAGATCTCTTCGCAGTGCAGATGGAAACCTTTGCCGGCTTTGCAGAGCACACCGACGTAGAAATTGGCCGTTTGGTAGACGCCATCGATCGCATCGGTGAACTCGATAACACCCTCTTCATCTACATCATGGGAGACAACGGCGCCAGTGGTGAGGGTGGCTTAGAAGGGACGTTCAATGAACTTGTTCACCTCAACGGCATTTTTGATGCCGAAACAATCGAGAGCATGTTGGCTCGTTCCGATGATTGGGGTGGCCCCGATTCCTTCCCCCATTTCTCCGCAGCTTGGGCTGTTGCAACCGATGCCCCCTTCAAGTGGACCAAGCAGATGGCCGCTGATTTCGGGGGAACTCGAAACGGCATGGTCATGCATTGGCCGGCCGGCTTTGAGGCAAAAGGTGAGATCCGCGATCAATGGCACCACGTTAACGATGTGGCCGCAACTGTACTGGAAGCCGCGAAAATCCCTCAATCCAAGGTAATCAACGGGGTAACGCAAAAGCCACTCGACGGTGTGAGCATGCTCTACGCCGCGAAGGATAAAGATGCAGTAGATCGCCACACGACGCAGTATTTTGAAATGTTCGGTAATCGCGGGCTCTACCATGAAGGTTGGTTAGCTCGGACCGTCCACCAAGTCCCATGGCAAGGAGTCCCTTTGCGGCCTCTGGAGGAAGACATCTGGGAACTTTACAACGTGGAAGAAGACTTCAGCTTGACCAAGGATCTTGCCAAAGAGAATCCCGAAAAGCTTCAGGAGTTGCGACGCTTGTTTGTTCTCGAGGCGTTGGCCAACAACGTCTACCCCATTGATGATCGCCTCTACGAGCGTTTCAACGCCAAGATCGCCGGGCGACCTGATCTGATGGGGGATCGCAAATCGCTGACACTGGCACACGGCATGGAGGGGATCCTCGAAAATACCTTCCTGAATGTCAAAAACACGTCGAAAACGATCGAAGCCGATGTTTCCCTCAACGATAAGGCGAATGGGATAATTCTCTGCCAAGGTGGTAAGTTTGGCGGCTGGGCACTCTACATGAACGATGGCAAACCAGCCTATACCTACAACTGGTTCGGCCTCGATCAATACACTATTGAGTCTCCCAGCGCGATCGACGGCGAAAAGGCCAACATTAAATTGACATTTGATTATGACGGTGGCGGTACCGGGAAAGGTGGTGTTGCCAAGCTGTTTGTTGATGGGGAAAAGGTAGCCGAAGGTCGCGTCGAAAAAACGCAGCCCGCTGTTTTCTCTGCAGATGAAACAGCCGACGTTGGAGTCGATGACGCAACGCAGGTCGTTTCCAACCTGTTCGATAGTCGTGAGGCTTCCGAGTTCACTGGAAATGTTGACAAAGTAACGATAACCATTTCTGATGCTGAGTAGTTGAGACGCATATCCTGGTGCACTTCGACGATCGCACCGCGGCCTACCTGATGGTGTGTGTCGAAAATCCAGACGCCTAGGATGCCGACACACGAGGCTGCAGCTGACCTCCGTTCGAACAGCTTCGGCGTTCGAAGGTGCCCAGCGTGACCAGATACCCAGCGGTGCTGCTGACTCAAAGCAGCCACTGGCTATAGATGCGAGGGCCTCGTTACGGGGCCCTCGCTCTCGTTTCGTCGCCGAGCGGCTCAAGTGAGACCCGGTGGAAGCGGTAGCGGCAGTCGTAGCTTCCGAGAAAAAGTGCCGTGTTGTCTGGAGTCTGCCAGTAGTCCGAGAGCGAGAGCTGATCTGGTGTGCCCTGCCAGTTCACGATGGTTTTGCCATCGACGGTCATCTGGACGCCTGCCCGCGTCACCGTCACGGTGACCTCGGACAACTGCCGCTGCTGAAACACTCGACCTCGATAGGTTGTTGCGTTTCCTACATTGCGGCCATCCACGTTTTCAATCGCGCTGAGCTGCTGCCCGTCAACGGCATAGCCAAACAGCGACACGAACCGCTGCCCTCCAGACCGCTGCCCAAGAATCAGACCATTCGGCGGGTCAAGCGGCTCGACAATCGCAAGGAGTCGATAGCCCGATGGTGGCGGTGCCGGAAGTTCCAGTTTGGCGCCAAACTTTTTCGGGCTGGTCAGGACCCCGTTTTCGCGGGTCCACTCCCCTGCCTGCCAGGCTTTCTCGAGATCGATCTCCGCCAGCAGATCTCGCGAGCCCTCAGCCACAGTTGCGGCAAGCCCCGCCTCCACATGCAGACGGACGAGATCCTTCGTCAGCTGCTTCGGCAGGAGTGGCTGCTGTGGCAACTGCCTCACCTGCAGATAGCCCCAGAGTTCCACCGTGGAGCCATCGGTGAGCCTCGCGTCGATGCGGTAACTCACCGGTGTTTCGCGATCGAACCGCCCCAAGCTGGCTGTCTGCGGCAGGCGACCTTTCCAGGACTGAGGGACGTCGACCCACGGTGCCTCGATGGCCGTCTGATAGCGGACTTGCAGCGATGCAAGCTCCGCACCTGCAGGCCACGACAATGACAGGTCGACCAGATCGCCCGGCCGCGGGACGCGTGGCTCCGGCAACGCCCGGAACTCGCTGAAGAGCTGCTGCTGCGGCGTCAGCGGTTGTTGAGTTGGCTCCCAGCCCATCCGCAGCTTCTGTTCGCGATCAAGCCATGACTCGCTGATCCAGCCGCGATACTGACCGAGGCTCATCACCGATCCGTTGCCGGGCTCAGGGTGGGGCAGACCGACGGTGTGGCCGCAGCCTTCGTGATAGACCACGCAGTCGCTGCCGCGATAGGGCACCCGCCAGCCGTCGCCGCTCACGAGCCCCCAGCCCACGCCCCGGTCAGCCAGGTACGTCGCCCTCGCGCCGCCTGAGGTGGCTCCGGGAAAGTGCTCGCTGCCGTTGAAGTTTCCCTCGAAGGTAAAGCCGTCGGCGGTGGGCTTCACGCGGTAGAAATCATCCAGAGGCCGCCAGTTGATATCACTGAGCACCAGTAGCACCGGAAAGCCTTCTCTCGGCCCGTCGCCAAACTTCAGCCGCTCGGCAGCCTCCCGCAGCGTGGCAAAGAAGATCGCATCGCCATCGCCCTGCCGCAGCTGGGCCGTTGTCCGCTGAGAGATGAGCGGCTCGGAGAGCAGATGCGTGGTGAGCGTTGACGATCCCTGAAACTCGCGGTCGTGAAACTGCTCAATCCGGCGACAGTAGTATGCGGCGCGATCGTTCCAGTCGGGCAAGGGCTCGCGATCCGCCGGCACGAAATAGACAACCGTCACGTCAAGCTGGCTGGTGTCGTGCTTTCCATCCCAGGTGGTGGTGGCCGTCGCCACGGATGCGAGACACGCATGCATCGCAGCAACTCCGAGCATCAGTAGCCGCGTCATCCGATACCTCAGGAATGTCGTGCTGGGCTGCTGCAGGCCTCTCGGCTTTGCAGACCGCAGGCGTTGGTCACTCTCGTGGGTCGTGATCATCCCTCGACCGCTGCAAGCGCCCCTTCAATCGTTACGGTGCCGTCGTAGAGCGCTCGACCAACAATCACACCTTCCACCGGCAGCTGACGTACGGCGTGCAGATGGTCGAGCGTGCCCACACCACCGCTGGCCACAATCGGCACCCTCGTGGCCTCCGCCATCGCACGTGTCGCTGCGATATTGGGACCGGCGAGTGTTCCATCAGTGGCAATGTCGGTAAACACGATGGCTGCGAGTGGCCAGTCATTGACCTCGGAAGCGACTTCGAGGGCGGTTTTGGTGAGCTCTTCCTCCCAGCCTGCAACGGCGAGTTTGCCATCGCGAGCGTCGAGCCCGAGCACAAGCTTGCCGGGAAACTGCTCGCGGACGGCCTCGCCAAACCACTCCCAGTTGCGGAGGGCGGCGGTGCCGAGGATCGCACGCGTCACGCCAGCCTCCAACAGCTGGCGAATGCCCGCGTCGTCACGAATGCCGCCGCCGACCTCGACTGAGAGGTTTGTCGCGGCACAGATCCGACGGATCACATCGGTGTGTTCTGGGGTGCCGCTGCGAGCCCCGTCGAGGTCAACCACGTGCAGCCAGCTGGCCCCGGCGGCCTCGAAGGCCTGCGCCTGAGCTACAGGATCGTCACCGTAGGTCGTCTGTCGGTCGTAGTCACCCTTCAGCAGGCGGACGACTTTTCCACCGCGAAGGTCAATTGCTGGAAGGAGTTTCATGGCAGGAGCATACCAGTGGCGTCCCTGGAGATGGAGGTCCTCGCAGCCATCTTGCCGTTGCCGCTGCGAAGGTAGACTCAAAACTCTGTCGATTCTTGAATCTGCTCCTCTTGATGGTTTTCCATGTATCGCCACGACATTGCCAATCGTCTTCTCGTCGCTCTGTCCCTGCAGCTACTCTCGCTGCCCTCTGCATCAGCTGCGGAGACCAGCTACACCCCTCCAATCGCGGCGGCCTCGCCGGATGCAGCTCGGGCTCTTGAGGGCTTCCGTGTGCCGGAGGGAATGACCGCAGAACTCGCGGCGGCCGAGCCCCGTGTGGCAAACCCGGTGGCCTTCACGGTGCGGGCAGACGGCAGCGTGTTGGTGTGTGAAACCTTCCGGCAGAAGCAAGGCGTGGAGGACAACCGCGGCCACATGGACTGGCTGCTGCAGGATCTTCAGCTGGAGAGCATCGAAGAGCGAGTGGCCATGTTTCGCCGGTTTATGGGTGCCGACGCGGCCAACTGGGAGACCGAGCATGACCGCATCCGTCTGCTTCGTGATACAGACGGTGATGGCGTGTTTGATGCGGATACGATTTTTGCTGATGGCTTCTCAAACCTCGAGGACGGCACGGGCGCTGGGGTGCTCGAGCATGAAGGCCGCGTCTACTACACCTGTATTCCCAAACTCTGGAGCCTGAGCGATGCCGACGGCGATGGCGTTGCGGAAGAGCAGACGGCTCTGCATCACGGCTACGGGGTACGCGTGGCCTTTCGCGGACATGACCTGCACGGTCTCACGCTCGGCCCGGATGGCCGGATCTACTTCAGCCTCGGCGACCGTGGCTACAACGTGATTACTCAAGAGGGATCGCGGCTGAAGCGGCCCGATACCGGCGCGGTGTTTCGCTGCTTCCCCGATGGCTCGCACCTTGAGGTGTTTGCCTACGGTCTCCGTAATCCTCAAGAGCTGGCCTTTGACAACGACGGCAATCTCTTCACTGGTGACAACAACAGCGACAGCGGCGACCAGGCGCGGTGGGTCTATGTCGTCCAGGAGGGAGACACCGGCTGGCGGATGTACTTCCAGTATCTCGATGACCGTGGTCCCTGGAACCGTGAACGGATCTGGTATCCCTGGAAAGCCGATGCGGAAACGACCGCTGTCCAGCCGGCCTCAACGCTGCCCCCAGTCGCCAACCTCGGCAACGGGCCGTCAGGACTGACCTTCTACCCGGGCACAGGGCTTGGCGATCGCTACAACGACCACTTCTTCCTCGCCGACTTCCGGGGCGTCACTGCCACCAGCGGTATCTGGAGCTTTGCGGTCGAGCCGAAGGGTGCGTCGTTTGAGGTGGCCGATAAACATGAGTTTCTCTGGTCGATTCTGGCAACCGACCTCGACTTCGCTCCTGATGGCAGTCTGCTCGTCAGCGACTGGGTCAATGGCTGGGATGGCGAAGGGAAAGGCCGGCTCTATCGTTTTGCCGACACCGCAGCCAGCGGTGGTATGGCTCAAGAGGTCAGTCGTCTTCTGACAGTGACGCTGGCAGACATGCCGGACGCCGACTTGGCGGATCTTCTGACGCATGTCGATCGACGGGTGCGACAGCGCGCCCAGGGGGAACTGGCCAGCCGCGGCGGTGTGAGCACGCTCATGCAGGCCGCTCAGAGTGACAATCCGTTTGGCTCCCGTCATGGTCTCTGGGGACTCTGGCAGGTTGGACTCAGCGGTGTCAACGAAGCCATCACCGTGACGACTGATCTGCACACACTGCTCACGGACGGTGGGCTGTCTGAAGAAATGCAGGCTCAGACGCTCAAGGTGCTTGCCGACATCTGGCAGCACCATGGGGAATCCGCCCTTCCCTCCCCTGTGAAAACGCTTGTGGCTGGAAGCTGTAAGAGCCGGCTGGGTTCTGAAAACCTACGGCTTGCAGGCTTTGCCGCAGCCGCCGCGGGTGTTTTCGGCGAAAGCGAGACGGCGGTGGCACTCCTCGGCCTGCTCGACCGTTTGGAAAACAGTGATCCTGTCGCTCGCCACCAGGCGGTGATAGGCCTTGTACGTCTTGCGACCCGTCATCCTGGCCTGATCGAGAGCCTGGTGGCCTCAAACCATCCGGGCAACGCCGGGCGGCTGGGGATCACGCTCGCACTGCGGCGGCTGGAGAATCCTCTGATTGCCACGATGCTCACCGACGTCGACCCCCTGGTTGTCGCGGAGGCCGCCCGGGCGATCAACGACGAGCCGATCGACGCGGCGACCGCAGCACTCGCCGATCTGCTAGCGAGCGGCCAGGACCTCGCAAATCCCGTCCTCAGGCGAGCGCTCAACGCAGCCTATCGTCGTGGCGAACTGCGCGACGCGGAGGCGGTGGCCTCAGTCGCTGCGGTTGCTTCGGTCAGCGAGGAAGTCCGAGTGGTCGCTGCCGGCCTCCTCAACACGTGGAACATGCCAGAGCCGCTCGACTCCGTGACCGGACGATGGCGGCCGCTATCCCCCCGCAGTGTGGATGGACTCGCTCAGGGCATCAGCCCGGTGTTGCCAGCACTCTTAGCTGGACCACCCGCGCTGCGGGAGATGGCACTGCTTGTCGCCGTCACGCTCAACATCCGTGACCTCGCACCTCGCCTCGAAGAGGTGTTCGCCGAGAGTGCCGCTGAGCCCACGCTGCGGGAGACGGCTTTCAAGGCGCTGCTCGCCCTGACCGATCGCAAGAGCCAGCTGATTGAACGTGGACTCCGTGACAACGCTGAGAGCATTCGCCTCGCAGCGGTTGAGGAACTGGCGATGGACCGCCCACTACAGGCTCTCCCCAAACTTGAACAGCTCATCACCTCTGAGAGCAGCGTCGCCATCCAGCGGGCCCTGCAGATTGTTCAGGCGATCGGTGAGCGTGGGCCTGGCACCAAGACGGCATCGTCGGGCAAGCGGCCGCCCAAGGGTGGCAATCCCGCTCTGGCTGCAAAGCGAGAATCGTTGCTGCTGCAGGCGTTTGCCCGTCAGCAAGAGGGCTCCCTGCCAGCGGAATGTCTGCTCGATCTTCTTGAGGCGGCTGGATCGCTCGAGTCCGACGCTGTCGCAGCCCGTGTCAGCACGATCCGCGGCCAGCAGGAGGCAGCCCAAGCCCAGTCAGGCTCGCAGGTTGACCTCTTCAGCGAATGCCTCTCTGGCGGTGACCCGGTCCGGGGCCGCGGAATCTTCTTCGGTGGAAGCGCCTCCTCCTGCCGCCGCTGCCATCAGGTTGCAGGGGTGGGTGGTGACGTTGGCCCCCAGCTCTCAGGGATCGCAGCCACCAAGGATCGCCGCTACCTGTTGGAGTCCATTGTCGCCCCGAGCGCGGCGATCGCGAAAGGGTTTGAGACAGCCGTGGTGCTCACAGCGGATGGCGTGGTCGTGTCGGGAATCGTTCGGGAAGAGACGGAATCGGAACTCACGCTGATCACTCCGGAGGGAACACTCGTCACGATCGCCACTGACGACATCGACGATCGCTCCGTCGGACTCTCCGGAATGCCTGCAGATTTCCCAAACTATCTTTCACGTCGCGAGATTCGCG
>JADHNY010000104.1 GCA_016779265.1 Pirellulales bacterium | reverse complement strand
ACCTCTACCTGCAGATCACCGGCCGTGGGCTGGGCCTCGGCAGCACCCTCGCTGAGGGCTCGTAAGATGAGCGACGCCCCGCTTGCTCCTCACGATGAGTCACGTCTCTTCCTGCGACTGCGACGCTCGATCGTGATCTCCACGCTCGGCCAGATGCTGAAGACCGCGCGGCTGCGGCTGATCCTGGTATCGCTGCTGAGCCTGATCTTCTGGGGCTCCTTGTTTGCGATCTTCTATCAAGCATTTCTCTTTCTTGAAGATCTGCATGCCGACGTGATCCCGATGCTCTTTAACGCCTTCTTCCTCTCGCTGATGGTGATGCTGGTTTTTTCCAGCAGCATCCTGCTGTATTCGGGCCTCTACACCTCGCGAGAATCACGTCTGCTGCTGACGCTCCCGGCCACGCCCGAGGCCATCTTCGGCCATGTCTTCCGGGAGTCGATCTGGTTTTCTAGCTGGGGGTTTGTGCTCCTCGGCAGCCCCATGCTTGTGGCCTACGGCGTCGTGCATGAGGCGCCGCCTCCGTACTACCTGCTCATGCTACCGATGATGGTCGCGTTTGTGACGATCCCGGCGACCCTCGGCGGAATGCTCTGCATCACGCTTGTTCGCTGGCTTCCCCGGCTTCGCCTGCATGTGCTCTCCATCGCGGGCGTGATCGCGGTCGGAATGGGTGGATGGCTTGGCTGGTCTGCCTTTACCAACAATGATGCAGACCAGCTCACGACCACCTGGTTTGAACAGGCGTTTAGCCGACTGGCAGTCACCGAGCAGCGGTTTCTTCCCAGCTGGTGGCTCACCAGCGGCCTGGTGGAAGCGAGTCGCCGCTCGGAAGATCCGCAGCAGGAATGGGCTGCCCTTGCCGAAGCTGGCGGGTTCTTCGCCGTGCTGCTCTCCAACGGTCTGTTTCTCCAGCTGCTCGCAGGCGGACTCGCCCGAGTTTGGTATCGCCGTGGCTACGGGCTGCTCGGCGGGGAATACACGGCCCGCCGCGCACCGCGAGCAAGCTGGCTCGACCACGCGATCGAACGGATGGGATCGAAGCGAGGCCTTCCCCTGCGACTCCTGCTGGTCAAAGACCTCCGGCTGTTCCGTCGAGACATCGCGCAGTGGTCGCAGTTTGCGATCTTCTTCGGTCTGCTGGGGTTCTACTTCGTCAACCTGCGGTCGTTTCAGTACGACAACTCCTACGCGTCGTTGATTGGCTGTCTCAACCTCGGCGTCGTGGGGCTGATTCTCTCCACCTTCACCACGCGGTTCGTCTATCCGATGATCAGCCTGGAGGGGCGACGGTTCTGGATTCTCGGGCTTCTGCCGGTCCACCGCGACCAGATCGTCTGGTCGAAGTTCATCTTTTCGGTCGTGGGCTCTCTGCCTCCGTGCTGTCTGCTGATTCTGCTCAGCGACCGCATGCTCGGTCTCTCCTCCACGGCGATCGCTCTGCACGAGGTGGCCTGCGTCAGCCTCTGCGTGGGCCTCTCAGGGATTGCCGTCGGTCTTGGAGCACGGATTCCCGACCTCCGCGAAGCCTCTCCCTCCAAAATCGCTGCTGGCTTCGGTGGCACCCTGAGCCTCGTGTTCAGCTCTCTGTTCATCATGCCTGTTGTGGTCATTGCTGGGCTGCCGTTCCACGCCGGGCCTGCAGCCCGTTCACTGGGGGACTCATTCGCCTGGTTGCGGGCAATTCTGCGGCTGTTTGCTGCTCCCAGCGGCCTTGCCTTGGCTGCAACCTGCGTGGTGCTCCTGGGCCTGCTGGCCAGCGGTCTGCCGATGCTCCTCGGAATTCGCGCGTTCCGGCACCTGGAGACCTGATTTCAGACAGCATTCCAGGCAGCAATGTCCCTTGCTGCAGCGGTTAGCTCTAGGCTCACACTGCGGTATTTCCTAGAGAAGACATCCTCACCGAACTTCCTCCCCACATATCCGTCTTCCGCCAATGCGTCCACTCTGTCCCGCAGACCACCGCACCCTGCCGTCATCTCGTCAACCGACGGATGCTGCCGCGGCGAAGCGAGCCGGTGCCGAGGTTCGCGTGGGGGCCGTGCAGTACCTCAACACCAAGCCGCTTGTCCATGGTCTGGCAACGGCTGCCTCGGCGAGTTCTCCGCAAGCAAGTCGTCTGACACTCTCCTACGATCTCCCCAGCCGACTGGCCGATCGGCTGACCGCTGGCAGCCTCGACGTCGCCCTGATTCCGATCGTCGAGGTCTTTCGCGGCGGCTGGCGGGTGATCACGGATGTCTGCATTGGCTGCCGTGGACCCGTGATGAGCGTGAAGCTGTTTTTCCGCACAGCTCCGCAGCGGGTCCGGCGGCTTGCCCTCGACGAGGGCTCGAGGACAAGCGCAGCGCTGAGTCAGGTTCTGCTATACGAGCGGTTCGGAATCCGTCCCGAAGTTGAGCCGCTTCCGATCGGCAGCGGCCCTGAGGCCACTGATGCTGATGCGGTGCTGCTGATCGGTGACCGAGCCATCGGGCCACATGGTGGGCCCGCAGACCGGGCTCGGCAGACTGCAGGATCTCCTGGCAGTTTTCAGTTGGTCTGGGATCTCGGTGACGAATGGTGTCGCTGGACGGGGCTACCGTTCGTCTTTGCTGCCTGGGCTGCCCGTCCAGGCGTCAGCACAGCGACGCTTGAGCCTCAGCTCACTGCGGCTCGTGATCGTGGCGTCGCCAATCTGGCGGCCATCGCCGCGGCCGAAGCACCCCGCCATGGACTGACGGTTCCGCAGTGCCTGAGTTATCTTCACGATAATCTCCACTACCACATCGGTCCTGCGGAGCAAGAAGCGATGCAACGGTTCCGCCAGCTGACCGGCTCCCTGGGCTTGCTCGGCACATCAAAGCCTCAGTCCCACAGTCCTGCTTCCCACAGCCCACACTCCGCCCAACTCCCCCACAACACTCGCACTACAGCGTCGCCGCTGAACGAGGAGTAGACCGCATGTCTCGCGACACTCGCACCATTCTTGAGGAAACCCTCGCCGGCAAACGCCTGGCTGCTGATGATGCGGTCGCTCTGCTCACGTCTCCCGATCTCGCCGCGATCGGCCATGCTGCTGACACCGTCACCCGCCGGCTGCACCCAGAGCCATGGCGGACCTACAACATCGACCGCAACATCAACTACACCAACATCTGCACTGCTGTCTGCGACTTCTGCGCGTTCTACCGCCCGCCGAAGCATGCCGAGGGCTACGTGCTCGAGCGTGAGGAACTCTACGCCAAGATCGAAGAGACCGTGGCGCTCGGTGGTGATCAGATCCTGATGCAGGGAGGCCTCCATCCCACGCTCAGCCTGGAGTGGTATGAGGAGCTGCTGCGTGACCTGAAGCAGCGATTTCCGCAGGTCAACATCCACGGATTCTCACCGCCTGAGATCTACCACTTCGCCAAGGTCTCCAAACGCCCCTTGAAAGAGGTCTTAGAACGCCTCGCTGAAGCAGGCCTCGGTTCGCTGCCTGGCGGTGGTGGCGAGATTCTGGTCGATCGTGTGCGTGCGGCGATGACTCGCGGCAAGGTGATGACAGACGACTGGCTGGAGGTGCATCGCGTCTGGCATCAGCTGGGCGGACGCAGCACGGCCACCATGATGTATGGCCATATCGAAACCCTTGAGGAGCGAGTGGAACATCTCGAACGACTGCGACAGGTGCAGGACGAAACGGGCGGCTTCACCGCGTTCATCTGCTGGTCGTTTCAGCCGGACAACACCGAGATGGATCACATCCCTCCCACTGGGCCCTTTGAGTATCTCCGCACTCAGGCGGTGGCACGGCTCTACCTCGACAACTTTCCCAACATCCAATCGAGTTGGGTCACGCAGGGACGTGAGATCGGCCAACTCGCGCTCCTCTACGGCGCCAACGACATGGGAAGTCTGATGATCGAGGAGAACGTGGTGAGTGCAGCAGGCACGGTGCATCATCTCACGCTCGATCAGATGCGGTCGGCGATCTCCGAACTGGGCTATGAGCCCCGACGAAGGAATGTGTTCTACGAGACCTTTGCCGACGACCCAGCCGTGGCCTTGCATGCCAGCCTGCCAACAACCAGCTGCTGCGGTGGTGGGGCGAGCACAAGCTGCGGTTCTCCAGACTCCGCTGCGGAGGCCTCGCAGCTGCCTGTCATCTCGTCTGTAACCTGAGATGCCAGACACGAGCCTGCTCTCGGGTCTGATTGCCTCGCGGCAACGAGGGGCATCACAAAAAATGCCGCTGACGCTCCGCGGGCGGGTCGTGCTGCCGATGCACGGGCCCGCTCTCGACGGAGGCTGGGTCCGCATCGTCGGCAGCCGCATCATCGCCGTCGGCCGACGTCGACCTGATGGTCCTGTCATCGATCTTGGAGACAGCATCCTGCTCCCGGGGCTGGTAAACCCACACTGCCATCTCGAGTTCTCCTCGATCTCGACACCGCTGCCGCCAGAGCCTCCTGGTGGCCTGGCGGGCTGGATTCCGGCTGTGATGCAGGCCCGCTTTGCTGAGACCAGCAACCCGGCAGCGGCGATCGCCGCCGGCCTGCATGAGTCGGCAGCAGCAGGTGTCACGCTGATCGGAGAGATTGCCACCGCCCCCCCCACCCTCGCCTACCCGACTCACGGCGTGCCTCGGCTGAGACTCTATCGGGAATGCCTCGGGCTCAGCAGCCACCGCGGAGCCCTGTCGCTGAAGCAGCTTCGTCGCAGCCTTGACCGGGTGCCACCGCATGTCTCTGCAGGCATCTCGCCACACGCGGCCTACTCCGTACACGCGGGGCTGGCTCGACAGCTGCTCCGTCTCGCCGCAGCGCGACACCTCCCGGTTGCCGTGCATCTTGCCGAGAGCCGTGAGGAGCACGAACTCTTGGCACATGACACAGGCCCCTTCCGCACCCTGCTCGAGCGTCTGGGTGCATGGCCGAGCCCTCCGCCGCGTCTGCTCTCTACGGCCGACTGGATCAGCCTGGGCTGCCGTGCCCCACGAGCCGCCTTCATTCATGCCACCCACCTCGACGAAGCCGCACTGGCTCGCCTTTCTCGGCACCGCGACCGCGCCGCGGTCATTGTCTGTCCTCGCACCGCAGCGTTGATCTCGGGACAACTCGCTCCCCTGCAGGCTCTCCGCCGGGCAGGTGTTCGCGTCGCCATCGGCACCGATGGGCGAGGATCGGCACCAGACCTCTCCCCACGGCATGAGGCTGCCGTGGTCGTTGACCGGGGCCTTGTGTCCCCGGATGAGGCCGTCGCGATGATCACCACCGACGCCGCCTGGGCGATTGCCAGCGAGTCCACCGCTGGGCAGTTGGCGGCCGGCAGGCGGGCCGATCTCGCCGTTCTCAGGCCGAGCTCCTGGTCAGCCGATCCTGCGGCCGATGTGCTCTGCCCAACAACCGAGGTGGTGGCAACGCTGCGTGGCGGGCGGCTGATCCACGCGGCTGCGGGCTCGCCCTTCTGACGTCACGGCCGCAGCCGTTCAGAGCCGGCAGTTGGAGATGAAGGTCTCCACAATCGCCGAAGCCCCAATCGCGTCGAGCCTCTCCATGATGGCATGGATCTCACCGCGTTTGACCATCGCCCGCACGGCGCACCAGTCAGCATCTTCGAGCCCGCTCACGGTTGGCGAGTTGAAGCCGGGCGTGATCTTCTCCGCTTCCGCCAAGGCGGAGCGTGGAATGTTGTACTCCAGCAGCGAGTAGGTACGGGCGATCACGACCCCCTCAAGCCGCCGCACAATCCGGTCGACAGTGTCGCTGTGCCGCAGCTGACGGTTCTGCACGAGCACCGTCTCGTAGCGACCAATCTCGTCGAGCACGCAGAGCCGATTCGCTGCGAGTGTGCTCCCGGTTTCCACGAGGTCGACGATCGCATCAGCCACCCCAAGGGCGATCATGATCTCGACACTTCCGGAGAGCTCAACGAGGTGGCAGCTCGCCCCCCGCTCGGCCAGCCAGACCTTCGTGATCTCCGGGAAGCTGGTGGCCACCCGCTTGCCATCGAGGTCAGAGGCGTCTTTGAGATCGGCATCGACGTCAACACACAAGGCCAAACGGCAGTTGCCCACCCCCAGGTCGAGTCGATGCACCAGATCCTTGCCGCTCTCGGCGATCAGGTCTGCACCGGTGATCCCCAGATCGATTGCGCCTTCAGCAGCGAGCACCGGGATGTCGGCAGTGCGAAGAAAAACGATCTCCACAGGGAGGTCACGACAGCGAGCAAACAGGCTCCGCTCAGGACGACGAAACCGCAGTCCTGCGTCATGCAGGAGCGTGGATGCGAGTTCTGAGAGACGGCCCTTACTGGGCACACCAATGCGAAGCATGTCAGCGTCGGGGCGGTGCTCAACCATCACTTAGTTCTTCTCTCCCTTGCTCGTGGCCCCACGGGAGGCCTTCTCTTCAAGCCCAGACACGCCAAACCGCCGCTGCAGCTCACTCTCCACGTCGCTCAGCGAAAGGCCTCGACAGGTGAGCAGCACCAGGGTGTGGTAGAGCAGGTCGGCGGCCTCGGCAACAACGCGGTCGTCCGTCTCCCCGAGAGCAGCAGCGACGAGTTCACCTGCTTCTTCGGTCACCTTGCTGCCCGCCTTTTCAGGCCCTCCAGCGAGAAGCCGGCTGGTGTACGATTTCTCGACATCCCCTCCGCGGCGCGACTCGATCACGTCGCCGAGGGCAGCCAGAATCTCTCCCCGTTCGGGCATCCGACACACTCCTGCGATGTCCTGTGATTGCCATGTCCTGTGATTTCAGTGGCGATGAGCCGGCCGATACGCCCGACAGGCAGCCAGACGGCGATTCCACACAACCGGACCAAACTTCCAAGCCCACAACTCTAGCATCCGCCAGAGCACGCGAAACCATCCCAGTTCGACTCGCGGAAGACTGCCTGATCCTGGCGGGCCCCACAGCCGCCGGGAAATCCGCCATCTCTCTACCTCTAGCCAAGCGGCTAAACGCAGAAATTGTGAGTGTTGACTCCATGGCGGTCTACCGAGGCCTCGATATCGGCACCGCCAAGCCCACCGCTGCCGAGCGAGAACTGGTGCCCCACCACGTCATCGACGTCGTTGACGCCAACGCCTCGTTCAGCGTGGCTGCCTGGCTGGCCTCAGTGGCAACTGCAGTGGAGGAGATCCGTCGTCGGGGCCGCCGCATACTCTTCGTGGGCGGCACACCGCTCTACCTCAAGGCGCTCCGCGAGGGCCTTGCCGATCGTCCCGCAGGCGACCCAGCCTTACGTGCGGCGCTCGCAGAACGGCTGGAACGGGAAGGCTCTGCGGCACTCCATCGTGAGCTTGCCAAACACGATCCCGCGGCTGCAGAGCGGATTCACCCCAATGACGCCAAGCGAATCGTCAGGGCGATTGAGGTGGCCTGTTCAGCACCAACACAGCCGAACAGCAGTTCGCAGGCTGCCTGGGGAGCTGAAGCCGATCCAGCGGCAGCAACACCGCTGCTGATCCTCGATCTCCCACGACAGCTCCTCAACGAGCGGATCGCAACGCGTGTGCGGAAGATGTTTTCCGAGGGGTTGGTCGATGAGGTCGAGACGGCTGAGGCCACGGTCGGCATCGGTGACACAGCAAGGCAGGGAGCCGGCTACAGCGAAGTGCTCGCCATGCTGGCGGGTGAAATCTCTCGACAAGAGGCGATCGAACAGACGATTCGCCGCACGCGGCAGCTGGCCAAGCGGCAACGAACCTGGTTTCGCAGCTTCCACAACGCGGTCTGGATCTGCAGCTAGCAGACTGCTGTCACTCGCCTGCTAGCACCCTATCTTGGGCATGGTGCTCCTACAGACCACAAAATCGTCACATTTGCTTGCCTTTACCACATCGATCGCTAACCTCGATCCATCGCGAGTGACAGCTGGCCGGAACGGCTGTGCCCGCGATACCTGCTCGATGACGGTTTTGGCCCGGCCTTCACGCAAGTCAGTGAGGTCGGCCCGGCATCCAAGGATGGATCCGGCCGGAAACGAGGCGCGGTTGTGTGCGGTTTCGCCGTAGGGCGGAGTCACCATAGCCGTAGGGGCACGACAGCAGGCATCTCAGTGAGTGCGAGCTCACCGAACATGCCGACTGTCTGGCACCACGGGAAACGTGAGGAGCACGGCGTGAAGGATTACGCTGCCAAACGTGAGGGGACAACAGGAGAAATCGGAGCCAATGGCTTCCGATCTATCGCTGTTGCGACTGCCTCCCTGCCACCGCACCTGTTGGTGCGTTTTGCCCGCCTTTTCTCCGCGTTGCGTTCTCTCCCTGGCATCCACCGGGGGTCATGTTGACCACCCCGTCATTGGGCACCGTAGAGGCACCCGGACGGTGCCTGGAGGACACGAGGACATGGCAGGAAAACCGCTAATTGGCATCACCATGGACTACCGAGCGTCGCGGAAGGAACACGCGGCCCTCTCGTTCGTTGCCGCCGGATACTACGACGGTGTGATTGCCTCAGGCGGCATTCCGATCGCTCTTCCCCCCGTCGCGGAGGAAGAGGATCTCGTGCGGCTGCTGGACATGCTTGATGGTGTGGTGCTCGTTGGCGGTGGCGATATCGATCCCCGTCGTGACGGCTACATGCCCCACCCCGCCACGCGGCCGATGGATGCCCGTCGTGAAGACTTCGACCGTCTGCTCGTCACAGAAATCTGCCGTCGACAGATGCCCGTCCTGGCAGTGGGGAGCGGCATGCAGCTGCTCAACATCACTGAAGGCGGCACGGTCTTCCTGCATATCCCCGAAGACCTCCCCAAGGCGCTTCCACACAAGGATCCCATCGACGTCGCGCATCGGCATGCCCTCGAGGTGGTGCCAGGCACCGTCATGGAGCGGGTCTACGGAGATGGTGAGATTCGTGTGAACAGCATGCACCACATGGCCATCGACGATCTCGCGTCGAGTTTCCGTGTGGCTGCACGTGCTCCCGACGGCGTGATCGAGGCGATCGAAAGCAATGTCGAGAACTGGGTCGCCATCGGCACACAGTTCCACCCCGAAGCAGAGAATGCTTCTGCTCTCGATGCCAAGATCTTCGAAGAGTTCGTGATCGGCATCACGGGTGAAGTGCCAGCTGTGAAGCTCGTGGCCTAAGGCCACACCAGTTCACTGCCGTTCAAGAAAACTCCCCGGGCAGCCACCGAGGCCCCGGGGAGTTTTTTTACGGCAGCAACGGCGTGCCCTGCACTGACCCGCAAAACCCGAAACCTCAACGCGGCTCCTCAAACGGCGGGCTAAGGTAGAGCAGGAAGATCTTCTGTCGCGTGCTCACGGCGTTTTGATTCATGCTCACCGATTTTGACCTGCACCTCCTCGGCGAAGGCCGCCACTGGCGAAGCTACGAAAAACTGGGAGCCCAGTTGACCGAACGGGATGGCGTGGCAGGGGTGAGCTTTGCCGTCTGGGCCCCAAACGCCGACGCAATCAGCGTAGTCGGTGACTTCAATGGCTGGGATGGCCGCAGCCACCCGATGCAAAAACGGGTCCCCTCAGGGGTCTGGGAACTGTTTGTTCCAGATGTGGGTGTTGGCACTGCCTACAAGTACCGAGTTCACAACGGCGGCAGTTTCAACGACCGCTCGGATCCCTACGGTTTTGCAGCCGAGGTGCCCCCTCGCACAGCCTCCCTGGTGACAAACCTCAACGACTACCAGTGGCAGGATGCAGACTGGATGCAGGCTCGCCGATCGGAGGATCCGCTGGCGGCCCCAATGACGACCTACGAGGTTCACCTCGGGAGTTGGCGTCGCCCCGGCGATGATCCCAGTCGCTGGATGACCTACCACGATCTTGAGCGTGAACTCGTGCCCTATGTGGTTGAGATGGGCTTCACGCACGTTGAGTTTCTGCCTCCAACCGAACACCCACTCTCTGCCAGCTGGGGCTATCAGACGATCGGCCTGTTTGCAGCGACGAGCCGTTTCGGCTCACCACACGACTTCATGGCGCTCGTGGATGCATTCCATCGGGCAGGCGTGGCCGTGATCATTGACTGGGTGCCCGCCCACTTCCCACGGGACGGTCACGGACTGCGTCGCTTCGACGGGACAGCTCTCTATGAGCATGCAGACCCCAGGAAAGGCGAGCATCCCGACTGGGGCACGATGATCTTCAACTACGGCCGCAATGAAGTGGCTAACTACCTGATCTCGTCAGCACTCTTCTGGCTCGACAAGTATCACATCGATGGGCTACGGGTTGATGCTGTCGCCTCAATGCTCTACCTGGACTACAGCCGGGAGGCCGGCGAGTGGGTGCCGAATGAGCACGGCGGCCGCGAGAACCTTGAGGCGATTGAACTCCTCAAGACCTGCAACATCCAGGTCCACGAGCAGTTTCCTGGAGCGGTCACCATCGCCGAAGAATCGACCGCCTGGCCTGGAGTCTCACGCCCTACCTACGATGGTGGCCTCGGGTTTACCTTCAAGTGGAACATGGGCTGGATGAACGACACACGGCGGTACATGCGGCATGACTCCGTGCACCGCAAGTATCACCATGATGAGCTGACGTTCAGCCTGATCTACGCGTTTCACGAGAACTTCGTGTTGCCCCTCTCACACGACGAGGTCGTGCATGGCAAGGGCTCGCTGATTGACCAGATGCCGGGAGACAACTGGCAGAAGTTTGCAAATCTACGGCTCCTCTACAGCTACATGTGGTGTCATCCCGGCAAGAAGCTGCTCTTCATGGGCGGTGAGTTTGGGCAGTGGCAGGAGTGGAACTTCGACGAGAGCCTGAACTGGCATCTGCTGGAGTGGGACAGCCATCGGGGCCTGCAGCGTGCCGTGGCTGACCTCAACCGGCTCGTCCGTGATGAGAAACCGCTTCACGAGGTCGACTTCGATCCCGCAGGATTTGAATGGATCGATTGCCAGAACTGGCAAGACAGCGTGCTCGCCTTCGTCCGTCGTGGCCGGAGCAAGGACGACTTCGTTGTCGTGGTCTGCAACTTCACCCCGGTTGTCCGTCAGGGCTATCGGCTCGGCGTGCCGCATGAAGGGCCCTACCAGGAGCGATTCAATAGCGACTCCAGGTACTACGACGGCAGCAATGTGGGCAACATCGGCACCCTGATGGCCACCACCACAGCCCATCACGGACAGCCAGCCAGCCTCACGCTCACGCTCCCTCCCCTGGCGGCGATCGTGCTCACGCCCTGGCGGGAATAGTCAGCGACTGCCGGCTATCGACGTGGCATCCGCGGCTGCCGTTCCCAACGCAGGTTGTAGCGATCTTCCAGGCCCTCGATCCATCGCTCGAAGACACCGGCATACGACTGCTGCGCGACCTGATCGATCGGCATCATGTCATCACGGCGTTCAAAGAACTGAGCCCGCAGCTCCGACTCAGGAGGCGTTAGTGACAGCAGCCGGATGCAGTAGCAGACGGTCTTTGGCTCATTGAAGGCGACAGTGGATTCGCCAGGAGCCAGCGAAAACACCGCCTGCATGAACTCATCACCAGGAAGAAATACTCCAGGGGGCTGCGACAGCTGTGGCATGCCACTGGCAAGATCGAACCAGGCAAATGGCCCTACCTGGGTCATGCTCACATCACCACGATCAGTGGAGAGCTGCTCCAGCGAGACATCGCGAGTCTTCGCCTGATTAGCGAGTTCCTCTGCCTGCTCTTGAGCCAACCCACGGGCCTCGATGATCCGCCAGGCCTTTTCCACGTTCTCGCGGGCAGCGGCGAACGTCGGCACAAACTCTGGCTGGTCCTGCGTCTTCCAGGACAGGAAACGGTTGCCCAGCATGTCTCGCGACGTCTGTGGACGCAGGTCCATGGAGCCTTCGCCAAACATCATCTCGAGCCAGGACCGCTGCCGGATGCCGAATCGGCTCCCCGGATCGGGAACGAGTTCAAAGCTGCGGCCGATTCCAGGCTCCTCTGCAGCATCAACGGGGGCGACGAGTTCAGACCGGCCAGCAGTGAGTCCCTGAGCTTCCGCAATCTCTTCAAAGTTCGGAGGCGTTGGCGGCTCGGTGCCCGTCTCACCACGGGCCTGCCAGAGGGCGTAGTCTTCCGCGTAGGCCGTGAGGTCAGCCGCGACCGCCGAGAAAATCGTGTTGATCTTCTCCTCAGCCTTCTCGGCGGCGATCTGCTCGCGAATTTCCTCCTTCACCTCAGCGAGCGGCCGGAAACCGTCGTCAGCAGCAGGCTCGTCAGCAGCAGGCTCGTCAGCAGCAGGCTCGTCAGCAGCAGGCTCGTCAGCAGCAGGCTCGTCAGCAGCAGCCTCCTCAGCAGCAGCCTCCTCGTCGTCAAGCCTTGCCGAGACAAGTGAGAACGGGGAAC
>JADHNY010000103.1 GCA_016779265.1 Pirellulales bacterium | reverse complement strand
CACCGCAGCTACCTCCCTGGCCTTGTGCGGGTCGCCGGCCTCCGCTGACGACACCGGTGAGCTGAGCCTGCCGATGTTCCAGGAGCCGACACACGAGGTGGCGTCGGTCGACCGTGAGGCGAAGACGGCGATCGTGAAGCCACGCCAGGGCCGGATGTTCGCGTTCTCCGTCTGGGAAGGACTGGGCGTGATGATGATCAGTTCCTCCGGACGTCCTCCATTTGACACCCTCGTCCGTATCGAGGTTCGGGAAGTGCTCGAGGATGGTGAACTGCTCGTCGCCTTTGGTGATGGAGCGGCAGCAGCGATGCGAAAAGGGCCTGCCGTTCTCTGGCGGCCATTTGCCGGCGATCTTGGCGATCCCCAGTCACTCCAACCAGCCACCACCAAACAGGTGCGGAGCCTGCCCGATCTTCTCTCCAGCAAGAACCCTCAGGCGAGTGCTGGACTCCTCGGCGCCGTACAAGCCGCGCGAGCCGCTGCCCGACGAATGCAGTCGACCAACAACCTCAAGCAGATCGCGCTCGCCTTCCACAACTACTCCGACGTTTACAGGAGTTTTCCGCCCGCAGTGATCTACGGGCCTGACGGCAAGCCATGGCATTCCTGGCGTGTGCTGCTCCTGCCTTACCTCGAGCAGCGGGCACTCTACGAGCAGTACGACTTCTCACAGCCCTGGGACGCTCCGGCTAATCGCAAGATCAGTGAGACCATTCTGCCGGTCTACCAAGACCCATCGGCCGAAGGTGAAGGAGCGTTTACGAGCTATGCCGCAATCGTTGGCGAGAACGCCATTTTCGCGCCGAACCTGGTGAAGATGCAGTCGCCAGACGACTTCCCCAAGTGCCTCACGAGCAGCAAGAAGATGCATTTTCGCGATGTCACTGACGGCACATCAAACACGATCCTGTTTGCCACGCTCCCGCCGGAGCGAAGCATCCCCTGGGCGAAGCCGGAGGACATTCTGCTTGATGACGCGTTTGCAGGCGTCGGCAAGCCCAAGGGCATCGGCGCCATCCACCCAGGCCCCACACCTGAGCAAACCATTGGCCTTGTTGGCTTCACCGATGGTTCGGTTCGCACGGTCCTCGGTGATCTCGATCGAGAGACGATTCTCCCCTTCCTCACGCGTAACGGCGGGGAGGTTGTTGACTCAGATGCACTTGGGACCTCTCCAGGAAAAAGCACTCGCCAGGTCCAGCCGCTGGTGCGGATCTTCAAGTCTGACGACGGTGTCTACGGCTTTTCGATCGACGAGGAATGAGTGCCCGCTGGATGACCGCCGATAACTGAGGTGTAGACTGCAAAGCTGCAGCGCTATACTCACGGTCATGGATCAGCCGACGGCACATCGAGAGCCTCCCGATCGCAGCGCAGGAGCCATCGACGAGTTTGAGTCGATGTTCAAGCGAGCGGAACGGTCGCCGTTTCACTACGTTGAGCGGCCGATCGACCTTGTGGCTGTTGTCACCGACACCGATGCAGCGGCTGCCGAGCAGCTCCAGAGTCAGGTCCGTTCGCACTTCACGCGACTCGATAGCCGCACTCGCTGGACGACGATTCCCTCCAGCCAGTACCAGACAGTCAACGAACTTCTCGAGGTGCTCCACGAACTCGATCCTGATCTGCTGGTGACCTCGCGGTGCCTTTCTGAGAAAGCCCTCGTGCCCCAGCACACACTTGGCGTCTATGTCGATGTACTCACACAAGTCACTGAGACTCCAGTCTTGCTCTTGCCGGGCACCGCGCCGCAGCCACGCCCATTGCGTGGCACGCCCTGTCGCAACGTGATGGTGATCGCCGATCACCTCGACGGTGACGACCCCCTTGTCAACGCAGCAGCACGCTTTTGTCCAGCTGATGGCACACTGACACTGGCCCACATCGAAGACGACCGCTCGTTCCGGCACATGATCGATGCGATCAGCAGGATTCCACAGATCAACACCGATCAAGCCCGCGAACTGATCGGCGAACAGCTCCTCGCAGTCGCGGAGCACTACATCAAGTCCTGCATCGACGGCCTTGCTGCCTCGCCACTCGCCTGCCGGCCGCAGCAGGTCGTGGAGTTTGGCCACCGCGTGGTTCGCTACCGACAGCTCGTGCAGGAGCACAACGTCGATCTCCTCGTCACCAACACCAAGCAAGAAGACCAGTTAGCGATTAATGGTTTGGCGTATGCGTTGAGCGTCGAACTCACCGAGGTGCCGCAGCTTCTTCTCTAGGGACTCGTCACGGATGACATTCCCCAACCTACTCCTTCTCGCTTCCGACTCGGCAACTGCTCATGTTGCCGGTTCGACACTCCATGCCGTACCTGGCTGGGTCACCAGCTTCTACGTGCTCGTGCTGATGGCGATGGTGCTCTGCCTCGCCTTTGAGGAAAAGCTGCATGTCAAGAAGTCCCTGCTGGTGGGCACATTTGCAGGGTTCTGCTTGATCAGCGAAACCGTGATTGGGTTCTTTACTGACCGTGCCCATCCGATGCTCCCCTTTGGTGCCATCACGCTGCCAAACGGACATTCCCTCAACGTGCCGATCTTCATCCCCGCCATCGACTGGTCGGTGATCACCATCATCCTTGGCGCGAGCCTGTTCGTTGAGGTCACAAGCCGCTCAGGAATCTTCACCTGGCTCGCGATCAAACTCACGAAGCAGTCGGGAGGCGATCCATGGAGGCTGCTGCTGTTCTATGGAGGGCTCACAGTTGTCTTCTCGGCAGTTCTCAACAACGTGACAGCCATGATCATCATCGGGTCTTTGACGACTGTCTCGCTGAGTAAGCTCCAACGGCGCGACTTACTGCTCGGCTTCCTGCTGACCGAAGGCCTCCTGACCAACGTAGGCGGGCTGCTCACGCTCATCAGCAGTGTCCCCAACATCATCGTCGGCCAGACTGCCGGGATTGGTTTTGGACGGTTTTTCCTCGTTGCCGCTCCATATGTGCTCGTGGCCTCCATCGTCACCCTGCTGCAGGCGCGGCTCACGTTCGGTGTCAGGAGCCTGGGCACACCAGAGGAACAATCTGCAGCCGCTGAACAGGTCGCAGGATTTGACGAGACTGAGAATGTCCCCTCCGCAAGATTCTTCTGGGCGTCGGTCGGTCTTCTCGCGGGTTTTATCGCATGTCTCGCCGGACAGTCAGCACTTCCGTGGGATCTCGATGAACTCGGCATGGGGTTTGTGGCGCTCTTTTTTGCCGGCACAGCCCTCTGGATCTACAAGCATGAGGTCGATGCGTTCTACAAAGCAGTTGATTGGGATCTCTTAGGCTTCTTTGCTTCTCTGTTTGTGGTGATCTATGTGATGGAGCAGGCCGAAGTACTTGCCCTGATCGGCCGTGGGATTGGCGTGATGCTGACACTCCCGGCATCCGTTGCCCAGGGCTCGTTGCTGGCGAGTGCTGCTGCAGCGAGCTCGGTGACCGACAACATTCCATTGGCGGCAGTGCTGGCAAAGATCCTGGCAGTCGAGCCGACCGTGATCGGAGAGAGTGGCAGCAATCCCGCATCACCGTACTGGTGGAGTGTGATCTTTGGTGCCAACTTAGGCGGTAACATCACACCAATCGGTTCAGCCTCAACAGTGGTAGCGATGACCATCATTCATCGTCAGCAGCTCCCACTCACGTTTATGGGGTTTGTAAAAAGAGCGACTCCTTTTGCCCTCGTGCAGATCAGCCTCGCTGTCCTGTACGTTTGGCTCTACGCCTTCTTTGCCTAACGTGGCCATTGGCTTCCCTGGAGAACACGGTGCCGGACTTCGACACGATTGTCATCGGCTCCGGCGCGGGCGGCTTAACCGCAGCACTCGCCCTTGCTCGGATTGGCCAGCGGGTGCTCGTGCTGGAGCAGCATTCGCTACCTGGTGGCTGGTGCCACTCCTTCTCGCTCAACGGTTTTCTGTTTAGCCCCGGCGTTCACTACATCGGCCAGCTGCATCCTCGTGGTCGGCTGCGGCGGCTCTACGAGGGCCTCGGTGTCGCCAACGACCTGACGTTTCTGGAACTGAATCCTGACGGCTTCGACCACATCATCATCGGTGGGAAGCGGTTTGATATTCCCAAAGGGCTGCCACGGTATATCGCTAGGCTCAAGCAGGAGTTCCCAGCGGAGGCCGACAAGATCGAACCGCTGTTTCGGGTGCTGCAAAGTCTCGCCAACGCCGGTGGTGTTCGCCGCAGCCTGCGTGATCGGTGGTGGCTGCTCACCTATGGGCTTCGCTCCATGGATCACCTCCTCAACCGGTTTGGCATCAGAGACCGTCGCCTGCGAGCGGTGCTCACGATGCAGGCAGGCGATCACGGCATGGGCCCATGCGAGGCCCCGGCTGCACTGCACGCCGCGGTCATGGCCCACTACTTCGAAGGCGCTTACTACCCCAAAGGGGGTGCCCGGATGCTGCCTCGGGCGTTTATTCGGGGACTCCGTCGCCACGGCGGTGACATCCGGCTCAGCACACCGGTGGCGAGGATTGTCACCGAGCCGGCGGGACGCCGTCGACGCGTGACAGGAGTTGAAACAGAGAACGGCGATTTCCTCTCTGCCCGGCAGGTGCTCTCCAACGCCGATCCCGAGGTCACCTTCAATGGCCTCGTCGGCACAGAACACCTCAGCCGTCGCCTCCGCAGACGCCTGGCACGAACGGAGTATTCACTCTCCGCCATCAGCCTGTTCTGTGCAACGAACCTCGACCTCGAAGCCAAGGGCCTCGACTCTGGTAACTACTGGTTTGCCGAGGAGCCACGGGTCGAGGATCTCTACGACCTCGCCAAGCAAAAAAATCCGCTTGCTGCCGATACCCTGCCCGGCATCTTCCTGACCGTCACCACGCTCAAGGACCGAGCAAAACGCTCCGACGGACTCCACACGCTCGAATGCTTCGCGTTTGTCTCCTACGACGCCTTCGCCGCCTGGCAGGACTCTGCCTACGATCACAGACCAAAGGCCTACGAGGTCCTCAAGACCAGGTTGACTGCGATGATGCTGCACCGCATGGATCAGCTGATTCCTGACCTTTCGAGCAACCTCGTCTTCTCATCCCTGGGCACACCACTGACCAACGCCCACTACATCCGCTCAACCCGCGGCAACCTCTACGGCACGGCGAAACGCTGGAACCAGATTGGCCCGTGGTCGTATTCTCCACGCACCGAGATCGGCGGCCTGTATCTCTGCGGAGCGAGCACCGCGGCCCATGGCGTGGCAGGTGCCACTGAGACCGGCATCATCGCAGCAGCCGCAGTTGCCGGCTGCCACGTCGGCCGCTTCCTTGGAGCCAAGGATCAGCACCTCATGATCGAGCCGTGCGAACCGGCGGCTCGACCATCCGTTTCTTCGTAACGCATTTCGGCGTGCTGCGAACTACTTCGCCTGTCCGATGGCGTAGAGCGCGTCGCCGGAGCGAATGTAGAGCGTGTTGTCGACCGCGATCGGTGAGGATGAAACCTGCTCACCCAGATCAACTGATTCAATCAGCTCAAACTCAGGCCCCGCCTTCACGATCGACACCCAGCCGTCGTTGGAACCGAAGTAGAGACGACCGTCAGCCAAGAGAGGGCTTGAGCGATGCTGCCCAGTGTGGGTTCGCTCAAAGTAGACCTCCTCACCACTCTCCAGCTCGACGCACTGCAGCTTGCCATCCTTGTGCAGCAGATACACCAGGCCCTCCGAAACCAGCGGGATGCTCACGTCGGGAGTGATCGGCAACACCCATCGCACCACAGAGGTCTTGCCCGTGCAGTCACCGACCAGGTCGTCGTTCACCTTCAGGCAGACCGTTGGACCGGCTTTCGCCGTCGGCACCACAATCGTGCCCGGCACAATTCCGGGTGAAGCGACAAACCGAAAGGTGCCGTCATGCTGCTTGGGATTGAGGTCATTGGGGCCATTGAGTCCGCCAAATCGCCACAGTTCACGGCCGTTGTCGAGCGCATGACCGGTGATGCAGTCGGCCCCATGAACCACAAGGAACTCTCGCGTGCCATCTCGATAGAGAAAAGGAGAGGCGTAGGAGTGCTTGCATTCAAACTGAGCGTCCGTGACCCGATCAAACTCCCAGACGGTCTTGCCTGTGTTCTTTTCGAGGCGGATCACCTTGCCTATCCGGGTCTGATCATCAAGCCGCATCGGGCCATGCAGCAGCTGGAGGTAGACCGCATCCCCATCGAGCACAGGCGTGCTGGTCATCCCAAACTGAATGTCGAGCTTGCCAAAGCGATCTCCGACATTGAACTTCCAGACCTCCTCACCGTCGCAGGTGTAGCAGGCGAGGATCCCGGTGCCGAAGAAGGCCCAGACATGCTCGCCATCCGTCGAGGGTGATGGTGAGGCAGAGTTGCCCTCACCGCTGCGTGCATCCTGATTGCCACTGGTAACGGTCTTCTTCCAGAGCACGCGACCGTCAGCACGAGCAACACACATCAAGACGAGGTCATCGCCCTCGTTGCTCGTCAGAAAAATACGGTCGTCCCAGATGCAGGGCGTAGCACCGGCTCGGCCCGGTAGTGGCGTCCGCCAGAGCACGTTCTCACTCTTCGACCAGTGCTCAGGAAGCGACTGTTCGCTCGCGATGCCATCACCCGCGACGCCCCGCCACTGTGGCCAGCGGGCGTTCTCGGCAGACACACTGCCGGCCTGCAGTCCACAGCCCACCACAGCAAGAGCACACACAGAGAACAAACGAGAACGCGTCATAGCGATGTTTCCCAGGAGAACGACCTGTTGAAAGCGAAAAACTGTCTGAACTGTCGGCGGAGGCCGCATCCACGCTACCCGAGGAGCGCCTCTTTCATCTGATCCAACACCGTCTTGAGTCGGGCAGTGTTGCCGCCACCGACCTCCGCGGAAATCCAGCCGGTGAAGCCGATCTCCTGAATCGCCGAGCGGACCGACGCCCAGTCGATATCGCCTGCCGTAATCTCGACGAAACCCTTGCCCTTCCCTTCAGCGTCTGCACGGGCATTGGAATAGCCCTTGATGTCGAACTTCACGATCCGCGGTCCCAGCACACGAATCCACTCTGCCACATCGCCGTAGCGGGCATGGTTTCCGAGATCGAAAAAGGAGCCGACCCACGGGCTGTTGAAGCTATCGATGTAGTCGGCCAGCGGCTGAACCGATTGATCCCGGGGGCCATCGTCTTCATAGAACAGCCCATTCCAGACGTTCTCGAAGAGAATCCTTTGACCAAGTGCCGCAGCGAGGGGGATCGCCTTGCGGATCTCTTCGCGAGCCCGATCCGGACCCTCGGGCCCATCTCCTTTCACTCCGACAACAATCAACACGCCGCTTCCACCCGCTGCATGAGACACGCGGATGCAGTGCTTGAGATTGGCCAAGGCTTCCGCCCGCACCGCTTCGTCCGCACTGGTGAGGGTCTTCCCCCAGTGGGCGTGGTTAATCGCGTTGTGGATAAACACCCCGGTCGCCGCGGAGGCTTCCCGCAGCTGCTCGGGTGTCACCGACGCGGCGGCATCGAAGTCGACGCCATCCATGCCCGCCTCTTTCGCTGAAAGCAGTCGTGCTTCGAGCGATTCACCAGCGGTCATGCCGTACTTACAGGAAAACAGCAGCCCTTGTTCAGGCTCTGGCGGCATCGGCAACTCGAGGGATACCGACTCGGCAGCCATAGCAGAGGTCGCTAGGCCGGTGGCGGCAGCCGCGGCGGATGCAGAGAACAGATGACGACGAGAAAGCGGTGTAGGCATCGGTTTTTCCGAACATGCGTGGACGAGGGAAGGGGCTGCTGACACCACCCACGGAGGCGTGTTTGCTCTGTTCGCATCCCCGACAGGCTTGGAGTATATTTTCCGGACTCGCGCTTGACGAATGGGGCAGCGTGAACGGGGAAGCACCATTGCGTGCGGCAGATCGCAAACCAAATGAGAGTGGCTGCCTGCGTGGCGTCACACACACCAGAGAGAAGAGCAAAAGGAGCAGGCCATGGCGTCAACGACGCGTCGCGGTTTTCTTGGCACAGGTTCAGCAGCCGGTATCGGCTACTTCGTGGCCGCAGGCAGTCGGCCAGCCTGGAGCAACTCAGCGATTGAGCAGATGAACGTCGCGAGCATCGGTGTTGGCGGCAAGGGCGGGAGCGACTCGCAGAATGCTGCCGAGTTCGGCAACGTTGTGGCAATTTGCGATGTCGACCGCAACACGCTCGAGAGCAAAGGCCGCGGCGAGAAGTTCAAGAACGCAGAACAGTTCACCGACTACCGCGAGATGCTCGATAAGTATGGCAAGGACATCGACATCTGCACCGTCAGCACACCTGACCACATGCACGGCCCTGCGACGCTTGCCTGCATGCGACTGGGCATCAGCTGCTACACGCAAAAGCCGCTGACACGCACGATCTACGAAGCCCGGCTCCTCGCCAAGGTGGCCAAGGAAACCGGCGTCTGCACGCAGATGGGCAACCAGGGCACCGCCCTCGACTCATCCCGCGAAGCCATCGCCCAGATCCAGTCTGGGGTGCTTGGCACGCTGAAGGAGGTCTACGCCTGGTCGAACCGCCCTGTCTGGGCACAGGGTCCTGGCCGCCGGATGGATCTCGACAAGTATCGTGCCCAGGCTCTCGCAGAGGTCACCGAGCAGGAAGGCGCTGGCGCCGACGCTGCTGAAATCAAGGAGATCGTTGACGAGCTCGTCGGCGGCAAGGCAGAGGAAATCTCGCGTGCCCTTGAGCGTCTCGACTGGAAGAGCTGGCTCGGTGTTGCTCCGCCACGGGAATACTGGCCCGGCCTTTACCACTCCTTCCAGCATCGTGGCTGGTGGGACTTCGGCACCGGTGCCCTGGGTGACATGGCCTGCCACATGCTGACGGTGCCATTCGCCTCCTGTGGACTGCGTGACCCGATCTCGGTTCAGGCAAAGTCGACCGGGCATGACTTCGACAGCTTCCCCGCAAGCTCGATCATCAAGTTCGAGTTCCCAGAGACGAGCGAGCGGCCAGCGATTCCGTTCTGGTGGTACGACCGGAAGGGCAACAAGCCCCCGATGGAAGTCTTCCAAAAGTGGGGCATTGAGAACGTTTCTGACAGCGGTGTGCTCGTCGTTGGCGAGAAGGGTGCCTTCTACAGCTCCGACGACTACTGCGGTGTCTACGAACTCCGCGGCGTCGAGAAGCGGAAGGTCGACTACGAGAAGGCCGAAGACAAGGGCAAGGGCAACGACGTGAACAACATGTTCGAGCTCTTCCGGGCGAAGCAGGCAGGCGATCCGATGATCGCTCAGTCCAACTTCATCACCCGTGCCGGCCCGCTGACTGAGACGATCCTGCTCGGCAACCTGGCCGTCTGGGCTGCCGCTGAAGGTGGTGCCGATGGCGAAATGGGCGAGTGGGGCGAGAAGGTTGAGTGGGATGCGAAGAACCTCAAGGTGACCAACCTGGCTTCGCTCAAGACCCCACACGTGGCTGACCTGATCAAGCCGACCTACGCCGAAGGCTACCGGCTCGACTGAGCCCAACGGCAGTGATGACGCTGTATCGATGACATCGCATCCTGGGGGCACAGGCCTCCGGGTGCAGAAAAAAGGCCGCCGGTGGAGTTCGTCCAAAAGGCGTTCACCACCGGCGGCACCGTTGTTCCGGGTGATCAGCAAACGAGCCTGAGTGCCTGCCGCCGTTCTTCACGCAGCCTGGCCGTGAAAACTGCCCGAGCGACAGACTGCAGGAGTTTGCGCATCGTGGGACGCAGGGGAGACCAGGACCACCCCCAACGAATCAGTGACCACCTTCTTCAAAATCCGCCCTTAAATCCCACCGTATTCAGGCCCCACTGTTTTCTCAGGAGTGTGCACCGTGACTGGGTTGCTTGCCATCTTTCGTCAGACTGGATCCTTCTCGTGCATCGTCTCTGCAGTGACTCTGATGAGCCTGCTGGCCGGCTCCGGATCAGCCTTTGCAGGACCGGCTGACACTGCCACGGCTGAGCGGATCGAGGCCCTCGGCAAGGCCGCTAGCTGCGAGGTGGACGAAGCGTCTGGGCAGGTCACGGCGATCTCAGTCACCGACGGCTCCAGCCTCACCGCGAACGATGTGGCCCTGTTTGCATCGCTGCCTGGCCTGACATCGCTGAAGATCCTCAACTGCCGAGAGTTCAACGACGACATGGCAGCTTCGTTGACCGAGCTCGACGATCTGACAGTCCTCGCCATCACCAACAGTGGCATCACCGACACCGGCGTGCAGCTGCTCGCTGATGCATTTCCCAACCTCACCGAGCTCGACCTCTCAAGCAACACAAACCTGACCGGCACGGCGATGCGAGCAATCTGTTCGCTGGAAAAGCTCGAGCGTCTGACACTGCTGCAGAATCGCTTCAACGACCTGCACTGCCGGCGGCTTTCAGGCCTTCCTGAACTCCGTGCTCTCGACCTCCGTGGCAACATGGAGGTGGGCGACATGACGTTGCGAGTGGTCGGCAAACTTCCCAAACTCTCAGGCTTTAAGCACCGCAGCACAGTCGTCAGTGATGGCGGCATCGCCGGACTGGCCAACAGCCCTTCGCTCCGCGCAATCCTGATGCAGGACTTTGCGGTTTCGAGCACCTGCGGTGAAGACCTCGCTCGGCTTGAAAACCTGACCTCGCTTGAGATCTTTCGCTGCCAAGGCTTTGGCGACTCAGGCGTCCTCTCACTTGAGGGCATGCCTCAGCTCGACCGCCTCACCCTGCGGGACCTCCCCGAGGTGAGTGATGCGGCCATCCCCACACTCGCGACCATGCCAAAGCTGCGTCGGCTCTACCTGCATGAGCTCACCAGCGTCAGTGACGAAGGACTCGCCAGCCTCGCCGACGCCAAAGAGCTCGCCGTGCTCGACATCTGGAGTCTGCCGCGGATGACCGATGCGTCGGCGGCGGTGATTGCTAGCCTGCCCAAGCTCAAGGAACTCTCGATCCGCGAGACAGGCATGTCGGCAGAGGCCCTCGAGGCGATTCTCGGCATCGAGTCACTGGAGACGCTGGTCTTCAAGAACGGTGATGTGCCGGCCGACCTTGCCGATAAAGTGAAAGCCAACCGAAAGTGGCGAAAGCTCGACCTCGGCCAGTGAACTGATCTGGCCGATCAGTCAGTGTCGACAGGTCATCGGCTCGCCGAACGGTCGAATCGGTCGAAAGACAAGAAACTTGCCCATCCACCACGGATGCGGAGTAAAGGCTTCGCGGCCTGCGGCGGACTCGTCATCTCGGCTGAGCATCAGCTCCTCACCATTGCGGCGGCAGCGGATCACCGTGCCTAGCCGCGTCGATGAGGCGATCCGCCGAAACTCAAACCAGGGCAGCAAATCGCCGCTGCGGGCCAGACCGGCCAGACGAGGATCGTTGGCCTGGAGCACCTCAACGAGATCATCCTGGTAGCCAAACAGCGGCAGCCGCGGCAGAAAGAGATGGTTGTTGTGGCCATCTTCTGTCCGCAGATTTGAAAACATAGAGAAAGCCGTCGTCGTCTTCAGGTCGAGATACGGGCAGGCCCCGTTGACGAGCACGAGCACTGGAAAGATCCACAGCGGCCGCCACGGCTGTTCTGCTCCGGCCTCGGCTGCCTGAGCGGCCTCACCGACCTTCGAGCGTGTGCGTGCGGCGATCGTCAGGCCAACGATATACACACCGGAAATCAGCAGTGCCAGCGGAAGCCAACCGTAGTAGCCGATTGCATTGGCTGCAGAGAACCCGTCCCCACTCCGGTAGGCAGCCAGCTGCAGAAAAACCGTCACCCCAAAGCCCGCCACAACCACAAGTGTGCTG
Source organism: Pirellulales bacterium (assembly GCA_016779265.1). Lineage (GTDB taxonomy): Bacteria > Planctomycetota > Planctomycetia > Pirellulales > UBA1268 > M30B53. Next base: position 615 of record JADHNY010000103.1, on the reverse strand, counting down.
ACAACCCTGGCTGCCAGCGGCACCGCCATCCAGCGATCACCAATCCTCCGCAGCACAGCATCCGGCAGAAGCAAGGCGTAGAGAGCAAACAGCAGTCCAGAGAAGCTGTAGATGCCGCCGTGCGGATGCAGGGCGAGAAAGTGATGAAACACCAGTCCAACCAGGAGCCCGGCCGTGCGCGTTCGACGGCTGAGGAAGAGCAGCGGGATGGCCAGTTCGATGACGAGCGTGCCGAGAATCGTGGGCCACCACGTCCACTCACCATCGGGAATCCAGGGCACCACCTCAGCCAGTTCATGGTGCATCGAAACCGCACAACTGACTGCGGGATTGAGAAAGTCTTCGTTGAGCTTGTGAAGCACCGTGTAGAGATACATCACCACCAGCTCGGTGATGATCAGCGGCCGGGCCTGCTCAAAAGCGATGCTCACAACGGGCCGGAGCAGCTGTTCCTTCGTGGCACGACGTGGTCGCCTCGACCGCCAGACAGCCGCTCCGGCAGCGGCGAGGATCGCGGCACCAAGCGTCCCATGCACGAGCATCTCAAAGAGAATGTGGTTGGGCACAGCCGGCAGCCGGCCAAACCAGTAGGTCAGACTCGCTGCCAGGAAGCCC
>JADHNY010000015.1 GCA_016779265.1 Pirellulales bacterium | reverse complement strand
ATTCATCCACATATGCTGCGGCACAGCTTTGCCACCCATCTCGTCAGCGGTGGCACCGACCTGCGACACGTTCAGGAGATGCTTGGCCACGCGAGCATCGCCACAACCCAACGCTACACCCACGTCGATTCAGATCGGCTCAGGAGTATCCACGCCCGCTTTCACCCGCGTCGCTAGCAGAAAAAAGGCATTACCAGGAGAGTAGGGAACGCGTCTGTCGCCACGACCGCTGGAGTGGGCCCGGGCAGGCCGCTCACGAATCGCTTTTAGGCGGAGCGAACTTGATCTTCTTGACGAGTTCGATGATCTGACCATCCTGCACGGTGCCAGAAACAGCCGTGATCGCGTTCACGACATACTCGTACGGCAACTGAAAGTCGCAATCGAGTTCGACTTCCGTCTTGTCCGCGATCGAGTTGGGGCCGGTGTCGAGACCAACAAGAGCGATCACCCGCTCTTGGAGTTCCTCAAAACTCCCAACGGGAGTTCCATTCATGGAGATCCCGGCGAGCCCGACTTCACCTGCTGTAAGCCGAATACGGATTGGTGGAATCTGCTCTTCATCGGGGGCTGCGGCAGCAGCCGCACCCAGCGGCATCCGGACATCGAAATCACCCTCCGGCTGCACGATTTTTAGCGACATGATGAAGAACGCCAACAACTGAAACACGATGTCGATCATCGGCGTCATGTTGATGTCGATCTTGTCTGCAAGGCCCGACTCAGCCCGTCCACCCTCTGCCGTTGCCATGGCTCAGCCTCCATCGTCGTACTTGGCTCGGAGAGCGAACTTTTCAAAGCCCTTCTCCTGACAGATACGGATGATCTCCTGTACTTCACCAGTGGGAGCCTGACCATCAGCACGCACAATAATGGTGGCCGCTGCTGGCTCCTTACCAGTGTCAAGGATGATCGTCTTCTCCCGCTCGAGGACAGTTCCGAGCGATCCCACGTCAAACAGCTCACCCGCGTAGACCAGCGAGCCACCACTGGTGAGCTGGAGCGTGATGGGCACATCGAATGGGGCTTCTGCCGGCTTGGCGAGCTGGCTTGAGGGCAACTGGATGCGGTCGTCTTGTTCGGCCTCCGAAAAGTTGACCACAAACATGAAGAACGCGATCAGCTGGAACGTCATATCGATCATCGGCGTCATGTCGATGTCGGAGACGGACGGTCCTCTGGTACGGCGTCTAAACATGAACTGAAGGGCAGGGTGTGAATCCCTGCTTTCTCCTCCCCACAGGATGTGCGCTAGGCCGTTGCCGTCGGCGTTGACTGGCTCGATCGCTTGCTGAAGCGGCTCATCACCTTCATCGCTTCGTCGTCGACAGCCGCGTTCAGGCTCTGGAGACGGTTCTTGAAGAAGGCAAATACCGCCACCGCCACGATCGCAATCACAAGTCCGATCAGGGTTGTGATCAGTGCGGTCGAAATACCTTCAGCCAGCTTTGCGGGCTTGGGTGCTGTGGTCGACGCTGCGATCTCCATGAAACTCTTGACCATGCCCCAGACCGTTCCGAGCAGGCCGATCATCGGAGCAAGCGCGCCGATCAATCCAACGTAGCTGAGTTGGTGTTCCAGACGCATCGATTCGTTGGCGGCTGCATCCCGCATCGCCTCGACCGCCTGCGTGTAGCCGTTTGAGACCTTACTGATCCCAGCGGCCAGCACCTGACCGAGGTAGGAGCCGTCCTCGCTGGCGAGTTCGTAGGCCTGCTGCCATTCCTTAGCATCGAGATGCGCATTGAACTCTTCGACCATTTCACCTGGGATCATGGCGGACGGTCGCAACTGCAGGAAACCCATCACGATCAGTGACACCAGACCGAACGAAATCAGCAGAAAAACGCCCGAGAACGTCGGCCCCAGGGCATTGAAAAAGAAGACCAGGAGATTCTGCCCCTGGGCCTCGGGCTCTTCGTCCGCAGCGAGGTCGTCCTCGAGAAACTCGTCTTGAGCAACGGCAACTGATGATGAGGTTGCCAGGCAAAGCCCAGCCACCAGAGGCATCGCCACGACCAGCCAGCCGCCAAGCAGCATCGCTAACCAGGCCATTCCGCTCCGGCTACGTCCCAGCAAATTCCCGGCGTTTTTGTTCGACCGCAGGCTGCTCATCTCTCGGCTCCCCACCGCTGGACGGCCAGAATCCCCATCGTGATCGACATGCATGCTCGTTCTCTCCTCACGCTCCCTGGCAAGTGACCTTCCGATGCAGGGTCTGTGCTGCGTCGACAGCTTCAGTCTGCGTCGTTTGTGTACCGATCGCATCCCCTCTCGGCCTCGGGGCCAGGAAATACCGTTATCCCTTGCTGAGGCTTGGCTGTCGATCCCGTTCTGCGAGCAGGAAAGCCCCCCCTCATTCTGCGTACCCAGGACTACGACCCTGCTTTCGCCCAGGAGGTCTCGGGGTAGGAAGCCTGCAGGCTGTCACGCGCTTCACGGCTTCGCTCAGGCTGGCCGATCTCATCCCAGACCTCCGCCAGTTTCGCCAAGGCTTCTGCGTGGGCGGCCGGGTTCGCGTTATAAACAAGATCCACCGTGAGATAGGCGAGCACCGCATCCTGTAACCGTCCAGCCGCACGGTGAGCGTCTCCCATGGCGTTGTACGCAGGACCGAGCAGCTCAACATCCTCCGGATTGGCTCCATTTAAGAGCGTGTTCACCACAGCAATCGCTTCGCTCCCTTTCCCGAGCAGCCCGAGAGCTCTCGCCTTCCCAAGGCTCGCCAGCCTCTTTTGCTCAACGCTGGCGGGATCAGTGGCCCCAACCGCCTCCGCCTGCTCAAAAGCGGTGACAGCACCTGCATGATCACCCGTTGTCAGGAGCATGCGACCACGTGCCGTCGCTGCACGGATCTTCATCGATGGGGGGCCAGCCGCGAGTTCCTTGTAGTAGTCCATCGCCTTCGCGGTGTCGCCTGATGCCGCAAGCAGATCGCCCACAAGTTCGCGGCTCCGGTAATAACGAAAACTGTCCGGATGCGCGGTCGCAAATGCGAGAACCTCGCGACCCGCATCACGCAGCTGAGCTAGGTTCCCTGAGTCGAGCAGGGCACTCTCGGCCTTCGCGGCAGCTTTGATGTAGGCCTGCTCGGCAGCCATCAGATCAGTGAGATTGGCCAGCGAGTCCTGATCGATCTTGTCCAACTCAGCGAGGGCATCTGCCGAACGTCCACGGGCTAAAAGATTTCGTGCCGTCCGCAACTCTTGCGGCTCCCCCTCGTACTGCACATCGACAAGCTCTGCGACCGGCACCTGTCGCTCTCCCTCACGATCCTCAATCGTGAGGCCCTCCCGCGAGCTCCCAGTGACAGTGACGGAGAGACGGTCGCCGTCGATCGTCCGCACCACATCAGCAGCCATGCCCGACGCGGCCCAGTCAAGCGTTAGCGCCCAGCTGAGCATCACCGCAAAGCCGACCACCCGCGGCCACAGTCGCCGATGACGTACGCGGCTGAAGTCCGTTCGCATTCTCGATCTCCTCAGGTCTTAGGTGTGCCGCATGCGGCCCCTGCATTTCAAGAGCCCACCGCACTCCCGTCGAGAGCAACGAGGCCATCTGCTGGCTTCTCGAGCTCTTTCTGAATCTGCTTCAGAAGGGCATCAAACTCCGCCTTCATCCGCTCTCCTCCAAGCTCTGGGTAGAGCCGGTAGGTCACCGTGATATCGCGTTCGGCCTTCGCGAGCGTCTCGTTCCGTCCGGCAGGCACCTTTTCGGCAATCGTCTTGCGACAACGAGCAAGCTCAAGCCTGGCCTGGAAGAACTGCTCGGCACTCTTCCGCGCGGCGTCATCCGCATCGTCGGGAACAATCGCCTTACGCGACAGCCGGTTCGCCAAGCCTCCCCAGCCCCAGAGTTTTGCGGCGCCTTCCATGCGACCGACAATCGCTTCAGTCAGCAAGGCATTTGCTTCCGCTGAATCCTCGGAGGCTTCTCCTTTCTGCTGAAGGATACGAGCGGCCTCGAACTGCCCATCAATCCAGTTGACACGCGCCGGATCGCCAAGAATCCAGCCAATGTTCTTGAGCGCGTCATCAAACTGGCCAATCACTCGATAGAGTTCAGCGAGTTTGAATCGCACAGAAGGCTCAAAACGTTTCGCCTGCTCATCGTCGGAGGTCAACAACGACTCATACGTCGACGCAGCTCGGGCGAGATAGGTGTCGGCCTTCGCCTTTGGCACCACCACGCCGATCCCTTGCGGACCATCACCACGAAGACTGGACGATCCCAACTCAAGATACGTGGATGCCACCCAGAGTTTTGACTGCATGCCGCTGTCCTGAGATCCCACCGCATCAAGAAACCGCTCAAATCCCGCGAGGATCGCAGCCCCACGCCTGCGTGACTCGGCATCGAGGCGACCGTCCACCGCCGTGGCAGCCACCTGCTCAAGCTGTGCCTGCAGTTCCCGTCCTAAGCGAAGATACGTAGCGATCAGCTTGGAGGGATCCGCAGCAACCGCCTCCAGCTTTGTCATCGCAGCCTCGGCTTTGGCGATCTGCTCGGTCTGAATGAACAACGGCAATGCCACCTGGAGGATGTCTTCTGCCATCGAACCGGCCGCTCCAGCAGGCTTATTTCCAGCGTTGACAACCGTCCACGGTCCATAGATCGGGTTCTCGAGCACGGCAGTCGCTGCCTGGAGATCTCCCGTACTCATGGCGATCTGACACCGGGCCAGCGCCCCCGCCACCGTCAGCATGCCAACGGATTCATCCGCCGAACGCTCGCCCAGACCTGTGTCGAGCAACGCAGCAGCAGCACTCTTCCACCCCGCGATGTCGTCTGCAGCCACCTCTGAACTGGCATCAGCGTGCATCTCGCCCGATTGCAGAACTGAGATCGCTTTCCAGGCCGCAATGCCCGCCCGCAGTGAGGTGTCGCTGCTGCGGATCTCGGCTGGAATCTTGTCGACAACAGAAAAAATGCGGGCTGGGTCACCGCTCGAAGCCACGGCAGAGATCGCGATCGCTGCCGCGTCACGACTTGCTGGATCCTCAGGCCAGGCCTCGAGGATCTGCTCCGCCACCTGGCCACACCGCAGGCGTGCCTCAGCCGCCAAGGCAGGCTGCTCCGTGGTTGATAGCTTCTGCCAGCTCGCCATCGCGATGCGTGCCGCCTGGAGGCTTCCAGGAGCGTTTGGATACCAGGCAGTGAGAAACTCGCCAAGCGCCGCAGCATCCAGCAGTCGCCCACTCTCGTAGAGCAAGAAGGTCAGCGTGTAGCGAGCGCGATTCACCGCAGCGAGATCGTCCTCTTCGGCGAGTGGCAAGGCTCGGCGAATCGCGGCCATGGCGTCCGCCCGGGCTGCCGACACCTCCGCTGGAGTCGTCGCTGCTTTCATGGCATCGATCGAGATCGATGCCTGATCCATCAACGATGAAAAGTCTTCCGCGACAGCGATGTCCTGACTGCTTGAGAGCAGCTCTCGCGCCTCTGCCGCAAAGTCGCGGTTGGCTTTCGCAACCGTTGTCGCTAACCGCTGGATCGTTCGGCCTGCGTTGGCAAGCAGAGGGCTTCGCTGGCCTGGCGTGCTTTGTGAAGCCTCGACAACGCGTGAAAGGAGCAGGGCAGTGCGGTACTTGAATCCCAGCCAATCTCGATCGAGCATTTCCACAGGCCCTCCACCGGCCAGTGCGAGCCGCACCGCAGCATCATCCATCCCATCGAAGCTGGCGTACCCGTCAGCAGGCAGCATCTCCAGCCAACACTCGAGTGAGACATTAAACGCCTTCGCACGCAGCGACTCGATCGCACCGCCACCCGCGAGCGTGCGGACGTCGGCCAGGGTCGCAAGAGCCTTCTCAAACTGCTTGTCTCGTGCGGATTCTCCTGGCGTGGCATCCTGATCCACCGGCATGGACCGAGCGAGTGCGGCCTCACCTCGGCCCTGCGACACGCGAGCAAACTGACCTGCGAGAAGCGTGCGATACTTCTCGTACATCTCCTTTTCCACTGCGATCGATTCCTCGACCGCACGCATCCAATCGTCGGAGCCCTCCGGCAACGCGGTCGAGACTTCATAGAGTCCCTCGCCCAGCAGCAGCCGCACCTCAAGCAGCTTGTTTCTCAGGCCATCCTGACGATCATCGAGACTCACTTGCCATTCACGCAGCAGTCGTGACGCTTCTGCCCGGCTGCGTCCGTCGCGACTTGCTCGAGGACGGGGCTCTTCCACTGCCGCGTTAACCTGCTCGAGTAGTTGACGCACCCGTGCCAGCAGGCTGTTTTCTTCACCGGTAGCGATCTCATCATCCTTTGAGTCGGCAGACTCATCCGCCGGCTCCGCTATCGGCTTCGAGGTAATCAGCCGCTCTGCAGACCGAAAACTCTCGGTCGCCTGCCGAAACACAGCGGCCGCCTCCGGGCTCGCCACATGCTTGGGCGTCTGCCCATCAACTTTGGCCTGCTTGGCCGCCTCAGCATGCATGAGTCGGGCACGTTCTTGGCGAAGTTTGCCCTGTTGGATGCCGGCGTTGATCCGGCGTGTCTCACGATCGAGCATCGCGATGGCTGCCATCAGCTGATCAATCTGATCACCGTTTTCAGGAACGACTGTTGCCGGCACAGGCGAGGCAAGAAAGGCATCAATCGCCTGTTGAGCAGCGGCGAACACCTGCTGTCGCTTCTCGACACTTGGCTCACTTCGACCGACTCCGACGAGAGCCAGAGCCTTGCGGTACGCCAGTTCACTCTGAAGCTCAGAGGAGATTCCTGCAGCGGGGTCGTCAAGTCGCTCAAGCAGCCACAGGGAAACGTCGGGCATACCCTGCTCATCGAGCGCTTCCAGGAGCCGACGCGCCGTCTCGTCACGAAAACCATCCACCGACTGAGCGACTGCCTCGAGCGGGCTTACCGCCACGCAGGCCATCAGAAAGGCGGTCAGCCAGACGCCGTGATCTACCCGTGCACACAGGCGAACCCCTCGTGAGATCATCGCAAGCACCTGGTTCTCCCCCTGCACGCCGTGGCGTCACTGCATCTGCCTCATAAGAGCATTCTGCTCACGAGGGCATTACGGGCCCCTGTAAGGCATTGCCCCTATAAGGCATTGTGTGGCGACATCAATGATGGGTCAATCAGCCGGCAGATCAGTCCCGACAGCCCGTGATCACCGACACGCCTGACAAACTCTCGTCTCGAGTGATGCAGCAGCATGAGGGAGATCAGCACTGTCGTAAGGACTAGTCGCACGCACCAGGCGACGCATCATCCACCCGCGGAGATGTGCCGGCAGCAGCGAGCCAGTTGGGCAGCTGTCCGGCAGATGGAAGCTTCACTACCTTGGCCGATTTGATGCCCTGGCAGGCCATCACCTGGGCCAATGCATCTTCGTCCGGGGCCTGGTCCAGATTGAGAACGCCAATCGCATCTCCACCGGGTGTTGAACGACCGACGGTCATCTGGGCAATGTTCACTCCCAGTTTGCCAAAGGCAGTTCCAACCTGACCAATAATGCCCGGCACATCCTGGTGTGTGAACACGAGCAGTACCCCATCGAGGTACGCCTCGAGTCTGTGCCCTTCGAGCTGCACGAGCCTCGGCATCGAGTGGCCAAACAGCGTGCCCGCAGCGCGGTGGACATGGTCGCCAGCAACCAGATCAACCGCAACGACGGAGCTAAACGCGCCAGGGTCGGTCCGCTTTTGCTCGACGAGCTCGATGCCACGTTCACGGAGGAGAAGCTCGGCATTGACGATGTTCACGCCCTCAATCGCTGATTCAAGCAGTCCGGCAGCGAATGCAGCCGTCACCAGTTTGGTGTTCCGGCCAGCAACCTCCCCACGGAAGGCAATCGAACACGATCGAGGAGGCAGGTCATCCAACTGGGCCACGAGCAGGCCCAATCGCCAGGCAAGATCGAGGAATCCCCGCACGCTCTCGAGTGCCTTGGGATCGATAGAGCCAGCATTCACGGAGTGACGAATCGCACCTGTCGAAAGGAAGTCGACCAACAGGCCGACACCTTCCACAGCGACCTGCGACTGGGCCTCCTCCGTACTCGCCCCAAGGTGAGGCGTTACCAGCACTCCAGGAACCCCAAACAGGGGCGACTCGGTGCATGGTTCTTTCTCAAAAACGTCCAGAGCCACGCCGGAAATCACCCCACGCTCAAGCCCTTCCAGCAGGGCAGCCTCGTCGTAGATGCCACCGCGCGCACAGTTCACAAGCCGCACGCCGGGCTTGAGAACCTCGAGTGATGACTTGTTGATCAGGTGTCGCGTCTCATCAGTGAGTGGCGTGTGCACCGTCAGGTAGTCGATCTCAGGAAACATCTTCGGCACTGCATCTACCAGTTCGATGCCGAGCTCTGCTGCCCGCTCAGGAGAAAGAAATGGGTCGTAGCCCAAGACCCGCATGTCAAACGCGCGGGCACGGGCAGCCACGGCCTGGCCGATGCGTCCAAGGCCGACAACACCGAGCGTCTTGCCCGCCAGCTGCACGCCCATGAACTTGCCGCGGTCCCAGCGGTGGTCCCGCAGGCTCGCATCTGCAGCCGCCACATTGCGGGAGAGAGCGAGGATAAGGGCAAAGGTGTGTTCCGCTGTGCTGACGGTGTTGCCGGCAGGCGTGTTCATCACCACGATGCCCAGCCGCGTCGCCGCCTCTTTATCGATATTGTCAGTGCCTACACCAGCTCGCACGATCGCCTTAAGACGATGGTTGTCAGCGAGCACATCGCTGGTGATTTTGACGCCGCTTCTGCAGATCGCTCCATCATGCTTGGCAAGCATCTCCCGTAACGCCTCGCCCGAGAGACCGGTGGCCACCTCGTGGTCGATCCCGTGTGCGCGGGCTTTCTCAAGTAGTTCGAGCCCATCGGGACTGATCGGATCAAGAACGACAATCGACGGCATCAGGAGCGTCCCCCGGCAGCCTCCGCCGAACCCGTTCCGTGGGCCAGGCGAAAGGCAGTCATGAAGTCACGAAGCTTCTCTACGCCAGCGAGTGGCATGGCGTTGTAAATGCTGGCTCGAATGCCTCCTACAGAGCGATGCCCCTGAAGGTCAACAAGTCCCTGCTCGGCAGCTTCCTTCACAAAGGCCTTCTCCAGCTCCTTTGTCGGGAGCCGGAAGGTGACATTCATGTCGGAACGGCATTCGGCAGCAGCATGCCCGGCGTAGAAGCCTTCCGACGCATCGAGCTCGTCATAGAGCAAGGCAGCCTTCGCCGCATTATGCACTGCCAGCTGCTCCAGAGAGCCAAACGTGTCCTGAATCCAACGGCAGACAAGGCCGAGCACGTAGATCGCAAAGACCGGTGGGGTGTTGGCACGCGAGTCTTTGTCGGCATGCACACGGTAACTGAGCATGGCGGGCAGAGCGTCGGGCGAACGTTCCAAGAGATCCTTGCGAACGATGACCACCGTCACTCCAGCGATACCGGCATTCTTCTGAGCACACGCGTACAGCAGGCCCATTTTTGACATGTCGATCGGCCGGGAGAGAAAGTCGCTCGACGCATCGCACACCAGCGGAACGTCGCCCGTCTCCGGCATGCTCTTCCACTGCACGCCCTGGATCGTCTCGTTAGACGTCAGATGCACATAGGACGCCTGGGGCGAAGCAGAGATTTCTTCTGCGGTCGGCAGTCGATCGTAGTTGACCGACTTGCCATCCCAGCTGATTGCCACATCACCCTCGAGTGCAGCCTGTTTGGCAGCCCCTGCTCCCCACGTCCCTGTGACGACATAGTCTGCAGGCTCCTGGCGACCACGCAGGAGGTTCATGGGGATCATCGAGAACTGCAGATTGGCACCACCCTGCAAGAATAGGACATCGTGCGTGTCAGGCACGCCGAGGAGACTCCTGAGCCCTTCGCGTGTCTCCGCAAGAATGACGTCAAAAGCAGGGGAACGATGGCTGATCTCGAGCACCGAACTGCCCACACCAGGAAGGCAGAGCATGTCACAGCGGATTTTCTCGAGCACCTCCAGAGGCAAGACTGCCGGACCGGGCGAAAAGTTGAACAAACGCTCTTCTGAGGCAGCACCCTTTCGATCCGTCACCATCGATCTCCGACGAGTTTTACCGCCGGAACAAGCAACGTCCGGGGATTTCGGCAGGATAGGACCACGTCCGCAGGTGGTCAACGCCCGCCCGTTGCTCGGGCAAAGCGGACCAATCTGATCACTGCACCGGTGCCGAGGCCGCCGGTACAGACGCCATAGAGACGCCTCCTCCGGGGGGTGGTGGCGCCGAGAGACTGGCCACCTTCGCGGCCACAACCGGCTGCTGGGCATCGAGCTTCAAAGCTCGGGAGTAGTTTGCCAACGCCTGTCCGGTTTGTCCTGTCTGCTCTCGGAGACTACCGAGGGCCACGAGTGGTCTTGGGTCTGAAGGGGCAACACTGATCGCATCGATCAAGTGATTTTCGGCCCCGAGGGTATCTCCGTTCTCATAACACAGACGAGCGAGCTCAAGACGAGGCTCTGGGTCGGTCGGTCGAGCCGCGGCCCACGACTCAAGGCTGGCCACGGCCTCCGGTGACCGGCCCTCTTCGACCAACAGCACTGCCAGAGCCCGGTGGCAAGCGGTATGGTCAGGATTTCGACTCAGGCAGAGATGGTAGTACTGCTCCGCGAGCTGCATGTCCGCAGGCCGATTGAAGAGCTTGGCCTGCTGGTGATACGTCGCGCCAAGGTTGTAAAAGCTGTCCGGGTTACCCGGCTGCTTTACGAGCGCCTGCTGAAACGCGTTGGCTGCTCCTTGGTAGTTACCCTGCTGGTAGAGCTGCACACCCTCGGCATTCTCATTCCCGCGCATGCCGCCACAGCCTGTCGCGACGAAGACCACCGCGACGGCAATGCCGAGGCATCTAGAAGAGCAGCCTCTCGACCTCATGGCACCTGTCGATGTTGTCGCTGGCTCTCGCCTTGAAAAGACGGCAGACATCCTGCCGAAAGCGAGCGGAAGGTAACTCGACCCGTGCTGCCGAACAAGGTCAGCGAACATGCTGAGCCACCCTCAGTGGTCCCGAACGCTCTCAGAAGCTCACCTCAAGCGGCGAGGAGTTTCCCACTGGTCGACTGACAGGTAATAGCGGTGGCCTCCGCCGCATTCCCCCAGCCCCCCCGAAGGCCCAACTCAGCCAAGTCTGCCATGCGGGCCTCACACCAGCTGGCACTCAGCGATTGTTGAAGAACTTCCGCAGCGCTGAGGCAGCAGCGTCGCGGGAAGAATCGGAGTCATCCTTGGGGCGGGTGGGGAGTGTGCCTGGCTTCGACCGCGATTCCTTGATGGCGTCCACCAGTGAACCGCTCCGGGTGACCGAGGAGTCTTCCTGGGCGTCACTCCCAGAACCAGCTGAGCCCGCAGCCTCTGCCGTTGCCTCCTTGCTCACATCGATCGACGACTGAGAGGCATCTCCCTCTTCATCAGTCGAGGTCTCCGACATACGAATCGAGTGAGTCGTGCTCATTCCGCTGCCGGCCTCATCGTCCGCCATCAGCCATCGCGAGACATCCTCTTCGGAACGGTCAACATTCGGCATGACACAGGCGACGGTGAGCTCCAAAGATCCCACCCGCAGACGATCGCCATCATGCAGGACGGTCTTTGCCTCAATCTGCTTGCCATTCACAAAGGTACCGTTGCGGCTGCCGAGGTCTTCAACAGCGACATGGTCGGCCTCTTTGAGCACCTGGCAGTGGCGACGACTGACTTCTTCACTCAGTGGGCGGACATCGCACTCTTCAGCACGGCCGATTAGCAGCCTAGGCCGCTTCAGCACAATCGCGCGGCCTGCGCTCTTGCCCGTGGCGACGATGAGTTTCGCCTCCATGGTGTTTCCCCTTGGTGAAAGGTGTTCGTGCGGTCTCTCTTCGTCGAGAATCGTGCGAAAGGACCAACGGGGATGTCCCCGCCTGCCGCCCCATCAATAACTCATCAATAGTAGCAGGAACACTCTCTGCTCACCAGCGTCGAGCGACGCCACCAGCCCCCCACCCTAACGGCGGGTGAGCCACACAGCCGAACGAAAGCGTTCCGCTCGCTCTGCGACACGAGGCTGCATCTGATCGTTTACAAACGGCCCAGCATGATGCACGGAGAGCCCCTGCGACTCCGCAACCCGCTCAAGCCAGCGGGCCACCAGGCCGACCGATGACGCCGCAGCCGCCCGTTCCCTGCTCGGGGGGCACAACGCCGCAAGCCCGACCAAGCTCGCTTCTGCATCAGGCGTGCCGGCAGCCAACTCCACCAGGCCAGGCCGGGTGTACCCTGGCCCAGCCTGATCGCACTGCCCAACGAGCAAACTGCCGTGCTGCAGAATGCTCCCGGAGAGCCGACGCTGGGCACTCCCAAGCACCTTGTGCGGCCCCACCACGACATCACCGATGGCTCGCCGGTCAAAGCAGAGCAGAGGTCCGTCCGGTGCGGACTCACCCGATCCACCGATGTTCCCAGCGGCAGCGGCCACCAGTCCCGCGGAGAGGCCAACTTCGCACAGGACCGCCACCATGGCCTGATGAAACACGTCGTAGAGCTGCTGCGGAGCACCAGCGAGTGGATGCCCTCGGGCCACCGCCACTGCGTAGGTCAGGTCGGTGCCGTGCAGAATCGCTCCACCCCCGCTCGGACGGCGGACAACCGCAAGCCCGGTCTGCTTCACGATGGGCTCTGCATCCCCGTGCTTCTGAAAGCCACCGAGTGACAGCGTGGGCTGGCTCCAGCGATAGAGCCGCACCGCCATCCCGCCAGTTGCTGCGGTCGCCTCGGCGAGCAGTTCATCAGTGGCCATGTTGACCGCACCTTCGGCAGGCAGGTCTTCCCAGACGGTGAACTCTTTGCTGATGGCCATCACGGGCAGGCCCCTCGACACGGGTCGGACAGGATCCAGACGCACTCTTTGCCAGAGCCCACCACAGGACTCTCTCCACCGAGTGGCTAATGCGTGCCTTCGCTGATCACTTTGTCGTAGGCAGCCTGGTCCATCAGGGAATCAAGCTGGCTCGGGTCTGACAGCCGAATCTTGATAATCCAGCCATCGCCGTAGGGATCCTGACCAAGGAGGTCGAGGTTGTCGGGCAGTTCGGAGTGAACCTCCACGACTTCACCAGAGCAGGGGGCATAGAGATCGCTGACCGCCTTGACGCTTTCGATTTCCCCGAACGACTCTCCGGCGGTCACCTGCGAGCCCACTTCCGGGAGCTGCATAAACACGAGGTCGGTCAATGCCTCGACGGCATACGCAGAAACGCCAATCGTGGCGACAGCACCGGGCACTGGCTCTCCCTCAACACGAATCCACTCGTGGGACTTAGCGAACTTCATGACTGCATCCATCTCCTCTGAAGGGCCCGCAGGCCGAATGGTGGTGGCGAGGATAACGCATCCTCGAAAAAGCGTTCAGGACTTCCGCCAGCCCGGAAAGGGCAGGGGACTGACGGTGGCAGGCTGCAGACTGCCACGGATATCAACTTCAAGCTGCGTCCCGGGTTCGGCCTGGTCAGCATCCACCATCGCCATCGCGACCGGCACGCCAAGCGACGGCGAAAAGCTTCCGCTGGTCACAACGCCGCACGCATGGCCGTCCTCAGCATGCACCAGACAGCCTTCACGTGCCGGCCGCTTGCCCTCCAGCACAAGTCCCACCCGCACACGGCTCGGCGGGGATGCCTTCAGTGCAGCAAGAGCGTCTCGCCCCGGGAACGTCCGCCCCTCAAGCGTCACGCCACGGCCGAGTCCGATCGCAAAAGGATTTGTCGCTTCGACAAGTTCATGCCCGTAGAGCGGCATCCCTGCTTCGAGGCGGAGTGTGTCTCGGGCCCCCAGTCCACATGCACACGCCGCGTCATTCGCCGCCAGGATCGCCTCCCAGACCGGCACGGCCCCCTCAGCCGAAACCACCAGTTCCACGCCGTCTTCTCCGGTGTAACCCGTTCTGCTGACGGCAGCGGCATGCCCGGCCACCGAGGCCCGACAGCTTCGATAGTTCTTCAGCGAAAGGATCCGCTGGGCATCCTCGGTCGAGCAGAGCGATGTGACGGTAGCCACCGCTGCAGGTCCTTGAACGGCAATCATGGCCGTCTGCCGAGTCTGATCTTCCAGTTCGACTCCCTCTGCTGGCAGCTGGCTGACGAGCCAGTCCACCACCCGCTCACGGTTGGAGGCATTCACCACGAGCCCGAACTGCTCCTCCGACTCACACACCACCAGAGCATCATCCAGAACTCGCACACCACCGCCGGCGTTATCGGTGATCAACGTGTATCGCACGCCACCTGGAGCCAGGTCAGCGACTCCACGCGTGAGCATTCGGTCGAGCCAGCTGCGGCTCCCGGGCCCACAGACACTCAGCCGGCCCATGTGCGACACGTCAAACAGGCCACAGTTGTTCCTTGTCGCCTGATGCTCACCCACGATAGAGGTGTACTGCACCGGCATTTCCCAGCCAGCAAAAGGGACGAGTCGGCCTCCATGGTCGGCATGCCAGCGGTGCAGAGGTGTCACCTGCAGCTCATCGGCTGCTGTGGCAGGCGGGTTCTGTTGAGCATCCACACCTGCGTTGCCTGTCGGCTCGTTCGTACTCACCTGATGTCTTCCGTTTCCCGAGTGATGATGGTGTCCGTGCCTCAAGGCCCGCGTTTGTGGAGCCCGTTTCTGAAAGGCTTCTGTTGGATACAATCGCTCAGACGACCGCGTGGCAACCGCTCCGCTCACGATTCTAAACCGCAGGCTACCACCGGCGGTGGCGTTTCCCTCGCTGCCCCTTGTCTGGGCCACGAGGCCGCTTCGCCAGCTTTGTTCGCGGGCGTCGCTGACGACTCTCGATATGAAACTCGGCAGAGCGTCGCTCAAGATCAATCTTCGCAACGACAACCCGCACCCGATCGCCAAGGCGAAAAGAGTTTCCAGCCCGATGCCCTGTCAGCATGTGCCGGCGACGGTCGTAGCGATAGTGGTCGTCCGGCAACGTGTCGCGTGGCACAAGCCCCTCTGCCGGCAGATCCACACCCTGGACAAACAGGCCGAACGCCTCCACCCCGGTCACCACCGCATCCATCGCTTCACCAACACGACTGCGGAGGTAGAGCAGGAGCTTCAGTTTCACCAGCTCCCTCTCAGCTGCCTCCGCTCGCCGCTCAAGCTGCGAGCAGGCTTCTCCCTGCTCGAGTAAACCGTCGGACGCTGGTCGGCGTTTGCGGCCGATGTGATCGAGCTTGCGATGGACCGTGAGGTCGGGATAGCGACGGATCGGTGATGTGAAATGGCAGTAGCAGTCACTCGCCAACGCGTAGTGCCCCTCCTCCTGCGGCCCATAGACCGCCCGGGCCAAGCTCCGCAAAACCGCATAGTGCACGGCATGCATCTCGGGCGTGTCTCGACTGAGCTGCAGGAGTCGCTGAAGTTCAAAGCGGCTCTCAAGTGAATCGACTTCAAAGCCGAGTTCAGAGACAAACTCCGTGAGCTGTCGCAGCTTGCGAGGATCGGGCTGCGGATGCACGCGTCGAAGGAATGGAATCCCGGCCTCCGTCAGTCTCCAGGCCACCGCCTCGTTGGCCGAGAGCATGAACTCTTCGATGATCTGATGACTCTCGGTGTTCTCCACGACGTGGGCGCCGCTGACGCGTCCATCTCGGTCGAGGTCGATTTTGACTTCAGGCATTACCAGCTCGAGCGAGCCGCGGGCGGTGCGTCGCCCACGGAGAAGACGAGCAAGGTCTCGCATGCGGCCGAGCAGGCTGCGGACGTCCGCGGTCATCTCGACTTCTTTGGTGTGTTCGTCACCCAGGAAGACATCAACCTCTTCATAGGCAAATCGGCGACGGCTGCGGATTGCGGTCCGCTCCACCTCCGCTGCGATAAAGGCCCCGTCGGCTGTCAACTCAATCCAACAGGTGCGGGCATAACGAACGCGATCCGGCTGCAGACTCGCGAGGTTGTTTGAGATCACCTCCGGGAGCATCGGGATCACACGATCGGGGAGATAAACACTCGTCCCCCGTGCCGCAGCCTCCTGGTCGAGCGGTGAGCCCTCTGGCACAAAGTGGGCAACATCCGCAATGTGCACACCCAGCAGCCAGTGGCCTTGCTCAATCCGCTCAAGGGAGATCGCATCATCGAAGTCGCGGGCATCGACCGGATCAATCGTGATCACGGTCTGATTGGTGCAGTCGCGTCGTCCGTCGCTGATTGACTCATCGAACCTCGCCGCCTGCCGACGGGCCTCCTCCAGCACCTCCTCCGAAAACGGCCCCGGAAGACCAAACTCATTGATGATCGTCAGCGTGTCGACACCGGGCTCGCCCGCCTTGCCCAGCACTTCCGTAAGCACCCCCTCGCCATCCCGGAAGATGGTAGGAAAGCGAACCATCTCGAGCACAACCTTGTCATGCTCACGGGCTCCTTTCGCCCCTGGATCTCCAACAGCGACGGCACGAGACAGAGCGTCGCCGTCAATCGTGACCCAGCCGCGTCCGGAGGCTTCGAA
The DNA here is from genome assembly GCA_016779265.1 of Pirellulales bacterium. GTDB lineage: Bacteria > Planctomycetota > Planctomycetia > Pirellulales > UBA1268 > M30B53. The sequence continues at coordinate 37,233 of JADHNY010000015.1, read as the reverse complement.
ATAGGTGCCGACAAACCGGGTGGTGTGCCGAGCCAGCACCTTCACAATCTCGCCCGAGGGCCCCGGACGCCGCACATCACGCGCCTTTGAGACCCGCACCCGAACGCTGTCGCCGTTGGCAGCATCACCCGCAGCGGCTGCCGGCACGTAGATGTCACTCTCGCGTCGACCAGGCAAAACGCCCTCAGGTCGGACGAAGCCGTGCCCGCCGGTTTTCCTGAGGAACGTTCCGGTCACGAGAGGACCGTTGGCGAGAGGGCCTGCGGCACGCTGGCGTTTTCCCGGCATGGCTGGCTACCCGTTGCGATCAGCCTTCCCGTCGCCCGGGCCAGCCGTAACTGCTGGTGCGACGTGATCCCGACCGCGGAAGAACTTCCGACCATGATTGGCATGGTACTGCGTCCAGCCACCATCCATGGACGCCTCGTTCTGCATCAACTGCACCGTCGAGGCCATCTGAGCATCGAAGTGGTCGAGATGATGCAGGGCAATCGCCTCAAGGGTCATCGGTAACTTGGGAGCTCCAAACTCGTAGTGCCCATGATGACTGGCGATCATGTGCTTCACGCGAATAGCCAGCTCACGATGAAACGGCTCGCCCCGTTTCTGCTCCACCAAGGCGATGTGCTCGTCGACGATTTCCAGCCCCAACAGCACATGGCCGAGCAGCTGGCCCGGATCGGTGTAGGAAAAGCCTTTCTCGCTCTCAAGTTCGACGGTCTTCCCGATGTCGTGACAGAGCACCCCGACGAGTAAAAGATCCGGGTCGACAGCGGGGTAGAGCGGGGCAACGCTCGCCACCAACCGGGCCAAGCTTGTCACGTGGTCGACCAGGCCTCCTGAGTAAGCGTGATGATGCTTGATGCCTGCGGGGCTGCGTTTGAAGGCCTCGAGTTGCGGGCCTTCAGCCAACAGCGACTCAGCCAGCAGCCGTAGCTCTTCGTTGCGGATACCGGCAGCCATTCCTCGGAGCTCTTCGATGAGCTGATCGATGTCCGCGCCGGAGAGCACCCGGTAGTCCGCTTCATCGATGCCTCGAGGGTCGACCCGCTGGATCGACGTGGCGATCATCTGCACATTGCCCTGGTAGACCTGCGTGCTGCCCTCGACCCGCACATATTCCCCCTCTTCAAATGCCGAAAACTCGGCATCGCCGGCGTTCCACATACGAGCTGTGACGCTGCCGGTTCGATCAGCCAGTTCCACCTGCAGATAGAGCTGGCCGTTGCGATTTGGGCGAAGCTGCTTCTGCGTGGCCAGGAACACCTGATCGATCGTGCCTTGCGGAGGAAGTTCCGTCACAAACTTCCGCTTTCCCCCACGTCCCTGTGGAACCAGCACAGGAACGGCAACGACAGCGGGTTGTGGAGACGAACGGGACATGTGCAGCGACTGAGAATCGGTGGGCCATTCCTACAGCAGTGTAGCGGATCCCCCAAAAACCGGATCTTTAAAACGGGGTGGGCGAAAATGCCGTTGGGCGAGATGCGTCTTTCGGCTTTGCTTCACCACCTTCTACAATCCCGCCCGACAGACGCCTGAGCACCGGTGCGTCGGCCTCAACCACCGTGTGTCCCACTCACAGTTCTTTCCGCTCGCCATTGCACATCCGGAGTCACTCATGCCAGCCCACGCGATTTCACCGACCCGTGCCGAGGACTACCCCGAGTGGTATCAGCAGGTGGTGCGTGCCGCTGAACTCGCCGAGACGTCGCCGGTTCGCGGCTGCATGGTGATCAAGCCTCATGGCTACGCAGTCTGGGAACACATGCAGGGCATCCTCGACCGCGCGTTCAAGGAAACAGGGCACGTCAACGCCTACTTTCCGCTGTTTATCCCGCTCTCCTTCTTGGAGAAGGAGGCGAAGCATGTCGAGGGCTTCGCCAAAGAATGCGCCGTGGTCACGCACCACCGGCTCGAGCAGGGCCCGGACGGGAGTCTGATTCCGACCGGGAAGCTTGAGGAGCCGCTGATCGTGCGGCCGACCAGCGAAATGATCATTGGCTCGATGTACGCCAAATGGATTCAGTCCTGGCGAGACCTCCCGCTGCTGATCAATCAGTGGGCCAACGTGGTGCGGTGGGAAATGCGACCTCGCGTATTCCTGCGAACAGCGGAGTTTCTCTGGCAGGAAGGACACACCGCACACGCCACGAGCGAAGAGGCCGTGGAGGAGACACTACGGATTCTCGACATCTACGAGCGGTTCGCCGAGCAGGACCTCGCTGTACCGGTCATCAAGGGCATCAAGCCCTCGGCGGAGCGGTTTCCGGGCGCGGTGGAAACATGGTCCATCGAAGCGATGATGCAGGACCGGCGGGCGCTCCAAGCCGGGACCAGTCACTTCCTGGGCCAGAACTTCTCAAAGGCTCAGGAAATCCGCTTTGCCTCGGCCAGTGGCGGCGAGGAGTATTGCTGGACAACCTCGTGGGGTGTTTCCACACGGCTGATTGGTGCCGTGATCATGACCCACTCCGATGACGATGGGCTGGTGCTGCCACCGCGGATCGCCCCATCGCAGGTCGTGATCCTGCCGATTTTCCGCAGTGATGACGAGAAGGCGACCGTGATGGCAGCCTGCGACGACATCGCTACGGGGCTTCGCAGGCAGCAGTGGCGAGGGGAGCCTGTCCGTGTCTCGATTGACACCCGTGACATGCGTGGCGGTGAGAAGACCTGGCAGCACGTAAAGCAGGGCACGCCGCTCCGTGTTGAGATTGGGCCTCGTGACATCGCGGCAGAACAGGTGAGCGTGTTTCGCCGCGACCGAGGGCCCAAAGACCGCGAAAACACGCCTACGAAGGCCTTTATCGAAGGCATCGGCGGCGTGCTCGAAGAGATGCAGACCGGGCTGCTGGAGCGTGCGCGTGCCTACCGCCAGGCCAACACGAAACGACTCAGCAGCCTGGCAGAAGTGACTGAGTTTTTCGCCGAACCGGCGAAAGGGAAGGGGCTGCATGGCGGCTTTGCAATCGTGCAGGTCGCCGACGACCCCGCCGTGGCGGCGGCGCTCGATCCCCTCAAAGTCACCGTTCGCTGCATTCCCACCGATGGCCCTGATGAGCCTGGAACATGCATCATTACCGGCCAGCCAACGACACGGCCGAGCGTGCTGGCAAAGGCCTACTAAAACAGGGAAGCCTTGCGTCAAACTGGCCCTCGACCACAGGACAACAGGCGACCCCGATCCCGATCCCGTCTATTATGGGATTGTCAGCAGGGGGGGCGAGAGGCCTCACACTCAGCTCCCGTGAGCGGGACCAACAGAGCGAGCAGGAACCAAGGGAGAGACGTCGATGCGACGAGGACCGAATGCATGGATCGTGGCTGGGTTGGCTGCAGTGGTTGGTACAACCATCGGCGGCGCGACAGCAGTTAGCGAACTGCTGCTTCGGCCCCTTCAGATCGGTGAGGTGGCGATCGTCTCTGCACTCCCAAGCGGACCCGTGCCTCGGCTTGTAACCCCTGAGGTCACCTTTGATTTTGGTCGCATGACCGTGGGCCAGAAAGGGACCCATGAGTTCGCCTTCACCAACGAGGGAGAAACGGATCTTGAGCTCACCAAGGGGGCAACGTCCTGCACCTGCACCATCAGCGGCCTTGAGCAAAACACGATCCCACCGGGGGAAACCGCGAACGTCAAACTCGAATGGAAGGCAAACCCAGGCGGTCCGGGGGGCGACTTCCGCCAGACCGCACTGATCATCACGAACGACCCACTGAGGCCGGAGGTCACCCTCACGATCCAGGGCAAGGCGTTTGCAATGTGGGACCCGTTCCCGTCAGGCATCGTCTTCTCCGACCTGCAGCCTGATTCGGTGGTCTCGGCGACGGCCAAAGTAATCACGCATGGCGTCGCCCCTCCCGTCGTGAAGGTGGTGCGTGTCAGCCAGGAATCAAACGTGATCACCAATCCCGTGGATCAGGATGATGACGAAGTCGCCCGTGCAGCAGAAGTGGCAGATTCTCCCTATTTTACAGCCACCTCTGAGCCGCTCGATCCATCGGTGTACGAAGCGATTCCCGGTGCCACCGGCGGCATGCTGCTGACCGTCACCACTGTCCCGCCGCTGCCGATTGGGGACATCAGTAACCAGCTTGAGGCCGTGTTTACGATTCCAGATATGCGAGGCGACGCCAGCGAAGGGGGCACCGCGACCCCAGAGCCTCCGGGGGGCTGGATCGCCAAACTTGCGGTGCAGGCCAACGTGGTTGGACCACTGGGTGTTGCCGGAGCGAACTGGGACAGTTCACGCGATTTTGTTCGCGTGGGGAGCATCTCTTCTGCGACCGGCACGCAGTTCAAGCTCTTTTTGACAGCCAAGGGTGAGCACCGCGACGCTGTGAAACCGGTCGTCATTGAGACGGTGCCAGCGTCGATGAAGGTGGAGATCGGTGAGCCCTCGCAGATCGGGGACGGCGTCGTGAAGCGAATTCCAATCTCGATCACCATTCCAGCTGGCAGCCCCGCCTGCAATCATCTGGGGAGTCAGCTTGGTGGTCTTGGCCGGATCGTGCTTGAGACCGGCCACCCGGACGTGCCGAAACTGACGATTCCCGTCCGTGTGGCGGTCGGCCCGTAGCAGCTGTTGCCGACGCCTGCCCCCCATCCGTAACGGAGGCTTCCCGTGCTGAAGATGATGCCGCCCAAAACGTTCGGGATGAGGCAACGGCCAGCGGGGTTGCTACTCGCCTGCATTCTTTCGTGGGCCGTATTCAATGGGATGAACGCTGCGGCCGAGGCTTTACCCGACCGTGGTCCGGACACCAGCGACAGCGTTGCACAGGCCTTTCAACAAAAGAATGGCTCAATCTTCGTCGGCTGGCCAAAGCCCCAAGCCGTGGTGATCCTTACTGGCGAGCTCAACGGGTACGTTGAGCCATGTGGATGTGCAGGCAAGGAAAACCAGAAAGGTGGCCTCAGCCGCCGCCAGAACCTGCTCAGAGCGATCACCAATGCTGGCTGGCCGCTTGTCTCGGTCGACCTGGGCAACCAGGTCCGCCGCTTTGGGCGACAGGCCGAGGTGAAGTTTCAGTCGGTCGCCGATGGGCTTCGTGACATGGGTTACTCAGCCGTTGGGTTCGGCCCGGATGATCTTCGTCTCCCAGCTGAAGAACTGATTGCTGCAGTTGCGGCCGTGGGTGATCGAGAGACTCCGTTTGTCAGTGCGAACGTCGGCCTGCTCGGGCTCGACGCGGGGATCACGCCGCGGTTTCAGATTGTCGAAGCAGGGGGGCTGACCCTTGGCATCACCAGCGTGCTGGGAGACCAGGAAGCCAAGACGATTCGCAACGACTCGCTTGAGATGGTGTCGGCTGCTGAGGCACTCGCCGATATTGCACCTCAGATGACCGCTGCGAACTGCGATCACCAGATCCTGCTGGCCTTCACATCTCCCGCCGAGAGCCGACGACTCGCGGAGGCATTCCCTCAGTTCGACATCGTTGTCACGGCCGGCGGTGGCGACGAGCCTCCCATGATTCCCCCTTCGTTGACCGACGAGACCGGCGTGCTGGTGGAACTCGGCCACAAAGGTATGTACGCAGTCGCGGTGGCATTCTTCACCGACGCAGAAGCTGCGGCCTCGTCTGCACTCCAGCCGGTGCAGAAGAGCAGCTCTGGCCGTCCGTTTCTCACACAACGGATTCCCCTCGATGCCCGCTGGGGGGAGTCTGACGAGATGATTCAGCTCTTGGCCAACTACCAACTGCAACTGGAAACCCTCGGCCTGAAAGGCCTCAGGCTTGGGACCTCACGTCACCCGAGTGGTCGCACATTTGCGGGCAGCGAGTCGTGCGCCGACTGTCACAGCGCTGCGTACGACGTCTGGAAAGACTCAGCGCACGCCTCCGCTTTGGTCACACTCGAAGAGGCAGTCCCGAACCGCGATCACGACCCCGAGTGCCTCTCATGCCATGTTGTTGGATGGGTTCCGCAGAAGTTCGAACCTTACGAAGGTGGCTTCCTCAGTCGTGCAGAGACTCCCCATCTCGCCCATCAAGGCTGTGAAAACTGCCACGGCCCAGCTGCAGCACACGCAGCCGTTGAAGCGGGGGATGTCATCGCCAGCGAGATCGAGCAGGATCGCCTCCGCTCAGAACTCACCCTCGACATCGCCACGCCCGAAGGACGGAAACGAGCGGTCAACAACTGCTTGGAGTGCCACGACCTCGACAACAGCCCGTCGTTTGATTTTGACGAATACTGGCCGGCCGTTGCCCACCCGTCTGAGTCGCGGTGACTGGTTTCTGCGGGCCCACGTCCTGACTACCCTTCCCCGAGTGCGGCCATCGCCTCGTCGGGAATGTTGAAGTTGGCTGCGACGCTCTGCACGTCGTCGTGATCATCAAGCCGCTCCACCAGATCGAGAACCTTTCTCGCTTCCTCAGGGCTTTCAACGTCGACGGTGTTGGTTGGCTCCCGAACGATTTCACTGGAATCAACCGCAAGGCCAGCAGCACTGAGAGCGTCGGTGACACCGGTCATGGCAGAAGGCTCACAACGGACCTCCCACTGCTCGTCGCCACGTGCCACATCCTCAGCGCCCGCTTCGAGAGCGAGTTCAAGGAGCCGCTCCTCATCGCAGACGGCCAGGGGAAGTCGCACCAGACCTCGCCGTTCAAACATCCAGCCGACGCAGCCAGTGGCTCCCAGCTTGCCGTCACACATCTCAAAGATCTTGCGGATCTCCGGAGCCGTTCGGTTGCGATTATCGGTCAGAATCTCACAGAGCACTGCCACCCCACCAGCGCCGTAGCCCTCGTAGATGCTCTCCTCGAGGTTGCCACCCTTGAGTTCGCCAGTCCCGGCCTTGATGGCCCGATTGATGTTCTCCTTCGGCATGCTGACCGCCTTCGCCGCATCGATCGCATAGCGAAGCTTGAGATTCGCATCCGGATCTGCACCGCCATGCTTGGCAGCCACGATGATCGCCTTGGCCAGTTTGCTCCAGAGTTTGCCTCGCTTGGCATCAACAAGAGACTTTTTGCGGGCGATATTCGCCCAATGGGAATGTCCTGCCATCTGCGTTCTCTCCTGCCCGAGGCTGGGGCTGTCTGTCTTTGCGGACTACCGAGGCTTCCTCGGCTTGGCCGTTGCCACTTTGCCACCGGCCTTCTTCGCCTTGGTCGCAGCAGGCTTCTTCTTGGCAGCAGTCGCCTTCTTGACTTTCTTCGGCTCGGCTTTCTTCACGGCAGCCTTCTTTGCAGGTGCCTTCTTTGCAGGTGCCTTCTTTGCAGGTGCCTTCTTTGCTTCAGACTTACTCGCAGGGGCCTTCTTTTTCGTCGGAGCCTTCTTTGCAGCAGGCTTAGCCGCTTCTTCTGCGGCAGGTGGAGCCGTCTCGGGCTTGATCGTGAGCGGCCTCGCCATGTTGGGCTTCACCACAAACGGCTTCGGCCCCGACTTGCCCGACTTTCCGTCCGCAGTCCGCTTGGGCCCAGCGCCGGGCGGAGGCATAGGCGTCTTTCCAACTGGCCTCGCGGCCGCCTGCGGACCTGCTGGGCGATGGTCTTCCGATGGCCCTGCTTCGATACCCGGAGCATCAGCGGCCGGCTTCGGCGGCACGAGCGTCGCCCCACGCTTTGGAAACAGGTCCTTGGCATCCGGGTTGATGCTCAGGATCAGTTTGCGGATCGCAGGCGAATGGATGCTGGCAAGAAGATCAGCCCCAAACTGGTGCAACAACGACGAGAACTCCTTGCCGTCCTTCTTGGGAATGGCACGATCAAGCCAGGCAACTGTCCGAGAGTCATACTCTTCCTGCGTGATCAAGCCTGACAGCCAGAGCACTGCGAGGGCTCCGTCGTCAAGCGGGATCGTATGGCCGCCAAGCCCTGTTGAGACAAGAAACGAGGTCACAAAGCCCGGCACACCCTGCAGGGCCTGCAACGTCTTAATACCGTTGGCGATCGATCCCTTCTTGGCATGGTCGAGCGAAAAGCTGTAGGTGGATTCAAATACCGTCTGCAGCACACGTCGCAGCGAGAGCGCGGCATGCGATGGGTTTGGCAGTTGTTGGAGCGCTTCCGCAAGTTCAGCAACCGTCGTGACCCGCACCTCATTGAGGTCAAAGTAGTTCTCACCGAGTTGGGCAAAAGCCTTTTCTGCCGCCTCATAGCCTGCGTTCTCAAGGCAGCATGCAAACAGGGCCTGTTCAAGCACCGGGCGACCGGTGTCGGGCGCAACAGCCTTGTAGTTCTGCTTGAGCACCTTCTGCAGTTTGGTGAGTTGCTTGGTACGTGTCTGTGTTGACATGCCTGTTCCTGTGATTCCAGCGAATCCGAATCCTGTCTCGTTCCAGTTGCGGCTGACGTCACGCCATAATGCCACCAGACGTGATGTCGCCCGAGCGGTGTCTGCAACGCTCAGCTGAACTCATCAGCCTCCGCCCCGTCACCAGTTTCTTTTCCCTGAGCGTCATCCGGCTCATCCGCACCGTCTTGAGTCTCCGCCTCAGCAGCATGGGGCCCAGTCGCATCAGGCCCAGTCGCATCAAGCCCAGTCGGAGAACCGCTCTCAGCTGCGACGGGCTCCGGAGGCAACACCTCGCGAAGCATCTGGTCAATTTCCAAAGCGTGCTTGACGCCCTTATCGAGTTCAAACCGCAGTTTCGGCGTGTAGCGTGTCTCGATCGAGTCAGCGATCCGCGACTGCAAGAAGCCTGCGGAGTTTGCCAGCCCGCGGAGCGCTGTCTGCTGTTTGGCCGGGCTCCCCATCACAGAAACATAGACCGTCGCTGACCGCATATCGGGGGCCATCTCGGCCCGCGTCACGGTCACATCCCGCACTCGCGGGTCACGGACAGCCGTGAGTATGGCCATACTCACCACTTCACGAACTGCTTCGGCAGCCTTAAGGAGTCGTCTCGTGCTCACGCTGGTGGCCTCACGAGAGCGTTCGGGCGACCTCCTCGATGCGATAGCACTCGAGGATGTCCGCCTCCTTGATATCGTTGAAGCCGGCGAGCTTAATGCCGCACTCGAGGCCGTCTCGGACCTCTCGCACGTCATCCTTTTCTCGCCGCAGCGAATCGATGGCGTAGTCACCCACCACCACGCTGTCGCGTACCACACGCATCCGAGCATTGCGGTAGATCATGCCGCCAATCACGCGACATCCTGCGATCACACCAAAACGACTGATCGAGAAGGTTCGCTGCACCAGGGCTCGCCCCAGTTCTGCTTCACGTCGCTCAGGGGCAAGCATGCCCTCAAGTGCATTTCGCAGGTCGTCGGTGACCTGATAGATAATGCTGTACCGCTTGATCTGAACGCCACGATCTTCCGCCGCAGAACGGGCCCGCTCATCGGGAGCGACGTTGAAGCCAATGATCACGGCATCGGAAGCGTCTGCCAAGGCGACGTCCGCTTCTGTAATCCCACCGACCATGGACTGCAACACGCGAACCCCAACCTCGGGATGCTCAAGCTTCTCAAGTTCTTTGAGGATGGCCTCGATCGAACCCCGCACATCCGCACGAATAATCAGGTTCAGAATCGGAGTCTTGTCGGTGTCGAGACGGTCAAACAGATTCTCAAGCGTGACATGCACCGGCTGCTTCGACAGGTGCGACTCACGACGCAGGTCCGTTCTCTTCACAGCCACTTCACGGGCCTTGGCGATCGACTCGACAACATAGAACCGTTCGCCCGGGGCAGGGGCCGTATCCAGACCGGCAACAAACACCGGCCGTGACGGTCCAGCCTCGGTGAGTCGTTGACGTCGGTTGAGCGTGTCGGTCATCGACTTGACGTGACCACTCGCCTCGCCACAGACGACCGCATCCCCCACCTTGAGTGTGCCCTTCTGCACCATCAAGCAGGCCACCACACCGCGGCCCTCATGAACAGATGCATCGAGGCAGACTCCCGCGGCATCACGATCTGGGTTTGCCCGCAGGTCGTGCAGTTCTGCGATCGTCAGCAGGGTCTCAAGCAGATCCTCAACACCTTCGCCGGTCAGGGCGCTGGTCTTGACCACCTCAGTTTCGCCACCCCACTCACTCGGCAGAAGCTCGTTCGCCGCAAGCTGCTGGTAGATCTTGTCGACATCCGCCCCAGGCAGGTCGATCTTGTTGATACAGACCACAATCGGCACGTTCGCCGCCCGAGCATGGCTGATCGCTTCTTCGGTCTGCGGCATCAGACCGTCGTCTGCCGCCACCACGATCACCGCACAGTCGGTCACGTTGGCACCACGAACACGCATCTGCGTAAAGGCTTCGTGGCCAGGAGTATCGACAAACGTGACGGACTTAATCGCATGATTATTCTCGTCACGCGTCACGGTGTAGGCCCGAATATGCTGCGTGATACCACCACTTTCCCCTGCCGCCACGTCGATCCCAAGGATGCGATCCAGCAGCGACGTCTTTCCATGGTCGACATGGCCGAGGAACGTCACAACTGGCGGACGCGGCTGCTGCAGTGCGGGATCCTCTTCGACAGCTTCAAAGCCGGCGATCAGATCCTGCTCAAGGTCTTCTGGCGTCTTGATGTCGAGTTCGACACCAATTTCAGCAGCCAGGAGTTCGACCATGTCGCGATCGAGCGACATACCGATGCTTGGCATCGTCTCCATGCCAAAGTTGAGCAGCCGCTTGAGGACTTCGCTGGCAGCCAGCCCAATCGCCTCCGAGAATGCGCGGACGGTGCAGGGCACCTGAAGCGACGCATTGGTCTTGCGAGGTGCCGCTGTAGACACCGTCCTTCGTTGCCGCTGTGGGCGACGGCGACGCATACCGCGATCGTCTTCTTCTCCAAAACGCCCACGACGGCCGGTTGTTCTCTTGCGAGCGAGCTGACGAACTTCGCGACCGCCCAGCAGGTCACCACCATCGCTTCGGCCTTTCCCCTGCGGCGACCGGCGAAGCCTGCCGCCTGCCTCCATCAGCGGAGGCGGGCTGGCTTCGCCACCACGCACACCACCTGGACGCGGCCGTCCGGCGTCTGCCTGCCGCTGCTCATGCTTCCGCATGTGCTCAGCGAGCGGCTTCGCACCGCCAGCCTTGGCGCTCCTGATCGCGTCGAGAGGAAGCTTGACGTCCGGCTTTTGCGGAGCGGGCTCCTGGCTTGTTCGTGCCACAGGCTTCTTTGCTGCAGGCATCGGAGCAAGCTTAAACGCCGGCCTCGGAGCTGGCCGCGACACCGACTTGGGCTTCACCGTCGGTCGAGGCTTGTCTTCACCAGTGTTTTGAGCTCGCAGCTCCCCGACCCGACGTATCGGTGGAGGTAGAGGTTGACGCGGCGGACGCGTTGGCACGGGAGGAGCAGCACTGGCTGGCGGAGGCGACTTCGGCAGGGGAGCCTCCGGCCTGACTGCCGTCGGCACTGGGGGCTGAGGAAGGGCGGACGGTGTGCCCACGTCGACCTTCGGCGTGGCCGTAGATGACCGCTCAACAGGCGGCTTCGAAGAGTGCCGAACAGGCGGAGTCGCCGAGGGCCTCACGGCGGGCTTCGACGCCCGGCCCGTGACGCCGGTCGGCGCGATGTAGTCCTCGCGACGCAACGCCTTTTCGGCGGCGGGCGGTTTGACGGCAGCCTGAGCGACCGACGGACGCTCCGGCGGCTTGGACTTCGCCGACATGAACTCCCGCAGCTTCGCGACTTCCTCGTCGCTGAGACTGGCGAGGGCTGACCCCTTGTCGTGGATACCAGCACGGGAGCACAACTCGACCAGCTCTTTGCTGTCGAGCTTTAGCTCCTTGGCCAACGTGTAAATACGAACTGCCACTCGCTACCCTTCCGGCGACGTCGCTAGCAACACCAGCCAACGCCAACCGCTCATCCAGTCTCAGATCACCCTGTTGTCGATCCCTGCTGAACCGAACATTCGGCTGCAGCAGTTCTCCCGTTGCGTCGGCGGCGTGGGCATGCCCACAGGCCAAACCGGTGATTGCCGTGTGGCAATCAGGTTTCGCTACCAGGAATCCTGAACCTGACCGTCTGGGTCGCATCATCGCCTGCGTCTGCAGACGGGCTGCGAGCCCCATACCGTCGCAAGGGATGCCCTTTCTCCACGATGTCGCGTTGCTCACTTGCATCGCGACCACCACGGTGACACCCGTGCCGACACCTTCACGACGTCGTGCATGGTCCGCTCATCCTGTCACGTGCCTCACCTCTTCCACCTCGGGAGTCCTTATCCTGAACCCGTAGTCTATCATTCACATGCCCGAAAAATCGAATCCATCTGCCGCACACCGGCTCACAGTTAGCTCGATTCAGTAGAATCGAGCTAACGGCCCCTGTCCTATGCGGCTATTCCGCGTCTGGGACCTCTCCTGCCGATGGCTCTTCAGGCTGCGATTCTTCTGAATCCTCGGAAGACTCTGGCTCGGCGTCATCGGCCTCCGGAGCAGCTGCCTCCTCGGACGGGGCCTCAACTGCCACCGCTGCAGCAGTAGCCTCGAGCTGCTCCTGCTCCCGCTGGCGACGCCGCTGATCAGCCGCAGCCTCCTCAGCGATCGTGGCGCGACGCTCGGCCTCGGTCACGATCGCATCGACCGCTTCCTCAGAGAGACCGCCCATCTCCATCAGATCTTCCGGCTCAATCACCGAAAGATCGTCGTACGACAGGAAGCCTTCCCCGACTAGCCGTTCTGCCACGTCAGGCTCAAGGCCTTCAATCGATGCAAAGCCTTCGACCGCCTTCTCGATCTGTTGATCCAGCTCATCACGAGTCATGATCTCGATGTCCCAGCCGCACAACTTGCTCGCAAGCCGCACGTTCTGACCACGTCGACCGATCGCCAGCGAGAGCTGATCCTCCCGCACCAGAACGATGCCGCGACCGAGCATCTGACAGAGGATCACCTCGTCAACTTCGGCCGGCTGGAGGGCGTTGGGGACGAGCACCTGCAGGTCGTCACTCCACCGAACGATGTCGATCCGCTCGCCACCAAGTTCTTCAACAATGTTCTTAATGCGGTTCCCGCGGACACCGACGCAGGCTCCCACACAGTCGACCCGAGCATCAGAGCTGATCACGGCAACTTTGCTGCGGTAGCCAGGCTCGCGGGAGATCGCACGAATCTCGATCACGCCATCAGCAATCTCAGGAATCTCTTGCTCAAAGAGACGCTGAACAAGCTGCGGTCTGATCCGCGACAGGATGATCTTCACGCGGCTGCCCTGCTTCCGCACCTCGAAGATCGTGGCCCGAATCCGCTCGTTGGGATGATAGGACTCGCCGGGAATCTGCTCGCTACGGGGCAGGATCGCCTCCGTGCCGCCAAGAGACACCGTGGCCATAGCACCTTCGTGCCGACTCACGACACCCGACACCATGAAACCAACCTGCTCCTCATACTCGTCGTGAATCGCGTCCCGCTCGGCCTCACGGATCTTCTGAATGATCACCTGCTTGGCCGTCTGGGCGCCGATCCGCCCCGATAACTCCTGGGTGTCAATCTCCACACCGTCGTGCGTTCCGCTGACACGGCCGTTGTTCCGGTCGATCGAGATCGCGATCTCCGCGTTCTCGCCGTACTGCTTGGTCAACGCCGTGACGAGAGCCGACTCGATCGCGCCGAAGACGATCTCTTTGTCGATGTTTTTGTCGCGGTGGATCGCGTCTACAACGCGAAGAATTTCGTCGGGCTTCATGGCGCTCCCGTGGTTTAGCCCTCGAACGCTGGCGACACCGCCAACCAACTGAGAGCCCACATAGGACGAGGACGTCGAGCCGGGCAGTATGCCGGCTTTGCCGACGCTCTTCACGTCATGAACGCCGAGCACCTCTTGCGAGGCACTTCGACGGTTTTCCTAGGAGCTAAACCCTCTGTCCCAGGACCGCAGCCAGCGGTACCAACCCGATCCGGCCCCATGGGCCGGAATATCGCACCGTACGGCCACCCTGATGGGTTGTCAAGCCACAGCGACGGCTATCGCGGGCTACGTCTCACCCCAGGCTCTCCTCGCCATTCCAGCGTCCGAGCACGACAGCCGCCGACTGCCCCTGAGGGGTCGCGGAAACCGAGAGGCAGACATCACCAGCAGCCTCACCGCCACGCGCCGGGACGATCGGGCACTCCGGATCGGCCGATTCGAAGTTGAGCAAGGGGAAAAGCGTCTTCTTCTGCATCGCCGCCACGCTGACCGCCATTTCAACCATGCCGCTCCCCGCCCCGAGGTTGCCCATGTGGCTCTTCGCGGCCACCACTGGAATGGACGCCACCGCATCACCAAGCAGATCCTGCAGGGCGGCGGCCTCCCCTCGGTCGCCGAGCGTTGTGCTCACGCCACGGGCGTGAATATGACCGATATCCGTCGTAGACAGGCCGGCCATCTCCAGAGCCCGCCCCAACGAGAGCCTGATCGCCTGGCGGTCATCGCCAATGCAACGAGCGTTGCAGGCTGTTCGCGCGCCATGTCCCAAGACCTCGGCATGAATCGTGGCACCACGACGCCGAGCATGCTCGAGCTCCTCCAGCACAAACACACCTGCACCTTCGCCAAGCACCATGCCAGAACGCCCGGCGTCAAACGGACGACTCCAGGTTGCAGGATCACCATTTCCTGTCGCCACCTGGCAGCTCTGCAGGGCATGCACGGTCTTCATCGGATGAATCCGGGTACCGGTCGCCCCAGCCAGCATGACATCTGCCTGCCCCCGCTGGATCGTGCTGACAGCCTCGCCGACAGCGAGGTGTCCGCTCGCCTCACGCATCGTGACGGAGTTGCTTGGCCCCTGCAGATCGTTGTAGATCGCAATGTGACTCGCGGGCATGTTCGGAAGGTAGAGAAGCAGCCACAGTGGCGCCATCCGAGACAGCCCTTCGTCCCCCCATTTATCGAACGCAAAGCTGCCATCGTCGCCCCGGCAGTTCGCCACAGACGTCGTGAAATCACCGGGCAGGGTGAGCATGTAATCGGAGCCAAACACGCAGCCAAACCGCGGCGGATTGTGTTCCCCACTTTGAATGCCAGCGTCTTGCAGCGCCCGCTGCGCCGCCGCGACTGCCATCTGGCTTTCGCGGCACATCACCTTCTGCCCCTTACGAATCGCCCGCTTTTGATCGCTCTGCAGCGGACCGTAGTTGGCAATATCTCCGGTGAACTCAGTGGCCTCGCCACCGTGGTGCAACGGCAGCCCTGCCGTTGAAAACGCGGCGATTTCCGCCACGCCACTTCGGCCAGCCATCAACGCCTCAAACACACTCTCGAGGTCGAGCCCGAGAGGGCTCACCACCCCCATGCCCGTGACCACGACGCGCCGCTGTGCGGACGAACTCATGCACCGTTTCCTATCCAGGGTTCTCTCATATGATTACGCCGGGGAACCGACGTTCATCGCCTCAACACCGCGTCCCATCTCATCAGGCAGTCGCCTGAGCATCGCTCGATGGCCCGCCGGGACTCTGCGCCAGCCCGAAACCGCCCGCATGCCCACATGAGCCAGAGGGGCTTTTCGCTGCTGAGAGGCCGCGAAGTATAGGCTGCCGGCGGCGTTCATGTCTTGTCGAGATGCAGACATCACTGCTCAGGATCCACTCGCGACGGCTGCGGCAGACGCGAGCCGTGGCTCGACGATCACCATGACGTCCATCCGCAACGCCGCCGGAGGGAGCAGCGTTGGCCCACCAGGCCGTTCAGGATCCGGCACCGGCCAGGGCACCAGCCCGAGGCCGATCACAAGCGCCTGCGTAGCTGGCCATCGAAATCGTTCGCCAACCCGCACTGACGAGGACTGCGGCACCTCAATCTCCACCTTCCCACCTTGTGCCGCAGGCACAGCCACAGCCACCGTGGCCATCCGCTCAATCTGGTCGATCCGGCAGCGGAGAATCGCCTCCACTGCCGTGCCGTCCGACGTCATCAGCGGCTGCACTTCCACCGAGAGCCCCTCATCGCACCCACTGGTCACCGGCTGCCAGCCGGGAGCAGCCGGAATGCCTGTGGCGACATCCCGCACATACGAACGTCGCCGGCCTCCCGAAATCACAGCAGGCTGGCCATTCGCAGCCAGCACTGGCCCGGTGGGCACTTCTCGAAAATCGACTCGGCCGCGAAGGGTTGCCAGAACCAACGCCGCAGACTCTCGCGGCATCATCCAGGCCTGCACGCCTGGCGTGGTTGTTGGCAGTGGCGTCATGGCAGCCGCGACATCACCTCGCCACGACGGGCTCCCCACACCAACAACACGCACCAGAAAGCGATGCGGAGCCGCAGCATCCCCCACAAACCGTTGCACCACATCGGCCACTCGGGACTGCATCTGCGGCGTGTGAAAACAGGTGAGCGTGGTGCCATTCGCTGCGAGTGCCGCGAGCTGCCCGCCATGCCAGCTTGGATAGCCCGTTTCTTGCAGTACCCAATCGACCACCAGCTTCTCGCTGCCCACACCGGCCTGGTCGACAAACGGGGAGATGTCGTACGTCTGCAGCTGCTGCCCGTCTTCGCTCGGCAGCGATGTGCCATCAGCCCAGGCAGTGGGGGCGACCGAAACGGTCTGCAGACCAGGCCCAGCCGCAGACGTTGGCGATTCCGCGGCGGCCGTCACGGCTGTGATCCCGACGGCTATGAATGCGAAGAAAAGGGCTCGACCCATACGCTGCACGCTCCAGACTGGCGTGGCACGGTAGGCAGAGCAGGGCAGGGCCCGCAAGGCGAGTTCGCTGACCTGACGCGTCGCACGGGCTTAGCTGCCGGAAAACCGACCGAGCAGCAAGGAGGCGTTGTGCCCTCCGAAGCCGAAACTATTGCTCATGGCCAGATCGACCGTTGCCTCCCGAGCAACATTCGGCGTGTAGTCGAGATCGCAGGCAGGATCCGGATTTTCCAGATTGATCGTGGGGCTGATTACACCGCGGGTCAGCGTCAGGGCACAGACCACAAGTTCAATACCACCCGAGGCGCCGAGCGTGTGGCCCAACTGGCTCTTGGTGCTGGAGACCGCGAGCGAAGTGGCATGTTCACCGAACACCTTTTTGATCGCCGCCGTTTCCGCCTTATCGCCAAGCGGCGTGCTGGTGCCGTGCGCGTTGACATACTGCACATCGTGCGGCGAACGGGCAGCGTCCCGTAGGGCCATGCTCATCGCCCGAGCGGCCCCGGTGCCATGCTCATCCGGTTGCGTGATATGGCCAGCATCACCACTGGCACCGTAGCCCAAAAGCTCCGCGTAGATCCGAGCGCCGCGAGCACGGGCATGCTCCAGCTCCTCGATGACCACAACGCCGGCACCTTCAGCGAGCACAAAACCGTCGCGATCAGCATCAAACGGGCGGCTTGCCTGCTGCGGTGCATCACTGCGGAACGAGAGGGCACGCATATTCTGAAAGCCAGCGAGCCCCATCGGAGTCAGGGCAGCCTCGCTCCCGCCGGTGATCATGACGTCGGCATCACCCGTCTGGATCGTCCGCAGAGCCTCTCCGATCGAGTTCGCTGCACTTGCACAGGCGGTGGCAACGGCGGTGTTCGGCCCCTTGATGCCATACTTGCTGGAAACGTGACCACTCGCGGAGTTGACCATCAGCTTCGGGATCGTGAAGGGTGAAACCTTATCGATGCCCTTCATCAGCAAACGCTCGTGCTGCGTTTCAAACTCGGCAAGACCACCGATGCCGGAGCCGACAACCACGCCACAGCGGAACGGATCTTCTTTCGAGAAGTCGATCCCTGAATCTGTGACCGCGTCGGTCGCACTCGCCAAAGCAAACTGCGTGAAACGGTCGAGCCGCCGCAGTTCCTTCGGTGATGCGATGCCCTCGCCTTCCGGCTCCCACGGCACCTGTCCACCGAACTGCACGCGATAGCCACTCACATCGAACAGAGTGATGGGCCCAACACCACTGTCACCGCGAACGACCCGCTCCCAGAACGTGTCGACCTTTCGACCGAGGCTCGTCACCACTCCCAAGCCCGTCACCACGACACGACGCTTCATCCTGCCAGCTCAATCCAAACCGCGGTTTCGGGGGCCGACAACGGACGGCCCCATCGCCAATCACGAAGACGTGATCAGGCCTGACTCTTCTCGATGAACTCAACCGCCTGACCGACAGTCTGAATCTTCTCAGCCGCATCGTCAGGGATGTTGATCTTGAACTCTTCCTCGAGTTCCATGACCAGCTCAACAGTGTCGAGCGAATCTGCACCGAGATCATTGATGAACGACGTCTCGGGAGTGATCTGGTCCTTGTTGGCACCCAACTGGGAAGCCACGATCTCAATCACTCGTTCCTGAACTGATGCCACGTGTTGTCTCCTCGTGTCGCGTTTGGTCGTTACGTGCAGTGGCGGTCCACAATCACCGCCAGCGAAGTCCAAATATCTCTACCGACATCCTACGACACGAATGCCGCGAGATAGCGGTGCCAAGAGCTCCTGCGAACAACTGCGAATCCTGCCGCATGGTGTTCGCGAAAGCAACGAAAAACACCACCTCTTTGACAGGCGAGATGCCGTGCCCGACCAGCGCGTGACGCAGGCAGATATACCCGCTACTCCCGAGACTGTCCAGACCGTCGGCACTCCCTGCAGAGCCCGGTTTCACAGGCATTCCTACCCGATCAAGCCTCCGTCGACCACCAGCACCTGGGCGGTGAGGTAGCTCGCTGAGGGCGAGGCCAGGAAGAGCACCGTGTCGGCAATTTCTCGAGCCTCACCAAGACGCTTCGCAGGCACTCGCTTCTTCACCTCGTCCAGAAGAGCTGGGCCAAGGGCATCGGTCATTTCGCTGCCAATAAACCCAGGAGCGACCGCATTCACGGTGATTTTGCGTCCTGCCAACTCCTTAGCCACCGTGCGAGTCAGGCCGATCAGGCCCGCCTTCGACGCCGAGTAGTTGGCCTGGCCGGGATTACCGATCATCCCAGACACACTCGCCACGTTGACGATCCGGCCGTATCGCTGCTGCATCATCGGTCGGCTTGCCGCTCGCATAAACAGAAAAGGCCCGCGGAGGTTGGTGGCGATCACCTGATCCCACTCGTCGTCTCCCATGCGGGGCAGCAGCGTGTCGCGAGTGATACCGGCGTTGTTCACGAGAATGTCGACTTTGCCGAACGCTTCAACAACCGCGTCGACCGTTGCCGTGACCGCATCGGCATCAGAAACATCGCAGGGGAACGCCTGAGCTTCTCCGCCTGCTTCACTGATCGCTGCCACGACGGCAGCCAGTTTCTCCGCATTCCGCGCCACAGCAGCAACCTTTGCTCCGTTGGCCGCGAGCGTCTCGGCAACGGCTCGGCCGATGCCTTGGGAGGCTCCGGTGACAATCGCCACCTGGCCAGAAAGGTCGACGGTCACCCGGGCCTGGGGGGGCTCATTCTTCACGGCCATCCTGCGTTGATCCTTCGCGTGTGCTGGTGAGTCGGACACGCCGGCGGCAGCATCCGCCACCGGCTCTCCCACGATAGCGTACCGTCGGAGGATCTCACACGCCGACTCACGGCGTGAATCGAGCAATAACTGGGCCAGACGAGGGCAGCTGAAGCCCACACGGCCAGCAACAGTTCAGACGAGTGGGCCGTTCTGTCGAACGCACGGCTCTGTCGAACAAACCGTGCAACTCAGTCGAGCGCACCGTGCGACGGCACCTTGCGGGCAATCCGCTTCAGCAGCCCCCGTAGCACCCGGCCTGGGCCCACCTCCCAGAAACTGTCCACCCCTTCCGCGAGCATGAAGTCCATTGAGGAATTCCACTCCACAACACCACAGACCTGCCGAGCGAGCAGCTGCCGAATCTCAGCAGGATCGTCGTGGGGACGGGCATCGACGTTACTGACCACGGGAAGCCGGGGGGGATGAATCTTTACCGAGTCGAGAGCGGCAGCCAGTCGCTCAACGGCCGGCTGCATCCGTGATGTATGGAAAGCGCCAGCGACTTCGAGCCGGACACACCGCATAGCCCCTGCCTCCGCAGCAGCCGCTTCAAGCCGGTCGCAGGCAGCGTTATCTCCAGAGGCCACCACATTTCCCGGACAGAGCACGTTGGCGACCTCGAGCACGTCACCGTCGCGGCAGACGTCGCAGAGTTCTGCGACAGCCTCACGCTCCATTCCGAGCACGGCCACCATGCCGCCAGGAGTGGCTTCAGCGCAGTCCTGCATGGCCCGGCCGCGTTCCGCCACCACCCGAATCGCGTCTTCTGCACTCAACGAGCCTGCGTAGACAAGAGCGGTGTACTCACCAAGCGAAAGCCCAGCAGCCATCCGGACATTCGAGAGCGGCGAATCGTCCCGGCTTTCGAGCACCTTCAGGGCAGCCAAACTCGTGACGAGCAAAGCCGGCTGACTGACCGCGGTGGTGTTGAGTTTTTCCGGCGGGCCGCTGCGACAGACTGCCGCGAGGTCGTAGCCGAGGATGTCCGCCGCCATAGCGAAAAGCTCGCCACAGGCAGCGTGTCCTTGCGACCACTCACCAAGCATGCCGACCGATTGGGCACCTTGCCCGGGAAAGAGCAGGGCCGGCCCACCTGCTGAAGAGCCGGCGTCGCTGCTGACGTCGTCGCTCTTGACCATATCGCTGTCACCCACCGTGGCCGCTCACCCTCTCTCACTCAGCCGTTTTCACGGCGATTCGGCCCATGTAGTAGCCGCAGTTGTCACAGACCCGATGGGTCCGAGCCGCTTTGCCGCAGTTTGGGCAGAACGTCAACTGCTTCGGAGTGATGAAGTCGTGCGACCGACGGGACCCGGTCTTACGGTTGGTTTGACGTCGCCTAGGAACGGCCATCGAATGATTCTCAGATCGAGGGAACTCAAACGGACACAGCGGCAAAGCCGCTTCACGGGGCGCCGGCCCCGGAGAGCCCCAAAGAGTAGCCCGCAGAAGGCTCCTGCGTCAATCAGGCTCCCGTTCACTCGCTGTCAAAAAGCGTTCCCTGGCCATCTCCACGCGGTCCAGCACCGATATGCTCGTCGCCTCGGGGCGTGAGGCGGCGGCCGCGGGGCGTGCGAATTATCAGCTCGCATCGCAGCAGATAGGGCTCCACGTCGTCCTCTAGGGTGTCAGGACTGCTGCTCATCGTGTGGGCGATCGCCTCGATCCCCACGGGGCCCCCAGCGAAGACCCGCGAGATCGTTTCGAGATACCGACGGTCAAAGGCATCGAGGCCCAGGCAGTCGATCCCTTGCATGTCGAGCGCCGCCTGGACGATCTCGAGGTCGAGCCTCGACTGAGCACGACTGGTGGAGTAGTCGCGGATCCAGCGAAGGCGATTGTTGGCCAGTCGGGGCGTTCCCCGGCTCCGGCGAGCGATCTCCTCTGCAGACCGATCGTCCATCGGCACCGAGAGTTTGCCTGCCGAGCGGTGCACGATCTCAGCGAGTTCTTCGGTTGTGTAAAACTCGAGATGCTCCCGCATCATGAACCGATCACGCAGCGGGGCGGAGAGGAGCCCTGGTCGGGTGGTGGCTCCCACCAGCGTGAAGGGCCTCAGCGGCATGTTGATCGTGCGGGCGGAGACACCGTCACCGAGGGTGATGTCGATGCGGAAGTCTTCCATCGCGGGATAGAGGAACTCCTCAACTGCAGCCGGAAGACGGTGGATCTCGTCGATAAACAAGACCGACCCCTCCTCGGCATTGCTGAGATAGGGCAGTAGATCCTTCGGGGCGGCCAAGGCGGCACCGCTGGCAATCTGCAGTGTTGTGCCGAGTTCGTTGGGAATACAGGTCGCAAATGTCGTTTTGCCGAGGCCGGGCGGTCCGTCGAGCAGAATGTGACCGAGCACCTCTTGCCGCTTTTTCGAGGCATCGACGGCAATCGAGAGCCTCTCAAACGTGGCCCGCTGGCCAATCATTTCTCCCATCCGCTGCGGCCGCAGATCGCGGTCGTCGCCGTCGGAGAACCCCTCGCCTTCAACAGACGGTGTGCGGAAACTGGTCATTGAAGGATCCATCGGTCGATTCCTGCGACATGCGTGAGCCCCTTCCAATGTCAGCGGGGCTGCTGCACCTGTCTATAGATGACCTCAAGTGCCTCCTGCACATCGCGAACCTTTTTCTTCTCGTTTCGCAAGGCATCGACGAGCCGGCGAGCATCAGAATCGGAGTGCCCTAGCGACCGCAGAACGTCAAACGTCTCACCAAAGACATCCGCCGACAGTGCATCGCCGGGTGTTTCTTTGGCAACCAACAGGGCGAACTTCGGCATCTTACGCCGCAGTTTGGCCACCATCTGCTCAGCAGTCGCCGCCCCAATCCCTGGTAGCGTGGCAAGGAGTTTGGTGTCCTGCTCGTCGATCGCGGCCGCAATCTCGGCAACCGGCCGCACGATCGCCCGCAGCGCCTTGCGAACGCCCACTTTCTCCACTTCGCAGAGGAGTTCAAAAAACTCTCGCTCGACCTCAGACAGAAACCCGACCAGCCGCGGCACGAGATTTCCCCGGGTGGGGTTCCCCTCGAGATACTCCAGCGTGTGGAGGGCAACCTCTTGCTGGAGTCGCTGCAGCAGACTGCGACGCACGATCTCCGGTACGAGCACCTCATGCACGTAGGGGCCGACAGCCAGCTCAACCCGATCGAGCTCCACCCGCTCTACAACACCTTCAATACGACGAATCACTGTCAGGGCCTCGCACGCATGTTTCCAGGAACCGCCGACCGCAGCGGCCGGAGACGAAGGTGATAGTCGGCCAACGCCACAGCAAGGGCATCCGCCGCGTCGGCTGGCGACGGCGGCTTGGCGAGCCCCAACTCCCGCTGCACAGCCGCCTGCATCTGCGGCTTTTTCGCATGCCCGCTGCCGGTGAGCATGCTCTTCACGCGGTTCGGCAGGTAGTCATGCACGACGAGTCCATTCTGACCGGCCGCCAGACAGATCACGCCACGTGCATGCCCCATCAGAATGGCTGTCTTGGGAAAACGCCCATGCACGAACAGCTGCTCGATCGCCATCGCCGCAGGGCGAAAGGTCTCCAGGACTTCGGCCACACCTCGATGAATTGTCAGCAGCCGTTCAGCGAGACCATCACCTCGCGACCGGATACATCCCGCCTCAACCAGTTTGACCCGAGCCCCAAGGCACTCAATCACGCCATACCCGGTGATATTCAGACCTGGGTCAAAGCCGACAATCCGCACGGGCGATACCGGTAGACCGGAATCCCGTTCGGTGCACGATGTGGGCAGCGAGGCATCCATGAGGGAAGCCTAGCGTCGCGATGAGGAAGCCCCCAAGGTCACTCGGCCCGGGACGCAGCAAGGGTGGAGCTATGACCTCCAAGCCCTCTGACAACCGCGAAGGGACATTCGGCCCAACGCATCGCGAAAAGTAGAAGTACACCCCACAGGATTCGAACCTGTAACCTTCGGTTCCGTAGACCGATGCTCTATCCAGTTGAGCTAGGGGTGCCCACTTAAAGAAACATAGCACGCTCCCGAGCGGTTTTCATCCCTGCTCGCTCGGCCCGTCAAAAAACCCTCTCCTCACCATTGAGGCAGCTGCTCATGACGCTGTTTGTTGGGGGCCAGGCTGCGGGGCGGTAGAAGTCTCGTCGCTGGACTTTTTCGCCGTGAACTCGGACGACGGTTCAGGCATCAGCAAAGTGGCGAAAAACTCGCAACGCTCCTCGAGCTTCTACCGTCCCCTCCGCCTCACGACCAATCGACGAGTGAGGGGAAGCCCGGTGCTGTGACACCGGCGTGGGTCTTCGAGCGAAGCCTGGAAGGCGAAAGCGAGATACCTCGAGTGAGCGAAGGCAGGGATGCCGAAGCGAACGCCCGGGGGAGCAGAACTGGGCTCCCCGAACGGACCACCGGCTGCGGGGCGGTAGAAGTCTCGTCGCTGGACTTTTTCGCCGCAGGCTCCTGCGGCAGTTCAGGCATCAACACAGTTGCGAAAAACTCGAACGCTCCTCGAGCTCCTACCGACCCCTCCGCCTCACACCGGGTGCAGGAAGGCGTCCTCGTCGAGGGTGAGACCGGGCATTGCAAAGGCCACGAGGCCGGGTTCACTGGCACGTGGACCTGCGAAGCCGGCGCCGAGCACGAGCGGCTCGCCGTCTGCACAGCCGCCGACGTCGGCGAGGTCTGCCAGAGCAAGCGATCGGCGCAGGCCGGCCGTCGACCAGAAGACGCTGCCGTTGAGCACCCGACCGAGCGTGCCAGGCTTGGAGGTGGTTTCGTGGGCGATCACGTTGCGGGAGGGTGGCGTGTTCATCGCCAGCAGCCCGGCCGAGCGGCCGGGTGAGAACGCGACCACAGGCGTCAGTCCACAGCGATCGCCGACTGCTGTGGCGGCCTGCTCAAAGGCAGAGAGTTTTGCAGATTCGGTCAGTGGCACCACGATGGCTTCAAGGGATGCGGGGAGACAGATCTCTGCGGCGGAGAGCAGTGTGTTGATCTGCTCGGCGGTTGCCAGCCAGACCGTTGCGGAACTGGCCGACGCGTGCTCACAGAGGGCTGCCGCCGAAGCGGCATGAGGAGCCCAGACCGCCCGTAGTCCGAGCAACGGCCCGGCAAACTGTCCCAGTGGTGCGGCAAGCGGATGATCGTCATCCAGCGTGCTCAGGAGGACATCTTCGCGGCGGAGCAGACAGCCGCCATCGAACGCCTCCGCGGTGACCGCCATTGCCGCCCAGTCGAGGCCACCAACACCCTCTCCGGCAAGCGTGGCCAGCAGCCCCGACTCTTGCCAGCTGCGGGCGACCTCACCAGCGGACTGGTGCTGACCTCGTTCATCGATCGCCGCGAGCTGCCGGCTGCAGCGGCGGCTCCAGATGCGGACATCGCGTTCAGCCGCCCTCGTCGTCAGCATCCGACGGCGGACCGCGGTTCCCGCCAGTTCTTGCAGAGCGAGCCGAGCCACCGCGGGAGGCGTGCCGGCAGGTAGGCACGACCCGTAGGTCAGGGTGAGCTGGCGGCGACTGAGACAACGAGGCCACCTGGAGAGCGTCGTTCCCTCAGAAAATGAAAGCGTACTGCCCCACATGCCATCGATCGACAGCGGTGTGATCGGAGCCTCGATGCGTCCAAAGATCCAATCGAGTCCTCGCTTGAAAGGCAGAATCTGGCCGGTTCGCGAGATCCCACCCTCGCAGAAAATGCCGATGCAGTCGCCGTCAGCAAGCCCCGCCTGGATGGTCTTGAGTGCCCGCCCGATCGACTTCGGCTTGGGATCAAACAGGATAAATCGCCACTGATCGGAGAGCATACGGAGAAACCGCCCTCGGATATTGGGTCCAAACACGACCATACGAATCGGGCGGGGACAGGCGAGCACAACCACAAAACCGTCGAGCCATGAGATGTGATTGGCGACCACGACGAGTGGCCCGTCCTGCGGCACCCGTTCGTCGTGTTCGACCCGAAACCGATACCGCAGGTGCACCAGGCCACGCACAAGAATGCGCAACGTCGCCCGCGGAGCGGCGTAGACCGACACGGCCAGCTGCACGAGTGCCAAGACGCCAAACAGGGCAAACACACCACGTGCCGAGACCAGCGGCTCGACCAGCTCTCCCTCACCGACAGGCAGTCGCAGACCGTAATAACCCACCGACGCCAGCAGCATGCCGGTGAACACCAGCAGGTTGGTCGATGCGAGCACCGCGGCCAGCCGGCCCGGCGGACTCTTCTCCTGGAGCGAGGCCTCCAGAGGCACATCAAACATGCCCGCTCCCACGCCCAGCAGGCCGAGCAACAGCATCGGCAGCAGCAGCCGCCACGTTGGCGTCCCGTCGACGAACACCTCAGTGTTTGAGACAGCGAGGGCAAAGCAGGCCATCGCCATCACACACGCCCCCAGCGGCACAAACCCAAGGTCTACCCGGGAACCCTTTTCAATGCCTCGCGTCGAGAGTTTTCCCGACACAAGGCTGCCAATCCCGATACCACTCACGAGGGCCACCAACAGGGGCACGACCTCGCTCTGGGTCGTCGCTCCCGACTCGCCTGCGTACTGGTCGACATTCAGCTGAGCGACCGCGGCCACCGCCCAGAACACCACGATCCCAACCGCTGCCCCACCCAGCTGGGGCGAAGACACCAGCCGCCTGATGTCAGCCGACGTCCTGGCAAGCACATTCCAAGGTGGGGCTGCCGACGGATCAGCCGGAGGCACTCGAGGCAGCCGCAACGCCACTAAGGAGCCCACGGCGGCCACACCAATCAGTCCACTGGCCGCGGGGAGAGCGTGGCCAAGAGACGCGTCTCCCCCTGGATCCACCCAGGTGAGGTCGGCGAGCCAGTTGCCGGCCGCCATGCCAACGAGCGTTGCCGCGAGCGAGGCCATCGCAAAGAGTCCGTTGGCCGCAGCGAGCCTCTCGGCAGGCACGATCTCACGAATCGTGCCAATCAGGCTGGGGTTGAGCAGGGTCGTCTGCACCGCAAACAGGCCGGTCGCTCCCATCAAGAGCCAGAGCCCGAGAGGAATACCCGCAAGGGTCGGCCCCGCATCCGCGCCCCAGGCAGCCAGCCCCGCAGTTGTGATTGCGATCACGATTTCACCGAACTTGCCAGCGACAATCACAGATCGCTTTGCCAGTCGATCGCCCAGCCAGCCAGACAGCCAGGCCAGCAGGATGAAGGGCAGAACATACACCACAGTGCCAATCGCGAGCACCGCCGCATGGGAACTCCCAACCTGATCAGCGGCATGCTTCCCCAGGCCGATCACCAGCCAACGGGCAAGGTTGTCATTGAGCACTGTCAGGATGCGAACAATCAGAAGGATTCGCAGCGATGCGGCCGGCGAGGACGCGGACCACCGTAGCTGTGTGCTCTCAACCAAGGTGTCGCCTTTCACCGCATCGCTCATCAAGATGTCGCCCGCTGACGTGCGGCCATCGGCATCCCGTCTGCCGCATCATCCTCCGAGAGTTGTCCACCCACCACCATCTTCCCGTCAACGCCGCAGAGAAACCGAGCCGTCCACCGTCGCGAAGAGCGTGGTCTGCGTGCCCCCAAGTGATGGATAGCTGACGCACCACCAGGCCAAACAAACACCCCCTTCGCGGGGGCATTGGATTGCGAATGTGGACCGCTGAACGTACGATTTGAATGAAGTTGCACAGGGAGCCTTCCCGCTTTCCTGTCTGTCAGTTGCGCGAAAGGACATTCTCCATGCGGTCATCCCAGCCTGATAGCGACGCCATTTTCTGCCCAACCATGGCAAGGCGATCCTTGCATGGCGTGGGTGCCCAACTCAGCCTAATGCTGATTGCGGTGATCGCGACGCTGACCGCCGGCCGGGCAGCCGATGCACAGGTAATTGTTTACGACACGCTCCGTCCGGTGACGGTGGGCAGCCCAGTGATCGCCACAACACCAGTCGTCGCGTCGCGTCCGTACGTCTCGAGTTATCGGCCGGCCGGCAACTATGCCGCGGTGACAGCTTTCTCGCCTCCAGTCGTTCCGGTGGCTGGCTTCGCTCCAGCCGCTGCCGTCCCGGTCACGGTCGCTCGGCCTGTCGTGGCAGCCGTTCCATCCAGTTCGCTAGCCGTCACGAGCTACTACGCGCCGGTTGCATCGCCTGCCGCCGTGGTCAGTTCGTCAGTCGCGGTCCCGGTGACCGTGGCCTACACACCGACCGTTGCCACCGGCTACACCGTGCCAGGCGTGGCAACAGTGCCCGTTCGTCGCGGTCTCTTCGGCCGTCGTCTCTCCTACGAGACCGTCCCAGTCACCTACGTCGTGCCATAAGGCGTTGTTCCGCTCGACGCCGTCCTATTTCGATGCCGTGCCAGACGTCGTTGTTGGCACGGTCGCTGACGAATCTGCTCGTTCACTCGCGGTGAACAGGCTCATTCGTGGTGGACAGCCGACGAGCGTGCCGCCGACGAGTCGTGGTCTCAACGAGCCCGACGCTTCTGCTTGACCGCTCTGGCGCTCCTCCTATAGTGTCGTGCGGTATGGTGCCGACGACAGTTAGACTCGGACGCAGAAATGTTCGAGATGTCGTGCGGGAGAGCGGATGACGCAGACGGTTAATATTATCGGGGCAGGCCCCGGCGGACTCGCCGCGGCGATGCTGTTGGCTCACGCGGGACTGCGTGTTCGCGTTCTGGAAAGGCAGTCAACACCGGGTGGTCGCACCTCAACAATCGAGACCACTGAAGGCTTTCGGTTCGACCTCGGGCCGACGTTTTTTCTCTATCCACGGGTGCTCGCTGACATCTTTGAGGCCTGTGGCCGCCGCCTCGAGGACGAGGTGGAGATGGTCCGGCTCGATCCTCAGTACCGGATTGCTTTCGGTGGTGGCGGCGAACTGCTGGCCACACCAGATCCCGAACGGATGGAGCAGGCGGTCACAGCCCTGTCCCCAGCCGACGCCGGCTCCTTCACGCGTTTCATGACGGCCAATCGCCGCAAGTTCGAGCGTTTTGCCCCTTTTCTTCAACAGCCTTTTGAGAGTTGGCTTGATCTGGCGAGCCCCGACCTCGTTCGCCTGATGCCGATGCTCAAGCCGTGGAAGAGTCTCGATGCTGAGCTCGGAACGTTTTTCTCAGATGAGCGGGTCCGACTGGCATTCACATTCCAGTCGAAGTACCTCGGGATGTCACCTTTTCGATGCCCGAGTCTGTTCTCCATCCTTTCGTTTCTGGAGTACGAGCACGGGGTCTACCATCCGATCGGTGGCTGCGGAGAAGTCTCACGAGTGATGGCCAGGATCGCCTCAGAGATGGGGGTTGAGATCCATTACGACACTCCTGTCGAGAAACTCCACTTTGAGGGACGGAAGGTGGTGGCGGCTGAGACGGCCACAGCACGTTATGACGCCGATGCCACGGTGATGAATGCTGACTTTGCTCGCAGCATGACCAGGCTGGTGCCCGATACGCTGCGGCGACGGTGGAGCGATCGACGGATCGCCTCACGTCGCTTTTCTTGCTCCACCTTCATGCTCTACCTCGGGATTGAGGGCCGCTTTGATGAGGTGCCGCATCACACGATCTATCTCTCCGAGGACTACCGCGAGAACCTTGCCGACATCGAGCAGCGGCACGTGCTCACGAAAGACCCATCGATGTACGTGCAGAACGCCTGCGTGACTGATCCGTCGCTCGCTCCGGAGGGCATGAGCACGCTCTACCTCCTTGTCCCGGTGACGCATCGTCACCCGAATGTTGACTGGCGGCGGGAGGCGGCAGGCTTTCGCGAGCGGACCCTCGACCAGCTCGATGCGATCGGGCTGTCTGGAGTCCGCGATCGGATTCGTTATGAGAAGATGGTCACTCCCGATGACTGGCAGGACGAGTACGAGATCTACCGAGGGGCTACCTTCAATCTCTCACACGACCTGGGCCAGATGCTGCATAAGCGTCCTCACAATCGCTTCGAAGACCTGGATGGCTGCTACCTTGTTGGAGGTGGCACGCATCCGGGCAGTGGCCTCCCCGTGATCTATTCATCAGCACAGATCACCACCCGGCTGCTTCTTGAGGACCTCGGTGTCGAGGCTCCCGAGGCAGCAGCCACCCCGCAGCCCCTCGCCTCAGCATTTCAGCAAAGTGTGGCAGAGCGCAGTGTGGCAGAGGATGTGATGACAGCTAGCGTGACCGCGTCGTCTCACGAAGAATCGACGACCACACCGTCGGCGACCGCCGTCGTGGAAACGGTGTCCGCCGCAACAAGGAACCAGCCGTGATACGAGCGTCTTCTGAATCGAGCGATACCGGATCCAGTGAAGGACGCTCCCGTGTGGTGGTGATTGGCGGTGGCCTGGCGGGGCTCGCCTCAGCCTGCACACTGGCCGCCCGGGGCTATGCCGTCACGCTCTGTGACAAGAACGCCTGGGTGGGGGGGAAGGCCGCCAAGCTTTCGGAGGCGGGCTACACCTTCGACATGGGTCCCACGATCCTCACCATCCCTGATGTGCTCAAGCGGGTCTTTGCGGAAGCTGGCCGCGACCTCCACAAAGAACTCGAACTCGTGCCGCTCGACCCACAGTGGCGTAGTTTCTTCACCGATGGCACCACGCTCGACCTCGTGGCGGATGTCGCGGAGATGCGGCAAAACCTGGAGACACTTGCTCCGGGCAAGAAGGCCGGCGAGGGCTTTGAGCGGTTCATGGAACTGGCCAAGCGGCTCCACAAGATCTCCGACGACTACTTCTTCTGGCGTCCTGTCGGCGGCATGAAGGACATGTTTGATTCCAAGCGTGGCCTGACGCTCAATCTCCTCAAGGAGATCATGGGCATGCGTCCCGGCCATAGCGTTGGCGGCACAGTGCGGGCCTTCGTTCCAGACGAGCGAGCCTCGCAGATGTTTGACCACTTCACTCAGTACGTCGGGAGCAACCCGGAGAATTCACCGGCTGTCCTCTGCGGGATCGCGAGCATGCAATCCCGCGATGGTGTCTGGTATCCGATGGGTGGCATCACGGCAGTTCCCACGGCCCTTGCCGCACTCGCGAGTGATCTCGGCGTGGAGATCCGAACCGAAAGCCCTGTGAAGAAGATTCGGACCGCCGGTGGTCGTGTGCAGGGTGTGGAGACGGCCTCGGGGGAGTTTATTCCCGCTGCAGCTGTGGTCAGCAACTCAGACAGCGTGCGGACGCACCGCGAACTGCTCGACCAGCCAACCGCCACCAAGTTCCTCCGGCGTCGTGGCTATGAACCGGCCTGCTCGGGCGTCGTGCTTTACCTCGGTTTGAAGCAGCGATACGAGCAGCTTCTGCACCACAACTTCGTGTTCTCTCGAGATCCCCACGAAGAGTTTGAGGCAATCTATCGCCAGGGAGAGCCTGCCCCAGATCCCACCGCGTACGTCTGCGCCCCCGCAATCACCGATCCGCGTGTGGCTCCAGAGGGTGGTGAAGCGCTCTATGTGCTAGTGCACACACCCTATCTGCGACCTCACCACGACTGGTCAAAGATGCTTCCCGCGTACCGCAACACGATCGTTGAGAAACTCAAGTCGACCGCGGGGATGGAAGACATCGAAGAGCGAATCGTGGTGGAACGAACGCTCACGCCGCAGGACATCAACGACCGCTACCACGTGCTCAATGGGGCGATCTATGGGCTGGCCAGCCACGGCCGTTTCATGGGTGCATTCAAGCCTTCCAACCGATCGCCAGACGTGGAAGGGCTCTACCTTGCTGGTGGTGCTGCTCACCCGGGCCCCGGCATGCCAATGGTGATGATGTCAGGCTGGATCGCGGCCGACTGCGTTGACAAGGACGGGCTGGTTGAGCGGACGGGCGCGCCAGCCTCACCGGCCATGGCCTCCTAAACCAGTCGGGGCGTCACACCGGCATGGCCGACTCAGCCGAGCATCCCGAGGGCCTTCCTCCTTTTTCCCGGACACGGTTCGGCTGGTTCATGGCCTATGTGCGATGGTTCTTCCGTCGCCACTTCCATGCCCTGCGGCTCCTTGAGGGAACGCATCCGGCGATCGAAGGCCGGTCTGTGGTGATTTACACGAACCATCCTGGCTGGTGGGATCCGCTCGTGTTCCTGCTCCTCGCAGAGCAGCTCTATCCTGAGCGGCTCAACTATGGACCGATCGATTCCGCAGCTCTGGGGAAGTACCGCTTCCTCGAATCGATCGGCTTCCTCGGAATCGAGCCGGGCACCTGGCAGGGATCAAAGAAGTTTCTTCGCTACGCACGTGCGAGTCAGCGGCGAGACGACACGATCTTCTGGATCACAGCCGCGGGCACCTTCGTCGACCCACGAGTACGACCAGTGCCGATTCGTCCTGGCGTAGCCCACCTCGCTTCGGGAGGGGAGGGCCTGCTGGTGCCGATGGCAATGGAGTATCCGTTTTGGAATGAACGGCTCCCGGAGGCCCTTGTGGCCTTCGGTGATCCGATTGATCTTTCTACAGCGGCGTCGCGTTCCACAGACGCCTGGCAGGAGCAGCTCACCACCGGCCTCGCTGCAACCCAGGAGCTGCTCGCTCACGCTGCCATAGCGCGAGACCCGACCGCATTCCGCACGCTCGCTGTCGGCCGGGAGGGGGTTGGCATGATCTACGACACCATTCGCTGGGCATCGGCACGGCTGCGAGGACGAGCGTTTGACCCGTCTCATACAGGCCGTCATGAGGAGGCACGCTGAGTGATGGGTGTGGGCAGTCTGATCGAAGTCACCGCAATGGTGGGTCTTGGGCTCTCCGCGATTCCTGCGGCCCTGACCGCCGTCAACCTCACCCGCTTTCGCCGCGCCCCGCGAGGCCCGACCACAGGGGAGCCGGTGTCGATCCTGATCCCCGCCCGTGACGAAGCGGGCTCCATCGAGCAGACCTGTCGGGCCATCATGGCCAGTGACGAGGTCCGCCTCGAACTGGTCATTCTCGATGATGACAGCCAGGACGACACGGCAGGCATTGTCTCTCGTCTTGCTGAGGAAGACCCGCGTGTGCGTCTTATCCGTGGGCGACCGCTGCCCGCTGGCTGGTGCGGAAAACAGCACGCCTGCAGCCAGCTGGCGGAGGCGGC
The DNA here is from genome assembly GCA_016779265.1 of Pirellulales bacterium. Taxonomy (GTDB): domain Bacteria; phylum Planctomycetota; class Planctomycetia; order Pirellulales; family UBA1268; genus M30B53. The sequence goes on along the minus strand of JADHNY010000015.1, from coordinate 4,899 downwards.
TCGCTACGATCTGCTGCTGTTCCTGGATGCCGATGTCAGCCTGAAGCCCGATGCCATCCGCCGCACCATCGCATTCCTGGAGGAGTCGGGGGTGGCTCTGGCCAGTGGCTTTCCGCGACAGCTCACCGGCACACCTGTTGAGTGGCTGCTGCTTCCGTTGATTCAGTATGTGCTGCTGGGTTTCCTGCCTTTGGCGATGAGTCGTCAGAGCCTGTCACCAGGTCTCGCAGCAGGCTGTGGACAGCTGTTTCTCACCAGGCGATGCCACTACGAGGCCGCCGGTGGCCATGCCGCCATCCGTGAATCGCTGCATGACGGCATCAAGCTTCCGCGGGCGTATCGCCGTGCAGGGCTGACTACCGACCTCTTCGACGCCAGCGATCTCGCTGAATGTCGGATGTACACCCGTGGTGTTGATGTCTTGCAGGGACTCTCGAAGAACGCCACCGAAGGGATGGCAACACCACAGGCTGTTGTCCCTGCCACGGTGCTCCTGTTTGGTGGCCAGGTCCTCCCGGCGCTGCTGCTGGCCACGGGGATCGCGGTAGGCTGGTCGTGGCAGGGGTTTTCACCGCTTGCATGCGGAGCGATCGTGGCGGCGGTGCTGTTTTCCGTGTCGACCAGGGTGGTAGAGGCAGTGCGGTTTCGCTCAAGCGTGTTGAGCAGCTTTGCCCATCCGCTGGCCATCCTGATGTTTCTTGGAATTCAGTGGTTTGGGCTGATTCGCCGAGCCGCCGGCCTCAAAGCGACCTGGAAAGGCCGCAGCCTCAGTCCTCAGTAAACACGGCCCTCAGTAGCCACGGCCGGTGCCGCTCGACGCCGTGCCTCAATGACCGCAGCAACGGCATCCGCAACCGTTGGACGGCACGCGGTCAGGTGCCCCATTTTGCGTCCTGGCCGAGCGGCCCCTTTGCCGTACAGATGGAGACGCACCCCGGGCACCGCCAGAGCTGCCGCCCAGTCAGGCTCTCCCTCGCTCCAGAGGTCGCCAAGCAGATTTGCCATTGCAGCTTCTGACACGCAGGCTGTCGACCCAAGTGGCAGTCCACACACGGCGCGGACCTGCTGCTCAAACTGACTGGTCGCTGCAGCCTCGATCGTGAGGTGTCCTGAGTTATGAGGCCGCGGAGCAATCTCGTTGACCAGCAGCTGGTCGTCACGAGTCACAAAAAACTCAATGCAGGCCACGCCAACAAGGCCGAGCTTCTCCGCAATACAGCAGGCCATCTCCTTCGCCTCGGCGGCAACCGCTGGGGTCAGCGGGGCAGGGCAGCTGGCCACGTCGAGAATGTGGCGGGAATGCGCGTTGAGCGATGCCGCAAAGGCAGCAACGTCGCCCTTGAGACCGCGAGCGACCACCACGGATACCTCCATGGCGAAGTCGACCCACGCCTCGTACACGCAGCGATCTGCTGCGAGGGTGTTCCAGGCAGCCGCCAGATCCGCATCGGCGGCGAGCCGCATTTGCCCTCGGCCGTCGTAGCCGAAGCTCGCTGTCTTGAGCACGCCCGGAAGCCCCAGGTCAGCCACCGCCTGCTGCAAAGACTCCCGCGACTCGACGAGCCGATGGGGCGTGGTCCGGAAGGCATGCTCCGTGAGAAACGCTTTTTCACGGCCTCGGTCCTGGGTGATCGCGAGCACGTCAGGCGACGGATGCACCCGTGTCACCGCCGCCATCGCACGCCCCGCGTCTGCCGGCACATTCTCAAACTCAAAGGTGACCGCATCGATCTTTGCTGCCACCGCTGCGAGTCGCTCAAGGTCGTTGTAGTTGACCACCTCAAAACGGTCGGCATGCCGGGCCGCGGGCACCCCGTCGACATCACTGATCACGGTCACCCGGTAGCCCATCCGTCGAGCGGCCACAGCGAACATGGCTCCAAGCTGACCTCCTCCGAGCACGCCGAGCATGGCCCCTGGACGCAGCACCGACTCGGCCTGCCGCGGGCCTGTTGTTGCGTCAACGATGCTCATGGCTGGCTACCTGGGAGTGTCTCACCAACATGGTCGGCCATCACGCGGGCGGTCTGTTCACGCCGGAAGGTCTCCAGCTTTTCCCGCAGGTCCGCATCCTCGACCGCCAGGATGGCCACCGCCATCAGGCCCGCGTTTGCCGCACCGGCTCGGCCGATGGCCAGGGTAGCCACCGGAACGCCGGCAGGCATCTGCACGATCGAGAGGAGGGAATCGACACCATGGAGCACTTTCGACTCCACTGGCACTCCCAGGACCGGCAGGATCGTCTGGGCGGCCAGCATGCCGGGCAAGTGGGCAGCCCCACCGGCTCCAGCGATGATCACCTTCAGCCCCCGTTCGCTGGCAGTCGCTGCATAGCTGGCAAGTTTCTCCGGCGTGCGATGGGCCGAGACCACCTCACACTCATGCGGAACACCAAACTCCGTGAGGATGTGCGCGGCCCGCTCCATCGTCTCCCAGTCTGAGCGACTGCCCATCACGACCCCGACCACTGGGGTTGCGGTAGCGACGGTCGAAGTCTCGGCAGCAGGCGATTGGGCAGGTGCCATGGGTCTCATCCGGGGAGCGGGGGGGTGGCGAAATAGGATCAGCACGGCTGTGGCAGTTGCCTGCAACGCATCCGCAGTCCGATGGCGTAGGATTCGCATCTTGATGCCGCCATCCTGTCGTTGCAACGCTATGTGGAAAACCTGCGAAGACCACGAGCCCCCACAATGCCCGAGATTCTTCCTGTCAACTGGCTCCCCGACGGCCGGCTTCCAGCTTCCAGCTCCGCAGCGGTGCAGCGTGCTGCTGACATTCTCACCCGTGGTGGGCTCGTCGCGATTCCCACGGAGACGGTCTACGGCCTTGCCGCTCTGGCCACCGATGCCGCCGCGGTTGCCCGGATCTTTAGAGCCAAGGGTCGCCCCGCGACCAACCCACTGATTGTGCACGTCGCTGATGCTGCGATGGCGAGCCCGCTGGTGCGAGTCTGGCCCCAGCGTGCCACCACTGTGGCGGCGGCCCACTGGCCCGGACCACTGACGCTGGTCCTTCCCGCAACAAAACTGGTTCCGGAAATCGTTCGGGCCGGCGGCGGTACTGTCGCAGTGCGGTGTCCTCAGCATCCTGTCACAGCCGCGCTCCTGCGGCTTCTGGGCCAGCCACTTGCTGCCCCGAGCGGCAACCGCTCCGGCATGCTTTCTCCCACCACGGCGGCGCACGTGGCCGCAAGCCTTGGCGATGCTGTCGACCTGATTCTGGATGGTGGCACCTGCGACTGTGGCATTGAGTCCACCGTCGTCGACCTGACAACGGAGCCGCCGCAGCTGCTCCGGCCTGGCCCCATTGATCGCAGCACGTTGGCAGCCTCACTCGGCTGTCAGCTGCTCGGCGGCTCCGCTGTCGACCAAGCCGCCAGCAGTTCGGGTGTGCACCGATCTCCCGGGCTGCTCCTCAAGCACTACGCCCCCGAAGCAGACCTTGAGGTCTCCTCGGAGAGCACCGCACGCGTGAAGCAGCGGCTCAAGCATGGTGAACGGGTTGGCTGGGTCACCCTCGGCGGTCACAGCAGCTCCGAGCTCCTGCAAGAAGTCGGCGAGGGCATGCTGCATCACCGTGACCTTCCTGACGAGCCGGCCGGCTATGCCCGTCAGCTCTACGCCTGCCTGCACGACCTCGACCGTCTCGCTGTCACAGCGATCGTCGTCGAGACACCTCCTCGTTCAGAGCTGTGGCAGGCTGTGCACGATCGGCTGACGAGGGCTGCCCACCGCGACGCCATCTGACCCGCCGTGGCCATTAAGCAGCCGTCGCGGGCTTGCCAAGGATCTCGGCGAGGGCCGCTGTGATCGTTGGATACCGGAAGGAATAGCCAGTTTCGGTCGCCAGTTTCGGCAGCACACGCTGCGAGTGAAACAGCACCTCTGCAAACTCACCGAAGGCAAGACGCAGGCCAAAGTAGGGCACGGGAATCAGGGCTGGCCGCCCCACTGCAGACGCGAGAGCCTTGGTGAACTCGCTGTTGCGAACCGGATTCGGAGCTACTGCATTCATCGGGCCACGCAACGACACCGTGGTCGCGGCATGCATGTAGAGCCCTGCGAGGTCTGCCACGTGAATCCAGGGCATCCACTGCTTGCCATTCCCGAGCGGGCCACCAGCCCCCATCTTGAATGGCGTCAGCATCCGTTGGAGCGCACCTCCTCCGGCACCGAGAGCGATCCCTGTGCGAGCTGTGACGACCCGGATGCCGCTGGCCTCGGCGGCCATCGCCTCCGCTTCCCAGTCGATGCAGACGCCGGCCAGAAAATCCTTCGCCGGTGTCGCCGACTCCGTGAGTTCGGCTTCACCACGATTGCCGTAATAGCCGACCGCGCTGGCTGAGATTAGCTGGGTAGGACGGTTCTCCAGGGCCGCCATCGCCTGAACGAGATGCCGTGTGCCCACAACACGACTCTCACGGATTCGCGCTTTCTGTGCGGTTGTCCAACGGCCTTCCGCAACGGACTCACCAGCCAGGTGAAAAACCGTGTCGACACCTTCAAAGGCCTCTGCTGGCGGAGGGCCCTGCATCGGATCCCAGGCATAGATCCGGCTGGCGAGAGTGCCGATCGACGCCCGAGCCCGCTCAGGGTTGCGGGTCAAAACAACGGGATCGTCGAGAAGCCGAAGAAGACGATGGCCAACAAAACCGGTTCCGCCGGTGACAAGTGCGCGCATCAGTAAATCTCGAGTGGGAGGGTCGCTGTGTTCACCGCCGCTGAGTACCCCCGGAATGCCCCAATGACATTCCGCGGCGCATCAAAACGCCCGGACGCTACGGGATTGTAGACCGCACCCGCATGGGCAGAGAGATTTCTCTCGGCGAAGATGCTTCACCGCGGTCTTACTGGGTCGACACGATACCCCCGACCCCCGCGAGAAAGCGACTTCGACTCA
>JADHNY010000102.1 GCA_016779265.1 Pirellulales bacterium | reverse complement strand
GCCGCCCTGCGGCTCTGGGGCAGCGACACGATCACCGACAACGTGGTGAAAAACTGGCTCTACCGGCTCTACGTTCGCAATGGCTGGCTCGATATCGGCCGCAAGCGGCCGATTCCGCACGAGTCGTGGATGCAGGTGGCCGGCTACTTTTACTTCTTCGGCCACTACTACGCTGGGCTCTGCCTCGAGCAGCTGCCGGCGGACGAGCGGGCCCCCTACCAGCCGCTGCTGGCCACGTTGATGCTCGACCGGCAGGAAAAAGATGGCTCGTGGTGGGACTATCCGCTCTACGACTACCACCAGCCCTACGGCACCGCCTTCGCGCTGATGACCCTTCAGCGGTGCCTGCCGGTCGCTGACGCTGCGAGCGAGTAAACTGCTTCCCACGCAACACGTGTGGGGACAGTCATGCAACAGACATCACATCGCGGCCGGAGACGGCGTGTGGCCTGGGTTCCGCTCTGGCTTATCGGCACTATGGCGTTGTGCCACGCGGCAACCGTTGTTGCAGGAGAAGACCTGCCGAAGGTCCCACCGGATGTTCGCATCCAGCTCGTGGCTGCGGATCCCCTCGTTCGCAATCCCTCTGCGTTGGCCTTTGATCCGCGTGGCCGCCTGACGGTGGGCCACGGCCCGCAATACCGCGGCCCCACGCCAGACACTGAGGGCGACCGCGTCGACTTCCTCTTTGACGACGATGACGACGGCGTGGCCGACCGGGCCCACACCTTTGCCCGCGGCTTCAACAGCATCCAAGGCCTCGCCTGGCGAGGCGGCGATCTCTACATTGCCAACGCCCCCGACCTAACCATCGTCCGCGATCTCGACGGCGACGATGTGGCGGATGAATATGTCCGGCTCTTCACAGGCCTCGGCAGCCTCGAGCATGGCCTCCACGGCCTGCACTTCGCCCCCGACGGCCGGCTCTCCATGTCGAAGGGCAACACGAAGGGACGCAACACGCTCGACCAGCTCGCCCCCAAGGCGTTCCGAGACCTCTGGGGCCTGCCCTCGCCCGAGGCTGCGGCTGATTTTCCCGAGCCCGTCGTCTTCACCGCGGAGACCTATCAGAAGAACTACAAAGAGCCGCACGACGACTGGGGCCAGCAGGGCGGAGTTCTCCGCTGCCAGCCCGATGGCACCCAGCTCGAGATCGTTGCCCGCGGCATGCGGAACCCATGGGACATCGCCTACGACGACCGCTTCACCTGGCTCGGCACCGACAACGATCAGACCCAGGGCGATAAGTTCATCGCGCCGTTCTACGGAAGCCACTACGGCTGGGGCCATGCCTGGAGCTTTGACTGGGAGGGCCGCGACCATCTCCCCACGGTGCCTGCCAACGGGCCGCTCTTTGAGGGCTCGGGCGCCGGCATCGTCTGGTTTGACGAGCCTGGCCTGCCGGAGCGATTCCGGGGCTGTTTTCTCGTGGCCGACTGGATGCGGCGGGTGCTCTCCGTCTATCGGCCCGAATGGCGAGGGACGCAGCGAATGCCCGCCGGCGTGGAATCACTCGACGACTTTGAGCTGCTCGCCGATGCCGGCGGCGGCCGGGCAATGTCGATGAGCAGCGGCGTGCTCTTCGACCCCACCGATCTGGAAGTCGGGCCCGATGGCTGCGTCTATGTCGCCAGCTGGGGCCGCGAGTATGCCCTTGCCGAAAACGCCCAGGGCGAGCAGACCAACGCCGGGCGGATCTTTCGCCTCAGCGGTGCCGACGTCTCGTCGCTCCCTCTGCAGCAGCTGCCACCATCCGACACAGCACTCTCCGCTCGCTCCATCGATTCGCTGCTGAGCGACCTCAACAGTCCACTGGAAGCCCGCCGAGTGGTGGCCCAAAACGAGCTCGTACGACGGGGTGATGCGGCCTCCCTGCTCGCCCGTCTCACAAGCGATGGCCTCACCACTCGGCAGCAGACCTGGCTCGCCTGGGCCGCCGCCCGCTGTGCGGCAAACGCCACCGACGATGAGGACCCCGTGACGGCGTTCTTCCTCGCCCGCCTCGGCGATGACCATCCGTTGGAAACACGGCTTGAGGCGGTGCGGATCCTCGCCTTTCGTCAGGTCGCAGCAGAGCGGCTCGCCCACCTCTTCATGGATCCCCTGCCGAGGCTCCGCTTCGAGGCTGCCGTCGCCGCCCGTGAGATCGCTGAGTCGGCAGCCGCTCAGGGCCGCAACGACGGCACACGCGACGACCACACGGTGGCAGAGCTGCTGGCGGCGATCGACAACGAGACCGACCGGCTGGCCTTCTATGCCCAGTGGCAGGCGGTCCGTGCGGTGGCCAGCGGAACACAGCGGCGGGCGCTCTTGGCCGATACCCGCGGGCCCGTTCGCCTCGCAGCCCTGCTGGGCCTCCTGGAAGACAACGCCCTCAGTGAAACGGACGTGCGGCCACTTGCCGCCGACGCAGCCCCGCAGGTTGCCGCGATCGCGGCCCGCTGGCTGGAGACCTCAGGCTCACACACCACGCCGCTGCTGGCGATGAGCCCGCCACCCGGAACGCCGTTCGATGGCGACAGCCTTGCCGTCACGCTCGCCACCTCAGTCGATGGCGGCACCATCCACTACACCCTCGACGGCACGCCTCCGGTTGAGACATCTCCCGTCTCCAAAGGGCCCGTGGATGTTCGCGACGGCCAGACACTGCGGGCGGTGGTGCTGCGAAAGCGGCTCGTGGTTGGCCGTCCGCTGGAGGGTCGCTGGCCCCGCAATCCCCACGGGACATACGTGCCACAGCGATTCCACGAGGCAATCGCGGCGGGTGAGCCTCTGATGCAGCCGGCCGAAAACCCCGTCACCCTCGATGCAGTGCTCGCGGCCCTGCCGGATGCGGATCCACTCGAAGGCCGCGACCTGTTTTTCCATGCCCGCGGGGCCGGCTGTTCACTCTGCCATCGGCTGGAGGGTCGCGGCAACGTGTTTGCCCCCAACCTCTCCGACATCGGCTCGCGAGGAAGTGCTGCGGCGATCATTGAGTCGATCCTCGAGCCGAGCAAGGTGATCACCGAAGGCTTCGCCGGGCAGGTGTTCACGATGGACGACGGCACGGCGGTGTCTGGCATCGTGCTGGCGGAATCTGCCCGCCAGATTCGGCTGGCCATGACGGATGGTGTTGAAAAGACGCTCGAAGTGGCCAGGATTGACGACCGCAGTTCGCTCCAGATTTCCGCGATGCCGTCTGGTTTTGAAACCGCGATGAACGCGGCCCAGGTTGCCGCCCTCACCGCCTTCCTCAAGCTGCAGACGCGTGGCTTTGCGTTTGATGAGTCAGACGACCAGCTCAGCCTTCGACTCGACGGCCAGCCGATCGCGACCTATCTGCTTCGCGACGAGGCTCTCACGCGTCGGGCCTTTGTCAACGTCCACACCCCCTCAGGGATTCCGGTCACCCGTCGCTTCCCATCGCAGACGCCAGACAACAATGACCACCCCGAGATGCACCCGGGGATCTGGATGAGCTTTGGCTGGATTGACGGCAACGACTACTGGCGGCTGACATCGCCGGTTGTCTTCGACCGCTTTCTTCAGCCTCCAACGGCAAACGGCAACGAAGCGACGTTTGCCACTCGTGATCGCTACATGGATCCGTCTGGGGAGAAGACGATCTGCATGCAAGACACGTCGTACCGGTGGCAGCGGGTCGATCAGGGCCTCCGCCTCGACTGGGATGCCACCTTCTTCAGCGACGAGCACGACGTGGTATTTGGTGACCAGGAAGAAAGCGGCCTGGCAATCCGGATCGCCAGCCCACTGCGGGTCGATGGCGGCTCCGGCGAGATTCAAAACGATCAGGGCCAGCGAAACGGGAAAGGCACCTGGGGCCAAGAGTTCACCTGGATCGACTACTCCGGCACGGTTGGCGACGTGCGGGCGGGCATCCTGATCGTGCCGCATCCAGACAACCCGCGTGCGAGCTGGGCACACAGCCGCGACTACGGCGCGCTCGTGGCCAACCCGTTTCCCAGGCAGCCCAAAGAGCGGCGTGAGCCCTACGTCACCACCACGATCCCCAAAGGCAAACCCTTCCGGCTTCGTTACAGCCTGCTGCTCCACGAGGGCCCTGCCGACACCTTCGACGCTGAAGCCCTCGCCCGCACGCTGCGTGAGTGATCAGATCGCCTGCGTGACGGTGCTGCTTGAGTGACTTGGTACTTGAGTGACGGCGGTGCTACTTAAGGCAGTGGCGTGGCGTGCCAGAGGTGCACATCATCAAACTCCATGCCTTCCCCAAGCACGGTGAAGTGCACGCTTGCCTTGCTGGCATGCCCAAGCCCAGGTGACTGCAGAAGCCCCGCTGGCTCCTCATCGATCACCACCCGCATCTGCTCGCCGACGATCTCGATCCGGCCGGTGTGCCAGGCATCTCGGTCAAGCTCCCGCGGCACCACCATGCCACGGCCTGCTGCCATCAGCTCGCCCACATCTCGCAGAGCCTGATCACGCCGCAGCGAAAAGATGTCATTCCGCATACCACCTTCGCGATCATCCCCAAGTCGCACGCGGCTCGGGCTGATCATCACCCGGCAGATATGCCCAGCATGCGAGCCCTTGAAGGCCTTGTCGTCAAACACCACGTTAAACGATGGTGATCCGGCAAAACGAAACCGAAACTCCATCACCAGATCCGCCGTTGGCGGAAACGTCATGCGGCCCACGGCACCATGATCATCACGCCCCTGGTGCGACCGCAGCACGCCGTCGGCCACCTCGAACGCAGGGATCGCCACCTGCCATGGGCCGAGGTCTGTCCGCTCAAAGTCATCGGAGAAAATGACGTCGCCCTGTGTGGCCAGCGGCTCGCCAGCCCCAGCCACCGGATCACGCTCTTCAAGACTGACATCGCAGTAATAGCAGCCGATCTCCTGTCCGTCATCGGTGGTAAACACAGGTGCCAGGCGGTGCGAACCTGCGGGCAATGGTGCGGTGAACACGGCAGCTGCCTCATCACCGACAGCGGTCGTCGCGATATCGCGATCGTTGATCCGCAGCGTTGCTGAGCTCACCGGAATCGCCCGCCCCTCCACCGCTCGGTACGCCTTCGTCGCTCCGGGCACGTCAGCCCCTGGAGGGAGCGACGCAGTGATGCTTTTGTCAGCCTCGACTGGCCAGCGACGCACTGCAAAACGGTAGGTGCCCGGCGTGGCAACCCGCACTGCCCAATGGGCGTCATGCTTCCCTGCCCCGCGGGCCGCCCGACGCCCCTTGGCGTCAGCCGCTCGGTAGCCCTGCCCTTCTCGTACAAACCGTTGATTCCAGGGGGAGTAGCTCGAGCCGATCCAGTCGTGGCAGGTCAGCGTGACCACATCTTCGTTGGGATGCCCAAGGTAGATCTCAGTGGTCTGAGCAAACGTGGGCTCCAACTCCGTCCACCAGGCGTCATAGAAGGCCTGCATCAACTGCACCTGCTCAGGATGCTGCTCGGCCACGTTTGCCATCTGCCCAGGATCACGCTCAATGTCATACAGTTCCTTGCCATTGACCAGTCGCCACTGCTGCGACATCACCGCCGTCTGCTTCCACTTGACTGGATCACGGACTCGCTGGGAATCGGTCACGAGCATGCGATCCGCCCAGTCGACATCGGCAGCGGGGTCGAGCAGAGCCCGAATCGACACACCGTCCCAACGGAGGGAAGCTGGCGGCTCCACGCCAGCAATCCCTGCAAGCGTGGGAACGACGTCGATCGCATGGCAGAGCACATCGGACGCATGCTGCCGGTCCCAGCCCGCCGCTGGCCAGTGGGCGATGAACGGCACACGGTGGCCACCGTCATACTCGCTTCCCTTCTTGCCCCGCATCCCGGCGTTGAACACGTTTGCACCAGTCGCCGTGCCGTTGTCGGTTGTGTAAATGAAGAGCGTGTTCTCAGCCACACCGAGATCGGCCAGCATTTGCCGCAAGCTGCCGACGTTGTCGTCGATGTTGGTGATCATCCCGAAGAAGGCTGCAATCGCCGGCGGCTGATCGGCATAGAGATCGAGATACTTCTGCGGACAGTGCAACGGCCCATGCGGCGCGTTGGTGCTGATGTAGGCGAAAAACGGCTGCTTCTGCTCGACCGACGTCTTGATAAAGGTCTTTGCGGCCGAGAAGAACACATCCGTACAGAAGCCCTCAGCCTCAACAACCTCGCCGTTGTGGAAGTAGTGCCCATCGAAGTAGGCGTTATCCCAGAGGTCTGGCGTCTGCCCGACACCACCACCGCCGTGTCGATACACCTCCGTAAAGCCACGGTCTTCTGGACGGTAGGGGAAGTTGTCGCCAAGGTGCCACTTACCAAACATCCCAGTTGCGTAGCCGCTGTCGGCAAGTAGTCGGCCGAGCGTGACCTCATTTTCGCGGAGCATCGAGCGGCCATTGATCGTGTGCCAGACACCGGTGCGATCTGTCCAATGGCCGGTCATCAACGCCGCGCGTGTCGGCGAACAGGTGGGGGCCACGTGGTAGTCGGTGAGGCTCGTCGATTCACTCGCCAGGGCGTCGATGTGTGGAGTTTGAATAACGGGATTGCCTGTGTGCCCAAGGTCGCCATAGCCCTGGTCATCAGCGATGACGAGCACGATGTTGGGCCGCGGCGTGTGCGACTCCGCAGCCTCCGTCCGCAGGGCCAGCCCACCCACCACCAACGCCACCAGCAGAAAACACCACCGCATAAAGCACCCCCAAATAATCCACCGATCGTTCTTGGCCGGCATCTTATCACGGTCGGGGGCCAAAGCACGGCGATCCTCCATCGGCTCGGATATGCTAAGCGTCAGGTCTTTGGGTGACACAACCTGCCGCCATGTTCCTGCGAAGGGTTTCTCTAGCCGATGCTCTTCATGCAACCCGCCGCCATCCCGATGATCGTCCTGATCATCGTCCTGAGTGGACTCACGTCCGCTGCTGCAGAACCGGCGGCCTGCCCCGGCTCAACAACGCTTTCGCTCAGCGAGCAGCGGTTTGCGGATGAACTGTGGGCCAAGGTGGCTCGTCAGCAATGCTTTGTCTGCCACCAACCGGGCGGCGACGCGGAAGACACACGGCTTGTGCTGCGAGATCCACGAGTGACCACTGGCGACGCTCGCGTGGCGGCTCATCGCCACAACCTGGCCGCCTTCTCGGCCCTCGCCAGTATCACCACCGAGGAAGGCCCCCTGCTGCTCCTCAAAGCGACTGGAGGCCTGGAGCATGGGGGCGGCGAAGTGCTCTCCCCTGACTCCGCAGCTGCCGAGGTGGTGGCGGCGTTTGTTGAGAGACAGACCGACCCACTCGCCGAAAGCGGGGAGGAGGCGAGTGTTCGCCCCTCACTCTTCGCGGGCGTGGCCATGCTCTCTGATCAGGCGTTGCTCCGGCGGGCCACGCTCTCACTTGCTGGCCGACTCCCCACCGCTGCCGAGCGTTCGGCGGTTGCCGAGGGCCACCTCGATGCGATCCCAGCCCTGCTGGATGCGGTGATGCAGGAGGAGGCCTTCTACACGAGGCTTCGCGAAGGCTTCAACGACATCTTTCTCACCCAGGGTGTCGACGGAAATCCCGATCAGACGGTGCTCTCCTACGAGCACTTTGAGAAGACTCGCGGCTGGTATCAGCGGCATGACCTGAGCCATATCGCTGACGAGAAAGAGCGTCGCCAGGCAGGCTACAAGCTCGCCAACGAGTATCGAGCGGCCCTGCTCGATGAACCGATGCGGCTGATCGACGACATCGTGCGTCACGACCGTCCCTTCACCGAAATCATCACCGGCGACTACATCATGGTGTCGCCCTACTCCGCCCGCGGGTATGGCGTGTTCAAAGACCTCGAGGACGCCTTTGCAGACCCGAGCGATCCCTTTGAGTATCTCCCCGTCAGGCTCCCGGCGCTCACCGGCCGCAGCCCGAAAGAGAACCAGGAGTCTGCCACCGGCTTCTACCCGCATGCCGGCCTGCTGAGCACGTTTCAGTATCTCAGTCGCTATCCCACCACCGAGACCAACCGGAATCGGCTGCGGGCGAGGATGTACTATCTGCACTTCCTCGGTGTCGACATTCTCGAACTCGCCTCACGCGGCTCGGATGCGGCCGCGGCCACCGCTGCCTATGAGATTCCGACGATGCAGGCCGCAGAGTGTGTCGTCTGCCACAAGACACTCGATCCTGTCGCCGGGCTGTTCCAGGACTACTGGCGGTTTGATGCCAACTTCAGCATCTACGGCCGTCGTCATGAAGGCTGGTTTGACGACATGTTTCCTGCCGGCTTTGAAGGCACACCGCTGCCGGAAGACCAGCGGTGGCGGGCCCTGCAGTGGCTCGGCGAGCAGACAGCAGCCGACCCACGCTTCGCCCGCACAATGGCCGGCCATGCCTACTACCTGCTCACCGGTCGCCACCCGATGCTGCCACCGAACGACCTCGACGATCCCTTCGCCGACGCCCGCTATCGCAGCTGGCAGGCGATGCAGTGCGAGGTCGACACGATCGCCGACCGGTTCCGAGCAGCTGATTTCAGTTTCAAGCAGCTGCTCAAAGACTGGATCATTTCTGACTTCTATCGGGCTGACGGGCTGACTGCTGCGATGTCTGCTGAGCGGCTAGCTGAGCTCGAGGAGATCGGTGTGGTCAGGCTGCTCTCGCCAGAGCAGCTCGAACGAAAGATCGAGGCCATCTTCGGCAAGCGATGGGGACGTCTTAGCGAGCAGACAGCGATGCTCTACGGCGGCATCGACTCCAAGGAGGTGACCGAGCGGGCGACCAGCCCCAGCGGCGCGATGGGAGCGATCCAGCGGACGATGGCCAACGATGTTGCCTGTAAGAACGTCGCCCTCGACTTCAGCCGTCCGCCCACCGAGCGGCTGCTCTTTCCCGCGATCGAGCCGACCGTCCTCCCGGGCGTGGCGCCACAAAGCGACGAGCAGATCTGTCACACGATCGCCCATCTGCATCAGCGGATCCTTGGACGAGACGACGCTGAGTCTTCGGCCGAGGTGCAGCAGACCTTTGCCCTCTTTGCCAGCGTGGTCCGCGATGCCGCCGCACAGGAACACATCGAGAAAGAGGAGGCCTGGCACTGTCGACAAGGCCTCGAAGCCCCTGTGCCCGACCCTCACTACACCGTGCGTGCCTGGCGAGCAGTCGTCACCTACCTCCTACGGCAGCCGGAGTTTCTCTATGAGTAGCCTCACCGGATCCAGACGACGGTTCCTGGCCACCTGTGGTGCGGCGGGGTTGGGCCTTGCCGTTCCTGTTATGGCCGATCCAGAGGCTGCCCGCGCATCAGAAGACGACCTGCCCGCCTACGGCGGCCCCTTCTACCTGGTCTTCAATGCCGCAGGAGGCTGGGACACGACTCTCCTGATGGATCCCAAAGGGAGTGAGGGCATCAATCGGCTCTACCGTGAGGGAGACATTCTCACGCAGGGCAACCACACCTTTGCTCCGACAGCAGCCCACAAAGAGGGCGGCCTCTCCAACGAAGACTTCTACGCGGAGTTCGGCAAAGAACTCCTCACGTTCAATGGCCTCGACTATTCGGTCAACAACCACTCTCCCTGCTCGCGGTACATGGCCACAGGCAAGCTCGACAGCCTGGCCTACCCGACCTTCGCTGCCCTCGTTGCCGCCTGCCAAGGACCTTCCTGCCCGCTCTCCTTTCTGACTTTTGGCAACTACTCTGCCACCGGCAACCTGGTGGCGATGTCACGCGTGCCCTATCTGCCATCTCTGCAGCGGATTGCCAATGCAGATGCGATCGAAGGCAACCTGCGTGCTCCCTACCACGACGACTTCGCCCTCGAAGCGATCGAGCGGGCGATCCAGCACAGGCATGACTCGCGGATCGCCGGGCCGCTCCTGCCTCGTTCGGCGCAGGCTGAGAGCATGCTCTATGCCGCCCAGACCAACTCCAAAGCCCTCTCCCGCATCACGCCGCACGTTCCCAAGGAGATCCCCAAGCAGCGTCTTGCTCAACAGGTAGAAATCGCCCTGGCGTCCTTTGCGGCAGGTGTGTGCGTGTCGGCCAACCTCTCAATTGGGCAGTTCGACAGCCACGCCAACAACGACCGCGATCAGATGAAGCTGATCCCCGAACTCCTCGAGGGAATCGCCTACGCGTTGCACCGGGCGGAAGACCTACACCTCCGCGACCAGCTTGTGGTGATCATGCAGAGCGAGATGGGCCGCACGCCGCACTACAACAAAGGGGATGGGAAAGACCACTGGTCGATCGGCTCCGCGATGTTTCTGGGCCCCGGCATTCATGGTAATCGCGTGCTTGGTGCAACAGACGGCGAACAGTTTGCTCATCGACTTATCCCAGCCACACTGGCCAATGCTCCGGACGACGGCATCCGCATCCGCCCGGAGCATCTGCACCAGGCCCTCCGTCAGCTAGCGGGGATTGCCGACCACCCCTTCAGCCTGCGTTTTCCACTCGGGATCAGCGCCGGTGAAGAGCTGCCCACCTTCTGGAATCCCACTTCTTCAGCCGAGAACTCTGGCTCATGAGACACCCTGTTCGACACTCCTCGCGACAACTCGCTGCTGCACACTGCCAGGCCGCGTTCATGCTCTGCCTTGCTGGCGTCGCTGCTGGCCTCGCTGTTCCGGCCGGAGCCTTCGGCCTCCCAAACTCAGCTGACGCTCCCTGCCGAACTGAAGGCACCACGCTTTCGTTTCTGCTCGACGCCGCTCCAGACACTGGAGCAATCCAGTTCCCCCGGCTCAACAACGTGGTCCTCGAAGCGTCGTGGGCTCCTCGGTTGGCAGCCGATGCACCGGCGGCCAACCCACCTAGTGAGCATGCCTACCTGGCCCCTTCGTTGCCTTCCCCCGAGCTGCTGCTGCGGCTCACGCAGACACCAGACACCTGGACGCTCACCCTGCCTGAGGGTGTCACCTATCCAGCAACCATCACCCTACGGCTCGATTCGCCTCCCCTGCATGCGCCAGCCGGGCATCTCTGCCGTGCTGATGAAGACGGCACGATCACCCTGCCCGCCCGGCATGCCATGGTCACTGGGGAGAAGCTGCAGTTTGAGCCGCTGCCCCACAAGCGAACGGTGGGCTACTGGGTCAACGCCGACGACGTCGCGGAGTGGGCCTTTGCCACGGATGCTGCTGGCAGCTGGGATCTGCATGTGCTCCAGGGCTGTGGAGGCGGCCAGGGCGGCAGCCGGGTGGCGTTTGGCGTGGGCGAGCAGACCGTTGAGCACGTCGTCGTCGACACCGGCCACTTCCAGAACTTTCGCTGGCATAAGGTCGGCACACTCGAGCTTCCCGCGGCTGAGCGGCATATCCTCCGCGTTGGCTGCGTCGAGAAAGCCCACAACGCGGTGATGGATATTCGACAGATTCGCCTCGTGCCGAGCGAGAGCGGTGCGGCCGGGCCACGCACGATCTCGCAAACGGCCCCGGACGTGCTCCTGCCACCACTCGCCACCACGCCGCCGGCAGCCGGCCGCCGCGTGCTGATGCGTCTGCCCGACCGTGAAGACGCCGCTTGCTACCACACCCTGAGTCTGCCGACAGACTGGCAGGCAAAGCGGACCTGGCCGGTGCTTGTCGAATGGGCGGGGAACGGACCATTTGCTGGGCGTTATGGCGACACCAACTCCGGCCGCGTTGAAGACGCCTGCCTCGCCCAAGGCCTGGCCGGCACCGACGGCGCGATCGTGCTCGGGCTGCCGTATCTTGACGGCACTGGCTCGCACAATGTGTCGATGTGGTGGGGCACGCCGCCGACATACGACCACGCAGCCACGATCGCCTATGCCAAGGCTGCGATTCGCGACGTCTGCGAACGCTTCGCAGGCGATCCGGAGCGTGTGGTCTTGGTCGGTTTCTCGCGGGGGTCGATCGCCTGCAACGCTCTTGGCCTTGCTGATGATGAGATGGCCTCGCTCTGGCAGGCCGCCGTCTGCTTCAGCCACTACGACGGGCTGAGAACCTGGCCGTTTCCTCACAGCGATGCCGCGTCGGCGAAGGCGCGGCTCGCGAGGCTCGGTGATCGCCGGCAGCTGATTCTCGCTGAGTCGACAGAAGCGGCGACCGATGAGTCGCTGCCGCCTGCCTTGGCAGCCACGCAGCACTATCTTGCAGAACGAAGCCCCCAAGGCGGCTTTGAGTTTCTCGAGACCGGCTTTCTCAATCATGACGACGACTGGGCCCTCCGCCCATCGCCCGCTCGGCAGCAGGCTCGGCAATGGCTCACAGACGTGCTCTCCCTGCCTGACCGCCGTGAGTCGCTTTAGCATGCTGCCGGGCATCCGCTGATCTGGCTTGATATCCTCCAGAAACTCACTTCCCAAGCCCTTTGAGAACATCCTCATGCGTCGCCCCGTTCTGATCGCTCTGGCCACCGCAGCATTCCTGAACTCGGCCCTGGGTCCTGCGACCGCCACCGCATGCACCCGCTGCATGCACCGGTTTGCGGATGGCCGCGTGATCGTTGGCCGCTCGATGGACTGGGTGGAGGATCCCGGCTCAGAGCTCTGGGTTTTTCCACGCGGCATACAGCGGGATGGCAATGCCGGCGGAGACAGCCTGAAGTGGACGAGCCGCTTTG
>JADHNY010000101.1 GCA_016779265.1 Pirellulales bacterium | reverse complement strand
AGATCAGGCCCTCGGGAATGTCGTACGACCCGTCGGAGACGATTCCCATCGTCACCCAGGCACCGTTGCTGCCGAGGTTCCAGTCTCGCATGTGATCAATGGCGGCATTGGCGGCAGAGGCGGCTGATGAAAGGCCGCGAGCTTCGATGATCGCCGCACCACGCTTGCCGACTTTCGGGATGTAGTCGTTGCGGTACCAGTTCTCGTCAGCCACCACGTCTGCGGCGGGCTTTCCATCAATCGTGGCAAAGCGGATGTCGGGATACATCGTGGGAGAATGGTTGCCCCAGACCACCATGTTTTTGATCGACGTCACCGCGGCACCGGTGCGGGAGGCCAGCTGCGAGATTGCCCGGTTGTGGTCGAGACGCATCATCGCCGTGAACTGCTCACGAGGCAGGCTCTTGGCGGTGTTCATGGCGATCAGGGCGTTGGTGTTGGCCGGGTTGCCCACCACCAGCACGCGGATGTCGCGAGCCGCCACGCTGTCGATGGCCGCACCCTGCTCAGTGAAAATCTTGGCGTTTTCCAGCAGCAGGTCTTTGCGTTCCATGCCGGGGCCGCGGGGCCGCGCCCCGACGAGCAACGCCTGCGACGCATCCTTGAAGGCCACCTTCGGGTCGTCGGTGCCGACCATGCCGGCGAGCAGGGGAAACGCGCAGTCCTCAAGCTCCATCATCACGCCCTTGAGCGCCTGCTGAGCCTTCTCCATCGGCAGCTCGAGCATCTGGAGAATGACCGGCTGATCCGGGCCCAGCATCTGGCCGCTGGCGATGCGAAACAGCAGGGCGTATCCGATTTGGCCAGCGGCACCGGTGACAGCAACTCGTACAGGGGCTTTGGACATGCGGGATTCCTCTTCAAAACAAGTGCGAGGGCGGCAGGCAGGGCTGCGGCGAGACCACGTTGATCAGCGTAGATCTCGTATTTGGCTTGAAAACCGCACGCCGGTCAACGCCCGTCCCGCATTCGCCTGCCTGGCCATGAAACGCCTCGCGTGGCGTGCCAAGACCGTGGCGTGCAATCTTGGTGAAAGCTTGATAGCAGCAGGGCGAGACCACGGGCAATGCCTCAGCTGATTGTCGATATCGCTGGACGAAGGAAGTGTCGCAGCACGGTCAGTAATGTCCTCCCTCCACGGGAAGGCTTGCATAAACTCCACTGACCTACTCACTGACGGCGGGAGTAAGTCTTGTTGCCCGCCACCCTTCTTCCTCTTGCGGCCGCGATATTGGGGCACCGTTCCGTGTGGTGAACGGACAAGGGGTCATCGCGAGATCTGCGTTCTCGGTACTCTGGTGTTGGCCGCCTGCACGAGGGAACTGTCGATGGGTACTGACTTTTTTGAGAGGCAGGAAATCGCGAACCGCAAGGCTGCACGCCTTTTTTGGCTCTACCTGCCGGCGATCTGCTTGTTTTTGGTGATTGGAGCAGCGAGTGTTGCCTCCCTGGTCACACTCGGATGCTGGTCGTTGTATACCAAAACCTCCGTAAGCGGCGGTGGGGTTCACTGGTGGTATGCGCTGTGGATCGGCTGCGTGGCTGCTGTGTTCACGCTGGGATTTCTCTTGTTTGAGATCTATGCCAAGTGGCGGAGTTTGAATCGAGGGATTGAGACGGTTGCCGTACGGCTAGGCGGCTCGGAAGTGAGCCGGCGGTCGACCGATCCCATCCACAGAAGAGTGACCAACGTTGTGGAGGAAATGGCTATCGCTTCTGGTGTGCCACCCCCAAGCGTGTATGTGCTGGAGGAGGAGCGAGGGATCAACGCGTTTGTCATTGGTTTTTCCATCAACAACGCGGTGCTGGGAGTGACACGGGGGAGCCTCGAACTGCTCACGCGTGATGAACTTCAAGCGGTGATCGCGCATGAGTTCAGCCATATTCTCAACGGCGATATGCAGTTCAACGCTCGGATGATTGCGATGCTACACGGTGTCATCAGAATCAAGTTGTGGGGAGAAGAATGCTATGCCCAAAGTAATACCGATGACGGTGATAATCTCGTTGCCACTGTGGCGGGAGGGCTGCTGGTGACGGTGGGTTCGGTGGGCGTGTTCTTCTCTCGAATTCTGAAGAGTGCAATTTGTCGGCAACGAGAATATATCGCGGATGCCGCTGCCGTGCAGTTCACCCGAAACCCTGCAGCTCTGGTGAGCGCTTTGAAGAAGATCGGCGGGCTTGCCGATGGATCGCGGGTCAGAAGTCCGCGTGTTGAGGAAGCGAGCCATCTATTTTTTGGTGAGGGGCGGGGCAAGAAAACGCTCGCGATCCTCGCGACACATCCGCGGCTTGAGGATCGTATCCGTTGCTTTGAGCCGGGGTTTGATGGCCGCTTCCAAGAGATCACTGCGGCATATCCGACGTCGTGGGAGCAGGTGACTCGCCGCAATCCACAGATTGCGGCGTTGGAGGAGAGACTCCGGACGGCGAGCCACGAACGCGGTGAGTTGGTGGCGTCTGCAGCACTTGTGCCGGCGGTTGTAAGTCAGCAGATTGGAACCTTGAGCCCGGAATACTTGAACCTCGCGGCCGCGATGTTGGCTGCCTTGCCGCTGTCGCTCCGCGATGCCTCTGGGACGTGTGTGGGAGCGGAGGCGGTCGTGTTGGGATTGCTCGTTGTTGAAGGCGGGGGTGAGCGTGAGGCGAAGATACGGTTGATTGAAAACATTGTTGGCGAGCCTGTTGCTAGCCATGCTCGTACGATCATGGAGGAACTTGTTGGCCTTCAAGTTGAGCTTCGCTTACCGTTGGTGGAGACTGCGATTCCCGCTTTGCGTCACCTGACCTCGTCTGAGTTTCGTGATTTCAAGCAAGCGATGAAATCACTGGTTGAGGCGGATCGCAAGGTGACCTTGTTCGAACTTGTTCTGCAGCGGCTGGTCGTGCATCAACTTGAACGACAGTTTGAACACGAACGTCAACGGCATGCAGATTATTTCAGCATTAGGTCGGTGCAGAAACAGTTCGCGATACTGCTGTCTCTCGTTGCGCATAGCGGCAATCGGGAGGCCAGTTCAGCGATAGCGGCATTTGAACGCGGTGCAGGATTGGTGAGATCGCCGCGGGTTGTGCTGCAGTTGACGCAACGAAAGCACTGCTCGCTCAAAGATGTTGATCGGGCGCTCGCTACACTTGCGACGGCGAGCTTGCCCGTGAAGAAACAGGTGATCACGGCCTGTGCAGCGTGCGTGGTCGCTGATGGCGAGGTGACGGTGCGGGAGGCGATACTCTTCCGTCTCATTAGTGAGTGTCTCGATTGCCCTATTCCACCGGTGTTGCTGTAGATGGGGCGTTTTGGGCGTGCGGGTACGTTCATGGTCGCAGTTTTCAGAGGAGAGAACGCTGATCAAGAGTTCTGCCTCGCAATGACATTGCTGGCACTCGCAGGCCTGCCACCAGGACGCTGATCGCTTCAGGGCTGAAGTAGCAGCACGCTCGTCGCCTGCTTGAGGGCGTCGAAGCCGAGGAGGCTGGAGGCGTAGGCGGCGGTGCCCGCGTCTTCGCGGTGCTGCTGGCGGACGGAGCCTGCGAGTGGAACGTAGTGGGCGATGAAGGCTCGCATCTGGCTGGGAGTCCAGTTGCGTTGCTGTTTGAGCAGGACGAGATACTCAATCAGCTGCTCGGCTTCGCGGTAGGCCTTCAAGCGAGCGGAGTGGCGGATCGCAAGCGAGCCATCTTCGGCCCTGTCATAGATGAAGATGCCGAGCTGGTCCGCGGTTTTGAGGGCGTTGCCCGATTTGTCGACCGTCTGCCAGGGGACGAGCCCACGGGCTCCATGTTGCCAGGCATCGACGGCCCAGGCGAGCAGCTGGCGATTGCTCTCTTCGACCGGGTTGGAGGTGCCGTAGACCCAGGCTTCGAGGCCGTCGCGGGCGATGCGGTCGGTGACCAGGCGACGGTAATTCTGAAACGCGGAAGACGACACGACCCAGAAGTCGTCGCGGGCGGCGAGTTGGCCGCGACAGTATTCCGGCCGGGAGACGTCGATGCGGTAGGCGATGTCGATAGCAGCAGGTGCCTCGGCACGGCCGGCGTCGGTCAGCTCGCCATAAAACTGCAGGGCACGGTAGTCCCAAAACGAGGCGGGTTCATCGAGGATCCAGGGGGCCTTGGTCTCCTCGTGGAGCGATCCCTTGTTGTTGAAATAGACCTGGAGGCCGGCCTCGTGCCAGCCGTGGGCCGCCGCCACGCGGGCGAAGTCGGCCAGGATGGTGACGTAGGTTTCGGCGTAGACGGGCGTTTGCGAAAACGCTTCATAGGCATCGGGGTTGCCGTTGAAAAACGCTCGGCAGTTGAGCGGCCAGCTCTCGTGGAAGGTGAGGTAGAAGCCGGGAGCGGGAATCGGGCCGCGATGCCCCTCGGCAAAGCAGGAGCCATCGAGGAACGGGCCAAAGGCTTCGGCGAAGTCGTCCCAGAAGGCCTGCTTGGCTCCCGGTTCGATCTGATCGTAGCGGCGGTTGTCCATTCGGCGGCCTGAGCGAAGCCGCATGTCGAGATTGCTCTTGCGCGATCCTGGGGCTGCGGTGTGATGGGAGTAGTGCAGGATGTTGGCATGCACGCGATGGTCATAGGCGATCTGCTGCAGGGCGTAGTAGTCGTCGACGGAGTCGGGCAGGCCGTAGCTGTTCATCTCGCAGAGAAAAGAGGCACGGCGGGGGAGCTGCACCGGCAGCACCGTGAGCTCCAGCGGAACAACCCTGCCGTCGGAGACCACGACGCGGCCCTTGTACAGCCCGGGAGCCGCGTCAAACGGCACGTAGATATCGGCGAAGATCGCCTGGTCGCGATCAGCGGCCAGCGGCACGGTTGCCGGGAGGGGCAGCAGCGGATCGGGAATGCGGCGGCCACCGGCCTCGACGTAGAGAGCCTGGAAGCAATCGATCCGCCAGTCGGTCTCGTCGAGTTTACAACTGATTGCGACCGCGTCGTCGCCTCGCAGTCGCAGCTGAAAGCCCAGCACCTCACCTGCCGCAGCAGTCAGCCGCACCCGCTGGCCATCAAAGAGGCTGTTGTGCGTGGCGTAGTTGGCTGGCAGCGGGCCGACGGGTTCGCCACGGTCGTCATACTTGTCGGTGACGGGGAGCACGCGGATGCCCTTGAGTGGCGGGGATGCCGCTGAAGCCCACGCCACCTCAGGACACGGCACGGCCGCTTCGTGGAAGAGATCGACCTCAACCTCGACTGGCTTCGATCGCTCTCCGGTGCGGCTGAGCGTGACTACGCGGATCGTGTGGGGGCCAGGCTGCGTGACGCTCTCGGACAGATCGCGCAGAGGAATCCGCTGCTCACTGCCAGGCTGCACGAGCGGGATGTTGTGGCGGCCCAGGGCCTCGCCATCGAGGGTGATGTCGTAGGCAAAGCCTGCCGCGGGCGACTGGAGATGCAGCTCGGCGGTGGTGCGGTCGATCGGCATCACACGCAGGCTGCCCGCTGTTTCGGGTGACGCGTCGGCTGCATCGTCGTACTCGACGACCAGACGCGGCCCTTTCCCTGACTGCTCCCGCGAGAAGATCGTAGGGTTGCGCCCGTAGTCAGCATCATGCTCATGAATGGCCAGCCCAAAGGCCACACCACAGGCCATGGCGTGCACCATGTCGACAGGGATCTCCCAGCGGTAGACGCCGTCAACGATCGGGCTTGTCGCCTGGGCAGCGAGCGTGAACGAGTTGCCTCCGGCGACCGCCGGAAACCGGCCGCCCTGAGAGCCCCAGCCCTCAATGCCCGCGATGCCTGCGGTCAGCCCCGTCGACGCCATCTCGCGCCAATGAGCCGCGATCGTGGAGATCGTGACACCAGAGAGCAGTTCGGCATCGGCATGGCAGAGAAGCGTGGCCTTCGTCACCCGCTTGCCAGCAAGCGGCGTGAGATCAAAGCCCAGCGCTACGATGTGCTGGTTGCCCTTGATGCGGAGGCGGCTCGCGCCGCCTGCATTGAGCGACCACTCGCCGTCGACCATCACGATCGAGTTGTCGGCCGTGGCTGGAAACTCTGCTACGCCGCCGTCTGCCGCTGGAGAAACGATCAGGCTGAGGCTGACAGCGAGGCTGAGGAGAACTGCCACGCAGCGATGGCTGGTTGCAAACCGCGTCGCCAGGTGTCTGATCGGCCACTGGAGATTCATAGGGCACCGCGGTCTCAGGGCGTGTGATGGTGGCCTGGCAGGCTGTGGCTGTGACGGCCTTAGGGCGTGGGCTCGGTGTGGCCCTGCCAGGTGTTGATCGAGCGTTTGCCGGCCTCCAGTTCGGCCAGCCGCCGCTTGAGGAAGGCGTGGGAGAGTGCTCGGGCCTGAGCCTGGTCGGCTCGATCGTAGTCCCAAAACTCTTGGAGCACGGCCTCGCAGGCTGGATAGTGGCTCCCGTCATCGCCCACTCGAACGCGGGCTTCTGCGAGCTGCTGCTTGAGGCGTGCGGCCAGCGCTGCGTGAGCCGGATCGTGGAAGAGGTTGGTGGTCTCGTGTGGATCCTTCGCGAGGTCGTAGAGCTCCCAGCCAGGGGGCGTTTGATAGCCGCCGTCGTAGTTGCAGCCGTAGTAGTAGATCAGCTTGTGGGTCTTGGTGCGGATGCCGACATGGGCCGGGTTGTCGTGGTGGGCCATGTGCATCCAGTAGCGGTAGTAGGCCTCCTGCTTCCAGTCCTCCGGCTCGCGACCGGTTTCCAGGAGCGACTTGAAGGATCCACCTTGCACAGACGCGGGGATGGCAGCTCCAGCAAACGCCAGCATCGTGGGGCCGAAGTCGACGTTCTCCACGATCGTGTCAAAGCGTTGCCCGGCCTTGATCGCTTGCGGATAGCGAATCAGCAGTGGCATCCGCTGTGACTCTTCATACATCCAGCGTTTGTCCTGGTAGTCGTGCTCGCCAAGCATAAAGCCCTGGTCGCCGGTGTAGATGATCAGGGTGTTGTCGAGCTCACCGCGGTCTTCGAGGTGCTTGAAGAGCCGGCCGAGGTTGTCGTCGATGCCTTTCACGCACCGCAGGAACTTCTTCAGATACGCGTTGTAGGCGAGCCGAGTGTTGGCCTCGTCGCTGAAGTTGGCCGGGTCGTAGTCGGCGGGAAACTCCGCTGGATACATCTCTGGAAGGTCGCGTAGATACGACCGCCTTGGATTGCGGCCACCGATTGATGTGCCGATGTGCGGCAGCAGTTCGTCGTCGGCTCCTCGCGTGGCGATCGATCCGAACGCCTCTCCACGTGTCCACAGCGTCTCAGGCTCGGGAATGTCGACGTCCCGCAGATACGACTCATAGCGGGGTGCGTTGTCGAAGTAGTCGTGCGGAGCCTTGAAGTGGTGCATCAAGAAGAAAGGCCGCTCGCCATCCCAGCCGTTGCTGAGCCAGTCGAGCGTCAGATCGGTGATCGCGTCGGTGACATGCTGCCCTTCGCGGGTGATGGTGTTTTGCCCCCAGGGTTTGTCGCCACGAATGCGAAACTCCGGACTGTGGTAGCGGCCCTGACCAGGAAGCACGCAGTAGTACTCGAAGTCGGCAGGCTCCGCCTTGAGATGCCACTTGCCGATCATCGCTGTCTGGTAGCCAGCCTTTCCCATTTCGATGGCCAGCATCTGCTTGCCAGGGGCCACGCGACCGGAGAGATCGAACGATCCGTTGATATGGTTGTACTGACCGGTCAGCACGCAGGCCCGTGAAGGCGAGCAGATCGAGTTGGTGCAGAAGGCATTGGTGAAGAGGGCCCCTTCGTGTGCCAGCCGATCGATGTTCGGCGTGGGAGCAATCGCTGCCAGGCGGCTGCCGTAGGCCGAGATGGCATCCGCGGCATGATCGTCAGACATGATGTAGAGGATGTTTGGCCGCTCAGCTGCCACGCTCGTGACAGCCCAAAGACCCAGCAGACACACGCCGAGAAATCGCATCACATGCTTTCCGTTAAAAGTCAGACTGACAGGTGAGGAGCGTCTGTGAGACGCTCCCCGACACTTTTCACTTGCCTTCGGCGGCCCACTTCTTCATCAGCGCGATGTTCTGCTCGAGAATCTCTTCGCGCGGACTGCCCGCGGCCTTGGGGTTGCGGTAGGCATCCATATCGCTGTCGTACATCGCCTCCGACTCCGCACCTTTGTCGTCGATCGCCTTCATCTTTTCCTGCAACTGGCCGCGGAGGGCGAGCAGCTGCTTGCGGTGGGCCGGATCCGCGGCGAGGTTGTGCAGCTCGTCGGGGTCGGCCGCGAGGTCGTAGAGCTCTTCGGCTGGTCGCGTTGGCGCGAAAAGCATCTCCTGCGTTTCGTTGAGCGTGCCCGCTGCGTGTGCCTCCCGCAGGGCAATCAGAATCGACTTCCCATCCTTGTAGCGGTTGGGCTGGAGATGCGGACGCTCCGGCAGGAAGTTGCGGATGTACTTGTAGCGGTCGGTCCGCAGGCAGCGGATAAAGTCGACCGTTTCGTCGCAGCGGTCGCGGGCGGCGAAGATCGCCTCGCGGGGCTGGTAGTCGGTGGCAAGGATGTTCTGCGACTGCATCGAGGCGGGAATCTCAATGCCGGCGAGGGCGAGCGATGTGGCGGTGATGTCGATGTGCTCCACCAGGTCGTCGCGGACCTCGCCTGCAGCGATCCCCGGACCGGCGATCACCAGCGGCACATGCAGCCCTTCGTCGTAGAGAAACTGCTTCCCACGGGCATGGCTAATGCCGTGGTCGGTCATGAAGATCACCACGGTGTTGTCGGCGTCGCCTTCCTCTTCCAGGCGAGCGAGGATCTCGCCAAGAAAGGCATCGGTCAGACGCACCGAGTCGAGATAGGCCGCCCAGTCTTCCAGCAGAACCGGATCACGAGGGTAGTAGGGGGGTAGCACGACCTTTTCAGGGTCGGTCTTGGAGCCAAACTTCTGCTCCATCCGGTTGGCAAACTTGAGAGCCGATTCACGTGTGCCGCCGCGATGTTTTCCGCCAGGGAGCTGGATCTGCGCAAAGAAGGGCTGGCCTTCCGCTCGCTCGCTCCAGTCAGCCCCGTCATACATCTCCTTGTTCCATTCGAAGTTGTAGTCGGTCTTGCCGAGTTTGCCGCGGCCCTGGTTGGGCCAGCCGGTGATCGTGGTGTAGTAGCCCGCCTCTTGGAAGAGCTCAGGGACGGGACGGATGCCTTCGGGGAGCTGAATCTGCAGTCTGCCCCGGCCGCTGCGGTGGTGATGGGCTCCGATCGACGTCTGATACATCCCGGTGATGAAGGCGGAGCGGTTTGGCGAACAGACCGGCGCCGTGACGTAGGCGTTGGTGAACTTCACTCCCTTCTTCGCCATTTCATCGAGATGCGGCGTGTCGATCAGCGTTTCCCCATAGCAGGAGAAGTTGGCCGACATGTCGTCGATAATCACCCAGAGGATGTTTGGCCGCGTGTGTGCGGCAACACCTGGCGTCGCGGCAATGAGTCCGATGGCAAGGGCGAGGATGCAGGCGACGGCTGATCGTTTCATGGTGTTTGAGCCTTTCGTTCGAGGAGTGTGGGCGGAGCGATCACGCTACGAAGAGGACGCGTCGCGTCGTCGTGCCTTCTTTTTCTTCTTCGTGGTCTTTCCGGTTCGCTCGAACTGGACCGCGTTGAACATGGAGAGGTCACTGCCATCACGCTTGCTGGTGATCACGACCGGCTTTTCTTTTTTTACCGTGATGCTGTAGCGGACATACTGCACACCTTCTTGATGCTCGCGGCTTAAGAACCGCATTGAGCCATCGTTGATGGTTGACTTGCCGCTTGAACGTTTGCCGGCAGACTCGATCTCGATCGCTGCGTTTTGCTCGGCCGCCGCCCCATGGGCGAACACAAACACGTCGTAGCGACCCGCCGGGAGGTTGCGAACGGTGAGCACGAGGTCGACGTTGCGGGCATTGTGATAGAGGTAGGCGTGGTAGACGTCGAAGGCACCAGGAATGCCCCATTCGCCGTCGTTTGGGGAGAGCTCAAGGGAGACTTCGGTTGGGCTGCCATCCGCCATCGGAAGACTGCTCTTCTCCGTTTCCCCAACGTCGACGAGCGTCCAGATGTCGTGTGGCCCGCCGATCGCGCCGTTGGGACGCACATCTCTCGCCGCCATCCCGAAGTTGATGTTGAGGATGCGGCTGGCCCGCTTTGAAGGAGGGCCGCTCGGCTCAGCAGGCGGTTGCGTGCGTGAGTCTGGTGAGCTGGCCTGGGACTGCTGAGAGGGAGCCTGCTCGCCGCGGCCCTGTTTGTCAGGGGCCTGATTTCCACGGTCACGTGCAGGAGCAGCACCGAGCACGACGTCGCGGCGGCCGCCTGAGGCCTCGATGTTTTCGGCAAAGGCGGGAGTTGCAGTTGCGGCCACGCCTGCGACCAGGAGCACCGTAAGAAGCGGTGTTTGGAAATAATGCGGCATGCGGCTTCCCACGACAGTGCTCTCCCCAAGCGGATGCTCGCCAGTGTAGCCCGAGAATGCCTCGCCGGGCATGCCGGGAGACCCACGGCGACGCCGCGTGGGATCGGCGAGTGACGCAGGTGTGTGGTAGCGTGAGCGGAACTATGGCCGCGTAGGTCTGCGGTGAGGCAGCGATGAGAACAACAGACACAGGTCGTCGTCCGGGAGTGCGGGCGTGTGACATTGGCCGCCCCTCCCGTGCGGTGCGTCTGTTGGCCTGGGCCGCTGTCGCGGCAGGCCTTGGCTGCACGGCGGCCGTTTTTCACACCACCCGGTCAGAGGAACCTCGCGTGGCTGAGCAAGAGCATGGCGAAGGGGAGATCGAGGGGCAGGAGACGGCAGACGAGGAGGGGCTGCTCAACCTGCGGCTGCCCACGTTCGGTGGCAAACAGTTCTGGACCGATCACTGCTGGCGTAATGGCTGGCGGGTGCAGCAAAACGCCGTCACGTCTCATTGGCGGCTGCTCGATCCAAACAACATTCGCTACTGCTGGGGGTCACGGAAGGCCTGTGAGCGAATGCTCAGTGAGCAGGCCGGGACGCTTGCGGAAAAGCCTCCGCATCATGTGGTGCTCCTGCATGGCCTGTTTCGCTCCTCCGGCTCCATGCAGGCTCTGGGGGAACTGCTAGAAGAGCAGAAGCCTTGGAGGAGCGTGTGTTTTGAGTACGCAAGCACACGTGCCTCGATCACCGAACATGCGGCCGCATTTCGCGAGGTGATCGATGGA
This sequence comes from Pirellulales bacterium, assembly GCA_016779265.1. Taxonomy (GTDB): domain Bacteria; phylum Planctomycetota; class Planctomycetia; order Pirellulales; family UBA1268; genus M30B53. Next base: position 1,488 of record JADHNY010000101.1, on the reverse strand, counting down.
CTGCCGCCAAACGCCACGCTGAGCTTCGTGGGCCACAGCATGGGCAACATCGTGGTGCGGCATGCGCTGGGTGACTGGGAGGCCGCCGGAGACCATGCCACGATCAGTCGGGTAAAGTCGGTTGTGATGCTCGGACCGCCAAACAACGGAGCCGCGATCGCACGGCAGCTGTCCAAGGTGCCGCCCTATGAGTGGATCGCCGGTAAAGGTGGCGTAGAGTTGGGCGCCGAGTGGGAGGCCTTCGAGGCCAAACTCGCCACACCGACATGCCCCTTCGGCATCATCGCCGGCCGGCTCCCCGACGTGGTCTACAACCCACTCGTGGGCGATGTTGGTGACTTTGTGGTCAGCGTTGATGAGACCAAACTCCCTGGGGCGGCGTTTTTGGAAGTTAGCCAAGGACACTCCTTTCTCATGGACGATGCGGCCGTGCAGGAGGCGGTGGTGAACTTCATCGACCACGAGCGATTTACCGAATAGCCGTTTGGCACCGCGGCCGGCGGTGAGGACGACACACAGCAACAGAGGATCGAGCATGACGGGGCGATGGTTGTTTGGGCAGGTCGTTTGTTGGGTTGTGATCAGCGGCAGCGGAGTCGCGTGGACGGTCGAGCCGCCGTTGGGCCCCTACGAATACGAGGCGAAGCCCGACCATGACGCCTTTGCCAGTTTCAACCCACGCAAGGCCCCAGAGCCTGGGCCGCTCCTGCTTGAAGAAGGAGATCGCTTAGCCATCTGCGGTGATTCGATCACCGAGCAGAAGATGTATTCCCGGCTGATGGAGGCCTACCTGACTGCGTGTGTGCCGCAGCTGAAGGTCACCGTACGGCAGTATGGCTGGAGCGGGGAAAAGACGAACGGCTTCCTACACCGCATGGAGAAGGACTGCCTGACTTTCTCACCTACAGTGGCCACGCTGGCCTACGGTATGAACGACTCCCGCTACCGCCCTTTCGATGTGACCAATGGGCAGTGGTATGAAGACCACTACACCGCGATCGTGCGGAGCTTCCGCGATCAGGGCACGCGGGTGGTGGTCGGGTCACCCGGCTGCGCCGGCAAGATTGCCAGCTGGGTCAAGAGCCGTTCGGGCAACCTCGAGCAGCACAACATCAACCTGTGTGCTCTGCGTGATATCGCCATGCGGGTGGCGGAGCGGGAGGAGGTGCGGTTCGCCGACATCTTCTGGCCGATGTATCAGGCCCAGGTGTTGGCTCCGGAAACGCATCACGCTACTGAGGTCGAGCCTTACCTTGTGGCTGGTGACGATGGCATCCATCCCGGCTGGGCAGGGCATGTGATCATGGCCTGGTCGATGCTGCGGGCCCTGGGGCTTGATGGTGATCTGGGCACTATGACCATCGACCTTGCGGCCGGCACGGCAGAGACGACCGGAGGCCATACGGTCGATTCGTTGAAGCAGGGCACCCTCACACTCACCAGCACGCAGTATCCATTCTGTAGCCGCGGCGATGTTGACGACGATAA
>JADHNY010000100.1 GCA_016779265.1 Pirellulales bacterium | reverse complement strand
GAGCGGAACGATCCAGCTGCTCCACGCTGCGACTGTCAGGCGTTCATCAAAGGTGCCAACTTTGATTGCCTTGCCAATCATGATGAAAACTCGAAACGTAACGAAGGCCAGCGTGACCGCATAGCTGCGAATCATCCAATCCATGTGCTTTGAATACTGGTGGCGGCGAACAAAGATGTAGCCCATGCTCGTGGTGAAAACCCACAGCACCCCTGCTCCAAACAAGCCCGCCGCCTCGCCCAGTGGGCCATCTATGTTGATGGCAAGATAGAACGCGGTGCTGGCTGAGATTGCGATGCTCACCATGGAAGTGATTCCAAGCCGTCGGTGGAAAGCGGGCCACTTTCCTTTGATGCCCATCCAGATTTGGAAGGGTCCCGCGAGAAGTGGGATGCTTGCTGTGAACACGTGCACCACAATCCAGGCACGCCTGCCATCAAACTTGGCGAGTGCTTCTTCATTGAAAATGAGATACGGCACCGCAGAAGCACTGAAGACATAAGCAGTTGCAAGAATGCCGACCGCGAGAAAAAACCATGTCACGAAGCGGTTGAGTGAGAGAGCCATCTGTTTTTCCAAGTAAGACCTGATGCAGGCTCAACGGGACGGATTGATTCAGCGTGATCGGCACGGCATCAATCCGATTTTCTTTCACTGCGAGTCATTCGGTTTCTATCTGGAGCATTGGTGCTGCCTCCCGGCCGCCGCCATCGAAGGAGACAGCGTCTCGCTCGCCATCTCCGGAAATGATCAGCACGATGGCATTCCCCTCTTCCCAGTCTTTCTGGTCTGCCAACTCCTGAATCAACTGCGACAGATCAGGGGTCTGCGGCTTCTCGTCCTTTGCCCGCGTTGGATCCCATGGCTGAGGCGACCACGCGACCGATGCCTCGGAGAGCTTCCGGGCGGAGATGTTGTGTTTCTCTTCTTCGAATGATTCAGGATTAGCCGTAAGTTCGGCGTGAATGATGAGGCGGGTCGGCTTGGATTTGATTCGATATCCTTCCATCGTGAACTGGACGAACGCACGCTTGATTTTCTGGCCCTGTGATAGGCCGATCCCATCAAATCGAAGCCCAGTTCGTGCAGCCGATTCAAAACCCGATAGCTGGCCCAGGTCGAGATCCTCATTGGTTAAGTCGACTGTGCCGTCTGATCCTTCTTCAGCGTCATCCTCCGATCGGTTGATCGTGAATGTGCTCTTTGCCGCACCATCGTCTGCTCGGACTGCCGATGTGGCGACTACCGCAAACGTGCTTACGACCACACAGAAAAACGCCAAGAGCCTTTGCGCGGCCATTTCTCCAACTCCTCGTGCTTGACGAATCAGGACCAGGCACCGAGTGTCCCTGCGATACCGCAAGGGGTGGGTGGTCTCTTAGGCTCAATACGGGGGCGGAGCCGAACGTCTACACGTATTTCAGCGTGTGCTGCGACGCATCGCGTGAGCGGGCGATACTGCGGCGAAAACAGGCCGCCCATCGCAGAATCGCAGAGGAAAGCGTTGCTCTACACCTGAGGCCTGAGGCGAGCCTGCGGGGGCGGTGTGCCCGAGACGCTCTTGGACCTCGACCAAGCGGGCAAGGAACTTGGCTTTCAGCGGATTCCCGCTGGTTTCGCTGGATCGAGCTTCCAACTGTTCAAAGAGTGCGACGCCCGCTTCGAGAACAGTGAGTGCGTCGACGAGGTTCTCATGCGAGTGGTCAGCCGCTGCGGCCAAAAGCAGATTTGCCGTGCGATCATAGACTTCGATCACTGATTTGAATGACACGTTTGTGATCGCGTCAGGCCGAGCGTTCCTGCAAACTTCCGACGCGCGGCGGAAAACGGGCAACTGGGCAGCCGCTCCATCTAGGCGACCGTGCAATGCAGCCAGCTGGCGGAAGAGCTTCAGGTGAACCAACAGGTATTGTGGGACGTTTGGGAAGTCTGCACGCAGCTCTGTGATCATGGATTCCGCCGTTTCCAGACGAGCGGCGTACGCACGCATCGCTTCCCGATCAAGCCGCGGCGAACTCACCCTTCCGATCGCATGCGCCGAGCACAGTGCAAGCCGAAAATCCGGGTTGTCAGGATACTGTGAAACCAGTTTTGTCAGTATCACGGTCGCTTCTTGTTGAAGCTGCTGGCTTTTTTGTGGTGCCGACATCCACAACTGCTTGGAGTATTCGATATGACACATTGCCAGCAGCTGCTGGTATTCAGGCGAGCCAGGATACTCCTCGTTGAGCTGCTGGAGGATTTCGGTCGCCTTCTCTAACAGCTCGTTATCGTTTGGTTTTTGGTGGCCGGGTTGAGCGGTTTGGCTGATGCCTGCATGAGGTGCTCCTGGGTTTTTGCTGCCAGGGGCGTCATTTGCGGGCTCAGTTTGTCGACGACGTTGCTCGCCATCCAAGCCTGTAGATTGGCCGGTTCGGGGTGTATCGCTCAATAGATAGTATGTGTGAGCGAGCTCATAACGAACCTCGGGCGGAGCGTCTTGTTTGGCGATTGGTTCGAGTAGCATTTTTGCAGCCTGATACTCTTTTAAACCAAGATCTCGATTGTTCTGCTCCGATAGATCGGGGAGCGGCCGTTGCTCACGACGAAGATGATGAGCACACGTTCCCAACTCGTTGTGAACTGCCGCGAGTCGCGATATCAAGGTCGGCGACTGATCGCTTGTCAGCAGCTGACGGTAGAGATCGGCGGAGTGACGATATGACGCGGACGCGAGTGCGACCTGGCCGAGCTGTTGGCGGATATCACCAATTCGACGGTGGGCCTCAGCGAGTCGTCGTCCATACCGCGGCTCATCTTGTCCTGCTTCCGCGATTTGACCGTAGAACGTGAGCATCTTCTCCAGCAGAGCAGCCGACTGCTTTGTGGGGATCGGGCTGGCAGCCCGCAGATTTCCCTCCTCCGGAGATTCAATGAGTTCTTCGGGCTTCGCCATCGGCATGGGGGCGAGGCTCTGAAAGATCTCATCAAGGGCGAGAAATGCCGACTCGGCAGTCCGATCGGCCTTGTTGCGTTGGTCAACCGCTATTTGTCGTGCCTGGTTGGTCCGAAGGTAGGCGGTGATCGAGACGGCGGCGATGGCAAGCAGGAGTGAGGCGGCGACGGTGCTCAGGGTGGCGACTGCGGGGTTGCGGCGGCTCCATCGCCAGAAATGCTCGAAGGCGGTCGTGCGCTTGGCGAGAATAGGACGATCTTCGCAAAACCGTCTCAAATCCTCAGACAGCTCTGCTGCCGACTGATAACGTGCCGCTGGTTCCACATCCATCGCCTTGACGATGATTGTTTCGAGATCGGGCGGCATATCCGGTCTGATCGCGGTTGGACGGGGCGGCTTTGGAACGGCACCGCGTGTGAGCGTGTGTGCCAGTTTTGCTTCGTCGTAGAATGGGTGGAGCGTTGCCAGTTCGTAGAGTGTCACGCCTAAGCTGTAGACGTCGCATCGATTGTCTTCTGCCCCAGCAAGCTGTTCGGGGGCTACGTAGCGGAGCGTACCCACGACATTGCCAGAACGGCTGATTCCCGCCTGGTCAACTGATGTCGCCAAGCCAAAGTCGGCTATCGAAACTTCTCCGTGGGAGTCGAGCAGCAGGTTGGACGGCTTGATGTCACGATGCAGAGTCCCTTGGTCGTGGGCATACTGCAGCGCCGAAGCGACTCGCTGAGCTGTCCGAGCGATTGATCGCCAATACGCTGGTGAGAATCTCAGCGGACGGCGATTCAACTCGACAGTGCGTGGGGCATTGCTCGCATTCCTGGAAGCATCGCTCACGTTGTCGTGAGTTGTGCTGGTCGGTTGGAGATCGCCCACCGTTGGTGGCGACTCGTTCCTTTGAATCAGCCGCAGGGCAACCGAGCGTACATCTTCTGGAGGACTTGAGGATGCAGAGTTTGACGTTTCCTCATCGCGTAAATGCTTGATCACCTCGTCTAAGCCGACGCCGTGAACACGCTGCATTACGTAGTAGTAGTGGCTCTCTTCATGGCCTACGCCCAGGACCGGTACGATGTTTGTATGGTGGAGGCTGGCGGCAATCTTGGCTTCTCGTTGGAAACGGGCGAGTGCTTGCGTATTCTGTACGCGGCCTTTGGGTAGGACCTTGACGGCAACTGTGCGATCGAGCGATTCCTGGATCGCTTCGTAGACGATCCCCATCCCCCCACGGCCAATCTCACGTACGATCTTCAAGTCGCCCAGGCGTTTGATTTCAACGGAATCAAAGTTTGTCGGAGCCGCCCCAGGCCCGTTCTGGTTCTTCAGCTGCTCCAGTCCGAGAATGGTGAGCAGCAACTCGCGGAGCTCGGAGGCACAGTGCCGATGCCGAGCCACGTAGTCTTCGACGGATGGCGCGTCGCCTTCCCGTAGCTTCTCCGCAAACTCTGCGGCGAGCACCTCTGCGGCGCGGAGTTTCGTTTCTTTGTCAGACATCAAGCCATACCTTCAGGGTCTTCAAAGAAACCTGGGAAACTTGAGAGAAGGGTTCTGAGTCGCGCGATCGCTCGCACGTATCGAATGCTGGCAGCCTTCTGCTCAATTCCGAGAAGCTCAGAGACCTCCGCGTTCGTGAGTTCCTCGAAGTGACGGAGAGCAAGCACTTCTTGGTCGATCGGCTTCATCTGCTTGAGTGCCTCCTCCAGTTGGCGAAGCGACTCTGCCTTAAGAGCAATCTGACTCGGGGACGCAACGGTGCCCACCACGTGGCGGATGAGAGATACCGACGTTGCCTCTGGGTAGGTGATCCGCTTTGACACTTCCCGCCGAATGTCCCGCTTTTGGGTTCCTAAATGGTGGCGGTGCAGGTTGACCATCGTCTGCAAGACGACCAGCCGCAACCAGACATAGAACGATTGGTCGTGGTGATGCTGATAAGTGGAGATCCGTTGGGCCGCGTCGACGTATGCATCCTGCAAAATGTCGTCAGCGTCGATGCGGCCGGTGAGACGGGGATCAAGTCGAAAATTCACCATCCGCCACAGCCGGGGGCGATGGAGCGCAAAGAGGCCTCCCAGAGCGGATTCCTCGCCCGCCGCCAGCTGCTTGAGTAGGGTGGCTTCGCCGTGATTTTGCTCTGCCATGATGAGTTGGTTACGTGAGCTTTTCGCGTTTTCTACGAACGACGGTCTCGATCTCAGTCGACCGTGTCTGGCGAATGAGATGGGAGTTGCCGCGTCACTCCGGCTGTGCGGGAGTCTGTGGCGGCTCAAGCCAGGTGAGGTCGTCCCACCATGGTTGATCGTTGGCCTGAACTGGGCCGGTGGTGCTGCGACCGTTGCGAACGATGGCAGTGATTTCATCGGTGAGCGTGGCTACCACATCTGGATGGGCGGAGGCCAGGTCGTGGCTCTCCTCTGGATCCTGACTAAGGTCATAGAGTTCAAAGCTCGCCTTGCGGTGTGGCATCACGAGTTTCCAGTTGTCCGAACGGATCGCGAAACGGCCCTGTGCACCGTGGTGAATGATCGGAGACCGACGTGCCTGCGGGCGGCCGGTGAGACTGGGCAGAAAACTCTCGCTATCCTCGGCTGCGTCTGCTGCCACCTCAGTTGCCAGCATCTCGGCGAACGTGGCAAAAAGATCTGTCTGGCAGATAGGGATGCTGGAGGTGGTGTTGGCGCTGACCACGGCGGGCCAACGGACAAGAAAGGGCACCCGGTGGCCACCTTCGTAGATCGATCGCTTGCCCTCCCTGTAGCGGCCGTTGCTGTGGTGCCCGTAGCGGTCGATACGCTTTCGCCAGGTGGTCTCCGGGCCGTTGTCGCTGGTCACAATCACGAGCGTGTTCTCAGCGATCCCGAGCCGGTCGAGCTGATCGAGGAGCCGGCCGATGTGCCAGTCTGTTTCGATCAGGAAGTCGCCATAGGCACCGGCCTGGCTTGTGCCACGGAATCGCTCCAATGGGATCACGGGCTTGTGGGGCGAGGTGTAGGCGAGATAAAGGAAAAACGGCGTGGCCGCGTGGTCGGCATGCCAGCTGTCGACCCAGTCGAGAGCCCGGTCGGTGAAGCGGCTGAGGCACTCGGCGTCGACAAAGTCTGGGGCGACCTCAATCGGGCCTTTCACATTGCCCCAGCGATCAGGCCCGCTGAGATCGGCCGGCGGTGGGCCGTACGGAGGCTCGATGCGGTAGTCGTCGATGGCGATCGCGTTTGGCTTTTTGCTGGTGAATGCGGTGGGAGGGACAGCAGCGAAGCGGCCCTCAAACCAGGCGAGCAGGCCGTAGTTGAGGGAGGCGGGGATGCCAAAGAAGAAGTCAAAGCCTTTGTCGAGGGGCATGTCGCGGACGGGCTGTGACCAGTCACGGTCTCCACGCTCTCCAGGAAGGTCCATGCCGAGGTGCCACTTGCCGACCATGGCTGTCTGGTAGCCGGCATGCCTGAAGAGACTCGCGAGCGTGGGGCGGCTGTCCTCGATCAGACAGGGCCGCTCTGCCCCAAACACGCCACGCTTGAGCTCGGTTCTCCAGCTGTAGCGGCCGGTGAGCAGGCCGTAGCGGCTCGGGGTGCAGACGGTGTCGCTGCAGTGGGCATCGGTAAACACCATGCCCTCGCGGGCGAGCCGATCGAGGTGTGGAGTGGTGATCTTGGACTCGCTGTTCAAGCAGCTAGCGTCACCGTAGCCCTGATCATCGGTGTAGATCAGCAGCACGTTGGGCCGTAGGGAGTCTGCCGCCTGCGCTGAGGTGCCAAATGCAATCCCGAAAAGGAGCAGCGCGACCAGCCCAATTCGGCTGCGATTATGCTGCGGGCAAGCGGGTGCACGGTCGAGTTGAGGCATCGAGGAACTCGCTTCACGGGTCGTCAGCCGCAAACCCTCCGGCTGTAGAGGTCAACGAGATATCATGACGCAACATCTGTTTGTTCTCACCTCTAAAAAGGAGGCGTCGACTTGGCAGCGGAGACGGGTATGCCGCAGCTTCAGGCAATCATCGGCATCGCAGGAGCCTCGGGGGCGGGCAAGAGCCTGCTTGCCCGGCAGCTGGTACAGCAGCTGCGAGAGACGCATGCTGCGGCCGATGTCGCCATCCTCAATGAAGACTGCTATTACCGGCGGAGGGATGATCTGCCGTTCGCAGATCGCGAACAGATCAACTACGACCACCCGGAGGCGATCGAGCACGAACTGCTGGTTGAGCATCTCGATTCACTGCGGCAGGGGAGAACGGTCGACGTCCCGAAATATGACTACGGGCAGCACAACCGGCACGCGGAGACGGATCGGCTTGAGCCTGCCCGGGTGTTGATTCTGGAGGGGATTCTGATCCTCCACATCCCGCAGCTGCGGAATCTGCTTGATCTCAAGATCTACGTCGACGTGCCGATGGATATCTGTTTTTCGCGGCGGCTGCGGCGGGACATGGTGGAACGCGACCGCAGCCTCGACTCGGTCTTGCAGCAGTATCACAGCACGGTCAGACCGATGTTTTTTCAGTTTATCGAGCCGAGTAAGCAGCATGCGGATCTGATTATTCCCCATGGCGGTGAGAACGTCAGTGCGATCAACGTTCTGCTGAGCCACGTGAAAGACCTGCTCACCTGACGCATGCCGCTTGCTCGACGGGGAGTTTTACCTGTGGGGGTGAACTCGCTGGCCGGTAGAATCACCGCAGAAACGTCTGCGGGCTTTTTGGCCGAAGTTCGTTCTCAGTTTTTTTGGCTGCGAGGGTGACGCATGCAGATGATGGCCGGTTTGATCGCGGCGGGTGGGCTGTGCGTGGGCCTGATGGCATGCTGCTGTGTCGCAGATGAGTCCGAGATGCGGACGTGGTCGGATGCGAGTGGCAAGTTTTCGGTGCGGGCCACGCTCAAGGAAAAGACGGATACCGCCGTTTCGCTGATCACCGCAGATGGCCGCATAGTCGAGGTGCCGATCACGCGGTTGAGTGATGGCGACAAGGCGTATCTGGCGTCGCTCGACATGCCCGCAGACGATCCGTTTGCCGGTGGCGTGCCGCTGGAAGGAATGACAGACCTTGTGCCGCTGGTCGGAGGAACCCCGGCAACAGACGCTGCAGACTCGCCACGAGACCCTGTCGAGTTTCCAGCCGACACGCTCGCGGATCTTCAGGAATCGGTGTCAGTCGGTCCGACGATGGCCCTGCCGGGGACGGGTCGGGTGATCAATCTGTCGGCCGCTGCGAGCGAGACGGTGGCGGTCGGTGAGGATCCGCTGCCGGAGCCCGAGGCTCTGCCAGCGGGTGTGGTCGCCCTGCCGCCGACCGACGCCTACGACAAACTCGGTGGGCCCTTTCACCTCGTGGACGATCGTTTTGTCGCTTCCATCGGCCGCAACAAGTCGGGATCGCCTGAAGAAACGCGGGGGCGATTGGTGGTGGTGGGGCTCCAGTCAGGCACGGGCGAGGTGGTCTGGGACAAGCCGCAGGCGGTGAAGGTGCTCGGCCATCATCAGCCAACAGGCCGCACGCTCGTGGTTGATGCTCTCGACCAGTTTCAGCGGGCCGGTGAGCTCGTGATGCTCGAAGGTGTTGCTGAGGGGACTCCCAAGGAACTCTATCGCAGGTCGCTTCCCGGGCTTGGGAAGCCGGGGTTTCAGCCGATGGTGGAGTGGGCCTGCCTGCTCTCGGGCTCGCACGTGGCAGCGATTGTCGATGGCTCCCTGTTGGTCTGGGATCTGCCGGCGGCGCAGCTGCTTTACCGCGTGGAGAAGGTCCGGGCCACGGAGCCTCCAGCCTTCAGCGGCTCCAAGCGATTTATGGCTGTGTCGCAGGGGGGCGTGGTGACGGTGCTCGAGACCGCCACAGGAGAAGTCCTGAAAACACTGTCGACAGGGCAGTCTCTAGCCAACGGGATTGCATTTCATCCGAGCGGCGGCCAGCTGGCTCTCTGCTGCTCGAATCAGTATGTCGTCTGGGATTGGCTGGATGACCGCATCGTTGCGGAGGCAGTCACGACCGATCAGCTTGGTTCGGCACCAATCTGCTGGCTTAGCGACACCCAGTTTCGCACGGCCTTGGGCAGTGTGATCGATGTAGATCTGGGAATGCCGGTCTGGAAGTATCACCTGGGAGCGGCCGCAGACCCGCTGCTGATGGGTGACAAACTCGTGACGCTGGCCACCAGTCCCAAGGCCATGCTCGTGTCGATTGCCGTACCGCATCCGGTGGCGTTGCAGGCGATGCAGCAGCTGATGGGAGCGGGGGACGAGGCGATGCTCGTGCGGCCTGGCACGAAGGTGGCCCTCGCCGTTGAAGGGGTCGCGGGTGATGAGGCCACTGCGATCGAGGAGGCGCTGACGACATCGGCGGAGGAGGCTGGTTGGAAAGTCTCACGACGAGCGCGGATCACGCTGGTGGCAAAGATCGGTCGCGGCGAGCAGCAGCAACTCAGCTATCGCATGATGGGCGGACGATCGCAGGAAACGAGCACCGCCACGCTCGTGCCCTTTACTGCAGACCTGGAGATTCGCTCAGGCGCAACGGTGCTCTGGCAGCGGTCGTCCACGAATCATGTGCCGAGCCTGCTTCGCCTGGAAGAGGGGGAGACGGTGCAGGATGCCGTGAAACGGTATGAAAAGCCCGATCCTGGCTTCTTTGGGCGGCTGAATCTGCCGCCGAGGATTCCCAGGCCCGAAGTCGCTGATCAGATCGGCATGAGCTCGCTCAAAGATGGGCAGTGGATGGACATACCAGCGGCGATCAGAAATCGCACGCGGCAGCGGTAGCGCAGCGGCAGCGCACGGTTCGGATCGAAGGTACAGGACAAGTCACTATGAAGACTCGCGTGTTGTTGGTGTTTGCAGTGGTGATCGGTCTCGTGTCTGCGGCTGGTGCCGAAACGCGGGCCGAGGCAGTCCCCAAGGAGTGGGTCGATCCAGCCACCGGTCACCGGGTGGTGCGGCTCTCGGAGTTGCCGGGAAGTGTGAGCTTCTACTTCCATCAAAACGCCTACACCCCCGAAGGCGACAAGCTTCTTATCTCGACACCGCGGGGGCTTGAGACGGTCGATCTCGCGACCCGCGAACTGAATGTTGTTGTCGACCGAGAGAGCCTGCGGCTTGGTGGGAGCAGTGGGCTGGAGATGGGACGGAAGACACGGCAGGTCTATTACACGGTGCGGGGCGACGACGGCCTTGTGCTGCGGGCGACGAATGTCGACACCCGAGAAACGCGGGATCTCGTCAGGCTCCCATCTGGGGCGAGCTTCAATAGCATCAACGCCGACGAAACGCTCGCCTTTGGCAGCATCCGCGACTTTGTGCCTGGGCAGTCGCGGGGGAGTCGCTCCGGGCCGCGGCAGATGCGGCTGTTCACCGCCAACCTCGCGACCGGGGAAATCACGACGTTTCACGAGTCGACAGACTGGCTCAATCACCTGCAGTGTTCGCCGACAGATCCGACGTTTGGACTCTTCTGTCATGAGGGCTCCTGGCACGAGCTCGATCGCGTCTGGACGATCCGCTTCGGTGAGGAAGAGGCTCAGCTGATGCATCGCCGGGAGATTCCCTACGAGATTGCCGGGCATGAGTTTTTCGGAGCTGATGGCGAGTGGGTCTGGTACGACCTGCAGACGCCACGGGCCTCACAGTTTTGGATTGCTGGTGTCAACGTGAAGACGGGCGAGCGACGGCGGTATGAGGTGGATCGCAAGGAGTGGTCGGTGCACTACAACGTCTCGCGTGATGGGACGCTGTTTGCAGGGGATGGCGGTGGGCCGGAGAGCGTGGCCAACCAGACGCCACTGCCGGAGAAGCGGCGTCTTCATCCGCCGGGCAACGGCCAGTGGATCTACCTCTTCCGTCCGCCCGAGGAACTGGTCGATGCTACGGTCAGTGGCGAGCCTGCGGTCTCGGGCACGATGACTGCTGAACGGCTGGTCGATCTTTCCAGTCACGACTACGACCTTGAGCCGAACGTCACCTTCACTCCTGACGGAAAATGGGTCGTCTTTCGCTCTGATATGCATGGCCCGCGGCATGTGTATGCGGTGAGCGTGGAGCGTGAAGAGCTGCCGCAGGCCGAGGTGGAAGACCGGCCGCGGCTTGTCCTGATCGGGGACTCGACGGTGAAAAACGGCAGTGGCAAAGGTGATGGCGGACTCTGGGGCTGGGGCCAGGTGCTCGCTGAGCACTTTGATGCCGATCGCATCGACGTCGAGAACCGAGCACTCGGCGGCCGGAGCAGCCGCACCTACCTCACTGAAGGCCTTTGGCAGAAGTCACTGGAACGATTGCGGCCGGGCGATTATGTGATCATGCAGTTTGGCCACAACGACGGCGGATCAATGTTTGCAGGAGAACGGCCACGGGCCTCCATCAAGGGCAACGGTGACGAGGCGGTCGATGGTGTTGTGGAGCAGACGGGCAAGGCCGAGACGGTGCACAGCTATGGCTGGTATCTCCGGCGATATATCAACGACGCCAAGGAGGCGGGTGCGACGCCGATCGTGGTGTCGCCGGTGCCGCGTGATCGCTGGGAAGATGGCAAGGTGCTGCGAGCCGATGCCGATTACGGCCTCTGGGCCAAGCAGGCTGCTGAACAGGCCGGTGCGGTGTTTCTCGACCTCAACGAGCTGATCGCTCGTCGCTACGAAGGGATTGGCGAAGCGGAGGTGGGAGAGCAGCTCTTCACCGCTGATGACTGGACGCACACCACCCGCGCTGGCGCTCTGGTGAATGCAGTGGTTCTCGTGGATGGCCTCCGCAGCGTTGAGAACTGCGAACTCGCTGACTTTCTCCAAGAGCAGAACTAGCCCTGCACGATCCGTCAGCCTCAGTCGAGACTCAGCAGGCGGATCTTGCGATACCAGGCTTCTGTCGGTGGGCCGGAGTGCACCTGCACGGCGATGATGCCGGTGCGGGCGATCTCTGGATCGGCCTCGGTGTAGTCGACCGTCAGCACGTCGTTGATCCAGAGACGAACACGGTCACCCTCGCAGCGAATGCGGTAGTCGTTCCAGTCGTCGGGCCGCAGCATGGTTCCGCGGTCTTGCGGTGCAGGGCCGGCAAGCACGCGATTCCGTCTCGACTCGTCGTAGAGGCAGCCCCACCAGCCGTTGCCCATGTCAGCCTGATAGCCGCTGACTTCATGGTGGTCAGGGATTTCGGCTGTGCGAATCTGTACGCCGGCGTTTGCGGCGGTGCCGCCATGCAGCTGAAACTGCAGCCGCAGCTCGAAGTCGGCGTAGGCCTTGTCGGTGCGGAGAAACTCATTGCGGGGAATCGGCTTCTCGAGCGAGCCGGCGATGATGGTCTCGTTCTCAATCCGGAACCAGTCGAGGTTGCCGTGCCAGCCGGTGAAGGTTTTGCCGTCGAAAAGCGGAACGAAGTCCGTTTCTGCAGCGAGCATGGCGACCTGTTGCTCCGCCGTTGCCCGGAGCTCCTCGGCTCTGCCTTCGAGGGGCGTGCCAGTGACGGCCTTCTTCAACTCGGTCAGGGCCGCGACTGCGTCTTCTTCGCCGCCGGCCGCGACTGCCTCAGCGATCGGCAGCAGGCCTGCTTCGAGGGTCTCCGGCGTGGCATTTCCAAGCATGTGCAGGGCGGCGGAGAGGCCACTCGGCGATGGATAGCGACCTAAGACATCAAGCACGAGGGCCTGCTCCTCGCTCCGCTTGGCCACCGCTGCCGCCTTCACGGCGAGGGCCGTACGCCGCTTGAGAGAAATGTCAAACTGCCGGATGCTGCGGAGCAGGCCGCGGACGGCCCGCGTCTGATAGGTGG
>JADHNY010000099.1 GCA_016779265.1 Pirellulales bacterium | reverse complement strand
GCTTCACCTTCCGGCAGGCGAAGCATGGCGCCGAAGGTCTCCTGGGTGGCCTCGCGGCGGTTCCAATACCCCTGTGCCACACTCGGACCGCTAACCCAGATCTCACCAACACGCTGGGCAGGCACCGGCGAGAACGTCTCGTGATCAACGATCACGACGTCCTGTCCTTCCAGTTCTCCACCGCTACCGACGAGTCGCCGCGTGCTCTCGGCAGTTTCGAGCTGTGGCACCGCCTGGTCGCTCTCAAGCGCCGTAGCGTCAAACGAGCGGATGACTGGTGGCTCAAACTTCATGCCACCTGTCACCATCAGCGTGCTCTCGGCAAGGCCGTAGCACGGAAAGAACGCCTCTCGCCGGAAGCCGCAGGGCTCAAACGCTTTACAGAATGCGTCAATCGTCTCTGGCCGAACGGGCTCAGCACCATTGAAAGCGAGTGACCAGCTCGACAGGTCCAGTTCCGCTCGCTGCTCCGGTGTCGTCTTCCGCACACAGAGCTCATAGGAGAAGTTGGGACCGCCACTAATCGTGGCCTTGTACTTGGAGATCGCCTGGAGCCACCGCAACGGCTTCTGCAGGAATGCCACTGGCGACATGATCACGTTGAACTTGCCACCGTACAGCGGCACCAGAATGCCGCCGATCAGGCCCATGTCGTGAAAACTTGGCAGCCAGAACACACCCGATTGGCTGCGGGTGATCTCGAAGGCCTGCATGATCCGCAGCGAGTTGTGCAGCAGATTGCCGTGCGAGAGCATCACACCTTTCGGCGTGCCGGTTGACCCACTGGTGTATTGCAGAAACGCGAGCGTTTCTCCGTCGATGTCTGGACGCTCCCACTGGTCAGCCCAGTGGTCTTCCAGTTCGCTGTCGACCTTCCAGAGCAGTGACTCAAGGCTCGGGGCTGTGGCCCGCAGGGCGTCAAAGCGGTCGAGCACGTCGCGGGTTGTCAGCGCCACCGAGGCCCGCGCGTCGGCTGCGATCGTCTCAATCCGTTCCACGGACCGGTTTTTTCGGGGCGGATACGCCGGCACCGCTATCGCGCCGCCGTAGAGACAGCCCATGAAGGCGACGATGAAGTCGAGGCCCGATGGGTAGAGCAGCAGAACCCGCTTTCCCTGCATACCAGAGGCAGCAAGCCACGCCCCAACACCACGAGCTTTGCGGTCAAGCTCCGCATACGTGATGTTGAGTTCTTCCTGCTCGCCATCCACCAGAAAGGTGAAGGCTCGATCGTGTGGCCGATAACCTGCTCGTTGACGTAGCAGATCGACGATGGTCGGTGCGAACGAAATGTCGCTAGGTGCAGTAGGATTCACGTCGTCTGCTGGCTCCGAGGCTGCCGGCTGAAAAAAGCGAAGGCCAGTGCGGCTCAAAATGTGTCGGCAACATCGGACAGCCCGAAAGACATTGTAGGAGGCTCGCCGGACTTATCCGCAGGCCTTGCCTAACACGTCCTCGGAGAGCCGGCCCAACTCATGCCGCTTGCCCCTTCGCCCCAGTCGTGGAAAGCCGTACAGATTCCGGCACTCCAGCGAAGCAAACGGGGGCGAAGCACGCAGGGAAGGCGTGTCAGGCCCAGGTACGACCGCTGGCGTGTTCGCAGCGTGGGGCGAAGTTGCCCAGCAGCCCACCGATCACATCCCATTGCTCGGGACGACGAACCTCGATGTCACCCTGCTGGTTGATCCGCACCAGGCAGGTGTCGGTCAAACCGACTCGCTGCAGTTCGTCTGGGCTCACCTCGTCGGGCTCCAGCATTCGCATCAGTGTGCGACCGTTCATCTCGATGAACTTCATGGAAGATCTCCTCTCGTCGGCCTGTGTCCAGGTCGCCCTGCCCAAGGCTCCAGTCTACCCCAACTGCCCAACAGCTGTGGCAAAACAGGCCTCGAGTTTTACGAAGTCGTCAGGAGCGATCTCCTCGGCCCGTGTCTGCGGGCCAAGCCCCATCTCAGCAAACACGCGATCGACAACAGCCCGTCCTTTCGCCTGATCACGACCACCCGCCATCCGCACGAGCACACCACGCAGCAGTTTGCGGCGATGGCAGAAGACATCCCGCACGAACGTGTGGAATCGCTCGAGATCCGCGATCGCATTCGATCGTTCAGGCTGAAACTCAATTCGCAGAATCGCCGAATCGACCTTGGGTCGTGGCCAAAACGCCGAGGGGGGCAGAATCCGCACAATCTCGCTGCGGCACTGACTGCCCATCCAGACAGACAGAGCGCTGTAGTCTGAACTACTAGGCAACGCGGTGATCCGTTCAGCGAGTTCGCGCTGAATCGTCACGCAGGCGACATCAAAGGGACGGGGCAGGGCGAGCAGGTTGCTGATCACCGGCGTTGCCACACAGTAGGGCAGGTTCGCCACCAACAGAAACCGTCCTGCGGGAGATGCCTCACGAGCTCGGTCGATGGCGTCAAGCACATCTGCTGAAAACACATGCTTTGATCGCAGGGCATCCCCTTCGACCAGTTCAACGGTGTCGCCAGCCTGTCCGAGCATCAGCAGCTGCTCGCGGGTGAGCTGCGCGAGCCTGGGATCAATCTCCACCGACACCACCCGACGTGCCAGCAACGCCAGGCGGGTGGTCAGCGTGCCACTCCCAGCGCCGACTTCGAGCACGACATCCGCCGGTTCAATCGCTGCGGACCGAATCAGCAGGTCCAGCAGGTTGAGGTCTATCAGGAAGTTCTGCCCACGACGTGCATCAATCGTGAAGCCGACCTCGCCAAACCATTTCTTCAGGTACGCCGCGGTCTGACGGGGAGGCGAAGCCGGCTGGCGTGTGGGAAAATCTGAATCGTGTGATTCTGACATTTAGGCGTTTCCCCCGTGCGCTGACTGCCCGGCATGTCTCGAGAGCTTCCCGGCTGCTAGCCAGGCTTCGAGCCGACTCGTAACGTACTTTCCCACGAGGTCCGTCTCGAGGTTGACCGGATCTCCCGGTGTGAGCATCCCCAAGGTGGTGATCGCGAGTGTGTGCGGGATCAGGGCCACCGAAAATGAGTCGGTGTTCACATCGACCACTGTCAGGCTGACGCCATCGACCGTGATCGAGCCTTTGGGCACCATCTGCGCGAGCACGGTGGGGGAAGCGGTGAAATGGCAGGTCACCCACTCCCCGTCTTGCTCACGTGAGGCGAGCGTCCCCACGGCATCGACGTGCCCTGTGACTAGGTGCCCACCCAACCGGTCCGACACCTGCAAAGACCTCTCAAGATTGACGCCACTACCGGGCTTGAGCCTCTGCAGACTTGTTTTCGCCAAGGTTTCTGGGCCCAGTTCAAAGGTGAGCAGCGAGCCCTCGATGGCCACCACTGAGAGGCAGCAGCCGCTCACGCAGATGCTCGCCCCAAGCGTGGCGTCTGCGGCAACCTCCCCAGCATCGACCACCAGCCGCAGCCCCGGTGGCTCAGGCTGCACACCGCTCACGGTGCCGAGTTTTTCCACGAGTCCGGTAAACATGGGGCAGAGAGGTCCTGTGGCGTGAGGGAAGGGGGAATGCGTGCCGTCGATCGTATGCCAGGAGCAACACGACCGGAAGCGGCGTGTCAGCCCACCGTGAGCTTTCTGTGAAGCCCGTTCGCAGGGCTCGGCCGACCCTTGCGAAGGCCGGTTGAACAGTCACAATGACGCCGCACGAATCACATTTCCCGAGTTTTATGAGGCCTCCGCCCATGTCCACCATTGTTGACATCCACGCCCGCCAGATTCTCGATAGCCGCGGCAACCCGACCGTCGAAGTTGACGTCACCCTGGCTGACGGCACGTTTGGCCGCGCCGCCGTGCCGTCGGGTGCGAGCACAGGGGCCCACGAAGCCTGGGAGAAGCGAGATGGCGACAAGGGCTGCTACGTCGGCAAGGGTGTGCTCGGAGCCGTTGACAGCGTGAACACACAGATTGCTGAAGAACTCGAGGGCTGCGATGCCCTCGATCAGGCCGGCATCGACGAGCGGATGCTCGAGCTCGACGGCACGCCCAACAAGAAATCACTCGGCGCCAACGCGATTCTCGGCGTGTCGATGGCGGTCGCGCACGCTGCCGCTGAGTCGTGCGGCCTGCCGCTCTACCGCTACCTCGGTGGTGCGGCTGCCCGTCTGCTGCCAGCACCGATGATGAACATCGTCAACGGTGGTGCCCATGCAGACAACCCGCTCGACATCCAAGAGTTCATGGTGATGCCCCTGGGCTTTGACTCCTTCGAAGACGCTCTGCGAGCTGGCGTGGAGACGTTTCATTCGCTCAAGAAGGTGCTCTCGGAGAAGAAGCTCGCCACCTCCGTCGGTGATGAGGGGGGCTTTGCACCTCAGATAGGCTCGAGCAGTGAGGCGCTCGAGATGATCCTCTCGGCGATCTCGGCGGCTGGCTACGAGCCGGGCAAGCAGATCGGTATCGCCCTCGACGTGGCCGCCACGGAACTTTTTGACTCCAATGCGGGCACCTACACGATCGAAGGCAAGGCCGTCGACTCTGCAGGCATGGTCGATTTCCTGGCCGACCTGGCTGCTCGCTATCCGATCATGTCGATCGAGGACGGCTGCAGCGAAGACGACTGGGCCGGCTGGAAGATGCTCAGCGAAAAACTCGGTGAGAAGGTGCAGCTGGTGGGTGACGACCTGTTCGTGACCAACGTCGAGCGACTCGGCCGCGGGATTGCTGAGAACATCGCCAACAGCATCCTGATCAAGGTCAACCAGATCGGCACGCTGACGGAGACCATGGCTGCGGTGCAGCTTGCCCACAGCAGCGGCTACACCTCGATTGCGAGCCACCGTAGTGGAGAGACGGAAGACGCCACGATCGCGGATCTGGCAGTCGGCCTCGGCACTGGCCAGATCAAGACGGGCAGTGCTTCTCGGAGCGACCGGGTCGCCAAGTACAACCAGCTGCTGCGGATTCAGGAGTCGCTCGGCGATGCCGCTCGCTATGCCGGTCGTCAGGTTCGGGCTCGCTGGCCCGGCCTCTGCTAGAGCTGACGTCGGACCTCGCGTTGCAGCATCCAGCCGCAGGCGGAAGCCGCGGTGGTTGCTGCGACCGCGATGGGCCAGAGCGGGATAAGCCGACTCCGCGGAGCCTCCGCCATCTCGACGGCGTCCTCAGAGAGGCTGGTCGCTTCAAGTCCGGCAGCCCGCCGCGCGCGTTCCACAGCAAGCTGCCCACGCCCCAGGTAGCGGCCCTCGATCTGGCCCTGCCTCCGCTCATACTTCGGCGCGATCAGGGCAAGCGACACCAGGCTCATGACAGAGAACAGCAGTCCCCAAAACCAGGGGCTGTCGTTGAGTCGATAGTCGTGTGTGCGAGGCATGGAGAGGTCAGCCGATGATGGAGCGTCGTTGTTCGAGGTAGTCCCACACGACAAACCGGTCGAGTTCACGACCCGCCGCAAAAAACACCCGACCATGCGCCCTCTGCGCCAGCCGGTAGGCAAACTGAATATCCTCACTCGACTGCGACCAGCCTGAGAGCAGGAAGATATTGATCACAATGCCTTCACGACGGCAGGCCTCTGCCTCTCGCATCGTCGCCTCCTCGGTCCGCCGGTGTGGCGGGTAGAGCAGGTACAGCTCGCTCCCTTCGAAATGCGCCGTCGGCAGCCCATCGGTGATCAGGATCACCTGGCGATTGGGGGTGTCCTGTCGAGCGAGGTGGCGTCGGGAGAGCGAAAGGGCGTGTTGAATGTTGGTGAAGTGCGGCGGCACGTCCTGCTCGGAGATCCGCGGATCGGCCATATCCGCTCTCAGTCGCACCACAGGATCGAAGAGAGTCACCGGCTTGGGTAACAAGCCGATCAGTTCGCCAAACGCTTTTGGCCGAGCGAATGAAGCCATCTCGATGAACTGCAGAAAGTCACCAGGAAACTCACGCTGAACGAGTCCCTGCAGCGCTAGCGCCATCCGCTTCACGCCGACATACAGACCACCATGCCGCATCGATCCACTCATGTCGAGCACAACAGAGGTGGCCGCCTTCGGCGTGTTGCGAGTGTGGTGAACCTCGATATCGCGTTGTTCGAGTCGTAGTCGGTCTCCCGGCTGTCGTGCTGGTCCCGCCCGCAGCATCGCATTGACCAAAGACCCCGGGATATCCATGTGAGCCACCGAGTCGCCAAACTCGTACGGTCGCGTCGGGATCAGTTCAACAGCCCCTTCACCACTCACACGAACCTCGTGTCGCCCGGTGCGTGATGCAGACATGGCCGAAAAGATCTGCTCCAGCAGCTTGCCTTGAAAGACGCGAAGGGCTTTGGGGGTGAGCTGGTAGCCACGTCGACTCTTCTCAAGTCCTTGCTCAGCGGCCATCTGCTCAACGAGCTGCTGCACCTGCTGGCGAAGTCGCTGCAGGTCATCAAAGGCCGCGGTTGCACCATCCTCAGCAGCCATGCGACCGAGCGAGTCCAGATCGACGAGACCTACTTTTCCGTTCTTTGCCGCCTCCTCGAGCTGTCGGAGAAGTTCCTCGATCTGTTCGAGTTCCTGCTTGACCTCGATGGCCTTCTCCACCGAGAGCCGCTCGCGTCCGGAGAAACTCCAACGAGCTGCGAGTTCATCCACCTCGTAGACCGTCGACAGCCGTTCCAACAGCCGCACCAGCTGCACTGCAAACGGCGAGTGGTCGTCTTCCACGGCGTACCACAGCCGCTCAAGTCGCCGCAGCTGCTCCTCGTTCACCGCCTTCTCAAACGCTGAGGCATGCCGCTTGGGAGGCCGAGCATCTCGAGCCTGTCCATGAAACTGCTCTCGAGCGAGCCGCTGAACAGACTGCGTCTCGTAGTTCTGGAGAATCTTTCGACGACGCTCCTCGAGCATCTGCCGCAGGGCCGCGAGAGACGGCCCAACACCCCGAATCTGCTCCGGATCGAGGATGATCGCGTCGGCAAGCTGCTCGTCGGTCAGCTCGTCGAGATCACCAAACATCAAGGCATGTTCCATCACGGACGCAACCATGTTGGTGTCGGCCGGTCTCGGTGGCGGAATCCGCACCGGATCGTACTTCTGGTAGGCATGAACGATGCCGCCGAGCGTTTCACGAGTGGGCATAGGGCAGCGTCCGCGTCAGAGATCACCCGAGCGACCGATGTCGTAGATCGTGCGACCATGTCGCTCGATCCGTGAGATCCGTTCCGTGGCGTAGAGCCCGGCCAGCACAAACTCCACGCAGGAGGCATGCACCGCTGCGTCACTGGAGGCATTGACCTCAAACGCCCGTTCCCAGAGTTCGGGAACATCCTCCACGATCTGGCGGTAGGCCGCCGATGGCAGCATGTCGCTGACTTCCACTTTGCTGCCTTCGGCAAAGCCGCGGACGATCGCCTCGAGGCCATGACGATCCACGTACTCCTCGAAGACATCTCGCAGGGCCTCAGCCACAACCGCCTCGAGCACCTGCCGTTCGCTCATCTGGTGACTGCCCATCAGGTCGAGTTCCAGCTTGCCGAGACTCGATGTTGGCAGATGTCCCAGATCGCTGATCCTGGGAACGGCAGGTGTTTCACCATGACGCACACCACGATGCCGGGCGCTGGCAACCACTGTGCGGTAGTTGGCAATGGAAAACCGGGCGCTGACTCCCGACTGCTGATCGATGAACTTGCTCCTGCGGGCTGCAATCGTGATCTGCTCGAGGATCTCCTCCATAAACGGCGGCATCACCACAGGCCATTCACCAGCCAGATCGGCTGCCGCTTCCTGCCGCGTGACATCGATGCCATGCGAGCGGGCTTCGGGATAGTGGGTGTGAATCACTCCACCGATGCGATCCTTCAGCTGTGGGATCACCTTGCCTGAACGGTTGTAGGTCGAGGGATTCGCTGAGAACAGCAGCATCACATCGATATCAAACTTCACCGGGTAGCCACGGATCTGCACATCGCGTTCTTCGAGAATGTTGAACATGCCCACCTGCACGAGTTCATCGAGTTCAGGCAGTTCGTTCATGGCAAAAATCCCGCGATGCATGCGAGGAATCAGCCCGAGATGGAGAGCCTCTTCGCTCGCCATGCTGACGCCGCCCGCAAGCTTGGCGGGATCAATCTCCCCGATGATGTCCGCGAACTTGGTGCCAGGGGCGAGTCGCTCGGCATACCGATCCGTGCGATGCCACCAGCCGATGGGCACCTCGGCGGCCGGCCGCGATGAGACGAGGCGTCGTCCGGCGGCGGTGATCGGTTTCTCCGGGTCATCATGGAGCGGAATAGCAGGGTCATCGAGGTACGGAATCCACTCATCGAGAAACCTCGCCAGCAGCCGCATCAGCCGACTTTTTGCCTGCCCCTTTTCGCCAAGAAAGAGCAGGTCGTGCCCGGCCAGCAACGCGACGTTGATTTCGGGAATCACCGTGTCGTCGTAGCCCACGATGCCGGGGAAAAGCTCTTCCCCGCCCGCGAGCATCTTCAAGAAGTTGTCCCGCACCTCCTGCTTCACGCTCCGGCTCCGCCAGCCGTGGGCTCGCAGGTCGGCCAGCGTGGTCGGCAGGGCAGGGGAGGGACTGTTCATCGCAGGCGTTCCTTGGCAGGGCAGTTGTTTTCTGATTGTAGACCGCTGCGGTCGTCGTGGTGCAGCCGTGAACGGGGCTGGCAGCCCTCACGCGGCGAACGAGATTGCAAGGTTTCCTGCCGATGGCTTGCGAGCGAGCGAACGTATACTCAGGGATACCGGCCAGCACCGGCCGATCCAGGCCGTGTGGCATGCCCCGGAGTACCTCGCAAGAAAGGTCCTGTACTTCCACGATGAGTGACTTCATCAGCGGCCGGCGGATCACCGTGGTGACACACAACCGGCTTGAAGAGACGCTGGTCAATCAGTTCGCCCATCTCGGCGCGAAGGGCTACACGGCAATGGACTGCCGAGGCAAAGGCGAGCATGAGCTGCTGCAGGATGTCTTCGCCGGGGCGACCCGAGTGAGGATTGAGGTGATTGTGCGGGCGGAGGTCGCCGACGCCATCATCGCTTACCTCGAAGAACCACAGTTTTCACATCAACCGGTCATGGTCACGGTGGAGACGCTTGAGGTGCCTGCGTCAATGGAGATCTAGGCTCCAGAACTGGCAGCAGTGGCAGCTCGGCGTGCTCGCGTCACGGTTGGACACTCATGACGCAACTGGAAAGCGAATCGTGATCGCCGTGCCTTTGCCCGGCGTGCTTTCTACTCGCACCCGACCATGGTGTGCCTCGATGATCTCAAGGCAGGCGGCGAGGCCAAGCCCACTTCCCCCTTTGCCTGTCTCGTCGGGACCGTCTTTGGTTGAGAAGCTCGGCTCGAACATCCGCCGCATCACCTCAGGCTCCATGCCACAGCCTGTATCACGGACGGTGAGGTCGACGCCCCTTCCTGTTGGCGTTGAAGCTAAACGGATGATCAGACGGCCGCCGTTTTTCATCGCTTGGCGTGCGTTAACCATCAGGTTTAAGAGCACTTGCTGAATCTGTCCGGGATTCCCCTGAATCCGCGGCACCGTCGTGAACTCTCGCTCAACTTGAACGCGATACTTCATCATCTCGCGTTCTAGCAGTACCAGCGCGTCTTCGATCACCGCTTCGAGGGCGACCGGCTCCATTCGAGTGCTGCGGCTGCGAGCCATTCCGAGCACACTCGCCGTGATTTTGGCCGCCTTCGTACTTGCAGAAAGGATCCTGGTGAGAGCCTTGTCGCGGGTGGGCTCATCTTTGTAGCGGAGCCCCATTTTGGCGTAGTTGAGAATCGTGGTCAGGGCATTGTTGAACTCGTGGGTCGTCGTCCCCAGCAGATCGCCAAGTGAGGCTGATTTCTGCATTTCCAAGAGCTGCTGCCTGAGGTCGATCACCTCCTCGGCGAGCTGATCCCGCTCAGCTTCCAGCGACAGGTCCTCCCCTGAGAGTTCGGTGCTGAAATGAGGAGACGGCGTTCCGGGTTGCCCTGGTTCGATTCCCCGTGTTCTCGCCTCCCGCATCACCATGGATCTTCCCAACGCACCCCTGGAGTCATACCGTCAGGGCCTGTTCGTCGCGGGGTCGTTCCGACGCCAGGCACCACCACGCCACCCCCTCGTAGGAGCGGCATCCCCGGAACCACACTGTGCGTAGTTCCTCACGCCTCGTTCCTATCGTCGCCAACCCAGCAGGGCCTCTAGAATGAGCTGGCAGCATCCTTCCAACACCTGAACCGTTCAACTTTCACGGCCCCGGATGGCCAAAACCGAGATCTGCTGGGAAATGAGCGATTTCGGGCAAGAAGTTCCGCTTCCAACGATTCCTGGGAACACGTACCGATGGGTCAACCTGCTGAGTCTGCACGGGCCATTCACCACAGCTCACCGGGAAGCCTCTGCGACCTTCGTTCGTCGAAGACGAGCGGTCACCGCGGCTTCACACTGGTCGAACTTCTCGTCGTCATCGCGATCATCGGCGTCTTAATCGGGATGCTGCTGCCGGCGGTGCAGTCGGTCCGTGAATCAGCCCGCCGAATCCAGTGTAAGTCCAACCTCAAGCAGGTCGGGCTCGCGATGATGATGTTCCTTGACCGGAAAACGCAGGGCACGTTTCCGATTGCCGCTCGGCTTCCCAGTCAGGAACTCGACTTCTACGTGCCGGGATCGCGGCCCATCAAACCGAGCATTGCCACCGTGCTCGGACCCTATTCGGAGAACAACCGGGCCATCTTTCGGTGCCCCAGTGATTTTCTCTACTACCAGAGGCCGCCCGAGCTTCAGGATGCCTACCGAGCCAAACTGATGGCGGTTCCCGCAGCCGATCGACCGGCGGAGTATCTTGACCTCAGCTACGAGGGCACCAGTTACGAGTATCCAAATCGACGGCTGGAAGGCCGCACCCTGGAAGAAGCCCTCTCCTACCGCGGCACCCTGCGGGCAACCTCAAAACTCTGGGTTCTCTACGAGTTTGAAGGGTTCCATGGTGGCGGCGTCTCACTCTTCTCCAACAGCATGATTGAGTACAACGACCCTGATCCGGACCGTCCTGCACCGACGGCAGGCGCTCGCAATTTTTTGTATCTCGACGGTCATGTCGACAACCTCTAACCGCCTTCCCCTCATTTACTGTCTCTCCACGCCTGCCCCGGTCTGCCCGCTTTTCATCGCGGGCGACCAACCCCTGTCTCACTCCTGACGTCGCTCTGCGGCCGTCAGCCCACCTGTTCGCCACCCCGCCCAGTTGAGTCCCACGTCATGAGCACTGCCGCAGCCCGTCGCCAAATTCTGTCGGAACTCTCTTCGAGCAAACGCGGTGGCCAGCGTCGCAGCGGCAAGACCATTGCCCTCTGGGTTGTCGGAGCGTTCCTGGGCATCGCCATCCTGGTGGCCGCCGGAGGCTGGTACTGGTGGCGGTCTGCGGTGAACGATCCCCGCGTCGTGTCCATCGTTCAGACGGGCGAGCAGATCCGCGAGCGTTTCTTTTCCACCGCCGGCCCCTCAGCCACAGCCCCCATGTCCGAGGCCGACGCGGCGGAAATGGTGACCGCCATGACCTCGCTTCGTGAACAGATGGAAACACTGCCTGAATACCTGCGTCCGATCGCGGGCATGCAGGTTGGCCGCATGTTCATGACAGGCATGCAGCAACGGATTGATGACTACTTTGAAACACCACCGGCTCAACGCCGGGCGGTCCTCGACCGGCAGATTCAGCAGATGGAGGCGATGCGAGCAGCCTTCACACAAAACGGTGGCAATCCTCCCGGTCCTCCGCGGCCGAGCAGCGAAGGAGACCGCAACGAGTGGCGAAAGCGAATGATCGACCGCACAACTCCCGAGCAGCGGGCGAAGTTTACCGAGTACGGTAATGCAATCGATCAACGACGCCGGGAACTCGGCCTCGAGACCTCAGGCTGGGGCCGCTAGGTGCTAGAAAGGAAGCATCGAGATGTCTGAGATCCTCGGTTTGCTGGCAGAGGGAATGCAGCTTGCTTCTGACCTTGGCTACCAGGTTCGCGAAGAGCCACTCGGTGAACTGCCAGGTGGCGGCTGTGTTGTTGGCGGCAAACGGCAGATCCTGCTCAACGTTCAGCAGGGGCCCGCAGAGCGACTCGAACAGCTGCTGGACGTGCTCGCCACCGACCCAGAAGCGGCTGACGAACCGAAGAGCCGTGCCTTGGCCTCCCGCCTCCGTGAACGTCAGGCCTGAGGGCTTGCACGTGATGAATCGTTCGCCGACGCTGCTTCGGTCGGTGGCTCCACTCGGTAGAGCTGATGCTGATGGATGTACGCGAACACCGCAGGTGGCACGAGAAAGCGGATACTTCTCTCCGTCTGCATGCGTAAACGAATCTCTGTCGCACGGATATCGACCGCTGGCATCTGCACCCGGCCGGCGACAAGTCGCTCAACGGCTTCCAGGCCCAGCAGATCAACCAGTGGCTGGTCCTCACGGAGTGTCTCCGCATCATCGAGACCATCCCGCGTGACCGTGATGAGCTCGGCAAGTTCAGCGATGCGTGCAGGCTCCCGCCAGGTGGGCAGTCCACGGACCGCGTCGGGCCCCAGCAGCAGCACGAGTTGACCGTTCGCTGCATCGCTCGCAAGGCGTGCGAGCGTCTCCACGGTATAACTAACCCCGCCACGGTCGAGTTCCACAGGTGAGACGGCGAAGGCTGGGTGCCCACCCGTCGCCAGTTCCAGCATGGCAAGACGATCAGCAGCCCGAGCCAGCTGGCGGTTGCGTTTGTGGGGTGGCACTGCTGCCGGCACAAACAGCACACGGTCAAGATTCGCCTGTTC
>JADHNY010000098.1 GCA_016779265.1 Pirellulales bacterium | reverse complement strand
TCGAGTGCGGGCGAGACCAACCACAATGGCATCGCCTCCTATCGCCATGAGAATAGTGGCTATGGTGACGCTCCGGTGACGATGGGCTCCATCAGCGATGGCACGAGCAAGACTGCCGGCTACTCAGAGTTTGTGATCGAGAAGTGGCACGGCAACATCACCGGCGACAAGAAGCTCCAGCGGTCGCAGGTCTACAGCTGGGCTCGGGGCAACTCCACCGCCGAGATGCGGCAGAGCTGTCTGAGCCAGACCGCTCTCAACGATGGCGGTGGCGGCCGCATCATGCGTGGCGGTGGATGGTCGTGGTCGTTTATGGCGGCTGGTGGTGCCTATTCGCACACGATGATGCCAAACGAAAAGAGCTGCCAGACCTGGGATGGCCCTGGTGGTGGTGACTGGTACGGCTCGAACCTGCTTGCCGCGACCAGCGAACATCCAGGTGGTGTCAATGTTGGCATGATGGATGGTGGCGTCCGTTTTGTGAACGATAACGTCGGCAACGACATCTGGTGGGCAATGGGAACGCGGAACAACGGTGAGCCAGCCGCTAGTCCTGATTGATCTCTGTCTGCAGGATGGCCAGTGTGTTTCCTCGATGAGTGCGACATGCGGAGTCGTCTGCTGAGTACGATGAGTGCCGTTCACTGCAGGGGCGAAGGCTCCCGCAGCAATGATGCGGGGCGACCGAGTGCGGTCGCCCCGCTTTCGTTGCGGACTGGGGCCGTGAAGCTGGTGGCCGTTGCTGTGCTCGTGGTTGCCGCTGCCTGCGGAGGTGGATGGCTGTTTGCTGAAAGCGGACTTTCCACAGCCCAACGGCTGGCGAAACATGGGCTGTGGCAAGAAGTGCACGCCCCGCTCGCACGCTACCTGTGGATTCACCCTCGCAGTCCGCGTGCGAATCTTTTGGCTGCCGAAGCCGTTGTGAAAGATGACTCGCTCCCGCTGGTGCGGCGGGTCAACGACTCGCTCGCCCATCTGGCGTTGATTCCCGATAGCTCGCCTGCAGCTGTTGAAGCGCGGATTGCGGAGGCGCGGGTTGAACTGTTTCTGCGTTACGAACCCATGGCCGCTGCGCGTTCGCTGGCAGAGGCGATCGATCTCGATGGGACGGCCCTTGAGCCGCATCTGCTCACCTGGAAACTCCTCGAGCTCACAGGCCGAGCTGACGATGCGGAAGCGACGTTCTGGACCTGCTATGACCTATCTGCCGAAGTGGACCGGCCGCAGCGACTGCGGGAGTGGTATGTCAGCCAGTTCTTTCCGCTGACCTCAACGGCCGAGCTTGATCAGCTGATGGGGTTTCGCGGTTCCGCCGCAGAGTCTGGTGTGTCGGTGGAAATGCGGCGTCTGCAGCGGTTTCGGTTGGCCGAACCGCACGAGCCGGTGCCGCATGCGGCGCTCGCACAGCTTTTTCTTCGAGAAAACGAGCCAGAACTCGCCCTTGATGTATTGGATGAGGCTGCGAGTGAGCTGACGACAGAGCAGCAGAAGAACCCGTTCATTCTCGGCGTGGTGGTGGAGACACTGCTTGAACTGGGGGAGACGGAACCGGCTCTGGAAACCTTTGATCGCTGGGTATCTCCTCGCGAAGGTCGGCAGTACTGGCTGGTGCGTGGTCGTGTGATGCAAGAAGCTGGTGACAATCCGGCTGAGGCAGCGTTGGCGTATCGAGAGGCACTTGCGGGATGGCCGGGGGTTATTGACTGGCGGACCATGAATCGGCTGGCCGGGTGTCTCTCGCGGACCGGAAACGCGGAACAAGCGGCCGCCGAGCGGCAGCGGGTGCAGGAGGTGCAGCAAGAGCTTCCTCAGGAGCGGCTGCAGCAGCTGCTCGATTCGCTGGCGACACCAGATGATCCAGCCGTCGCAGAGGCGATGGCGGGGTTTTATCGGGCGATTGGTCGAGACCGAGAAGCAGCCGCATGGAAGGCTGTTGAAGCAGCTGGCAGCGGTTCAGCTGCTGGGAACGTTGGTCCGTAGACCGTCGATCATCGAGAGATAAAATAAGGGTCCCGAAAACGGGTTTCAGGATGACAGTTGTGGGCGACGGTGCGAGGCTTGGCCAGGTGTTGGTTCGGCCGCACTGCTCAGGAACACTCGAGTGAGGAATGAGCGATGAAGAAGACGGTAGCGAATATGGCTTTTTGCATGCTGGCGGCTGTGTCGGCACTTGGTGTTGTCGGATGTTCCGATTCGGGGCCTGAGCCCACGACAGCACCCGTGCAGCAGGAAGGTCAGAGCGCTCAGGAGCGTGCTATGCAGGGCATGCCGGAAAGCGCCCGTCAGCAGTACCAGCAGCAGCAAAACTAAGAGGGCTGCTGAGGAAGCCGCCGGCGAGGGCATTGCCGTTGCTCGATCGCTGCTCACGGTTCATTCACCGGGACGCGGTCGAGCGACGGCAGTTCGCTTTGGCTCTCAATCGCACGACGAAGATCACGGACGAATGGATCGTCGATGAAGTCGACAGGGAGGCCAGCAAGGAGGTCGTTGGCCTGCTGGATATTTCCAGCGGAGGCAAACCTGTGTGCTCGCACGCATGTCGCCCAAGGGTTTGCTGGAGCCGCGAGCACAAACTGGTCGAGCAGGCGATCTCGCTGCTGCCGTTGACGGGCGGTATCGGCTGCCGCCTTCCACTCGGCAAAGGCCGCGGTGTCGTTGCGGCTCGCCGCCAGTCGCTGGAAGAGATAGGCCGTTTCTGCCCGCTGAGTAGCGACATCAGTCAGCGGACCGAGCCACGCTTCCGCCGCATCGGCATCGCCGTTGGCAAGGGCCGCTTCGGCAAGGGCTTCCCGTGGAGAGACGCTGTCAGGCTGGACGGCGACCGCTTCCGTCCAGGCGGTGATCGCGGCGTCTTGGTTGCCATCCTGAGCCATCGCACGCCCGAGGCGAAAGAAGGCTTCTCCCGTTGGCTCGATCGCGATGCTCCGCTGAAACTGAGCGATCGCATCAGCAGCGTTGCCCTGGTCGAGAAGCGTGTTGCCATACTGCAAGAAGATCTCGTGCGGCGGTAGTGGAAGCTCTGCCGCATCAGGAACTTCGGCGATGAGCTGCTGATAAGCCTCAGCAGCAGCAGCCGAGTCACCAAGGTCTTGGCGAAAGATTGCTTGGAGGAAGAGCCCTTGTGCTTTCATGCCGGGGGCTGCAGCAAGCTGCTGTGCAGCGACCACGGCTTCTTTGAGTTGACCGAGACGGGCTGTGCAGGTGGCGAGTTCGTAGAGGGCGTCGGCATCTCCTGGATTGCTTTCCAGGAACACCGTCAGGATCGGCTTTGCTCGCGACCAGGACTCCATCATCAAGTAGCCAGCCGCGAGTGCGTGGAGATCATCCGCCGATGCCGGCTGGACCTTCTCGTAGATGCCCACAGCCTCTTCGCTGCGTCCAAGTTTCACCAGGGCTCGTGCTCGTAGTGAGAGACCTCGGGCGTCGTCGGCATGGCCATCGAGGTAAAAACGTGCGAACGCTTCTGCTCGCGTTGGATCATCGGCTTCCAGCGCGGCTTCGCCTTCACGGAGAGGCCAGTCGTTCCACCAGTTGATGCCCCAGACCACCGAGAGAGCGCCGCCCATCGCGAGCAAGGCTGCCAGCAGCAGGCGAAGCCCTCGACGGTGACGCGGGGCGGGAGCGGATGTTGGAGAAGGGGAGCTCATGGCTGCTCATTCTGCAGGAGCGTGGCGTCAGGAAGCGTGCTGCTCGGAAGCACGACGGCCGGGCTTCGAGGCTGTGGAGACGGAACGGGAAGGGAGCCCTCAACCACCCGCCAGTAGCGATCTCCGGTGAGGGAGATCTGGTCGACGCGGCCACTGGGCCAGTGGATGATCACCTGCGCGGGCTCCTCTGCGGAGCTGAGGGTGAAGAGCAGCCGGGGGTCGTGACTCGCCTGATAGCTACCGCCGGCAAAGATCGGCCGCACCATCCGCAAATCACCAGAGACCACCTCCACCCGGCCACCAATCGGAGGAATACGAGAGGGCGTCGCAAGCTCGAGACCAAGAAAACTTCCGCCAGCCTCCGTGCGATTCTCAAGCAACGCAGAAGGTGAGGCGTTGTGTGCCACTGCGATGTCGAGATCACCGTCGTTGTCGAAGTCACCGCCTGCGACACCTCGGCCGAGCCAGCGGCCTTGGAAGTAGGTGCCGGCGACATCCCCTGACACATCCTCGAACCGCGTGCGGTCGGTACGACGCAGGAGTTGCGGGGGCATCTTCTCGGGAGGGGCGTTTGGGCCGAGCACATGCCCCGTGGTCACGAACAGATCGAGGAATCCATTGCGATCCCAGTCGAGGGCCACGGCGCCAAACCCGAGGTTGTCAAAGCTCGTGGCCGCAATCTTCGTTCGGCGACTCTCATCAGCGAACTGGAGGCTTCCTAGATTTCGATAGAGCGTGTTCTTGGCCTTATGGAAATGGGCCAGAAACAGATCGGGCAGTCCATCGTCATTGAGGTCGTCGCAGGCAATGCCCATGGTCGCTTCGTTTTCGCCTTGATCGCTCAGCGCACAGCCTGCCGTGACTGCGATCTCGCGATAGAGCCTTTCCTGCTGATCCGGAGTAGGTTGATTGGCATCCGTGCCGACCGATTCCACCGGCGTGTAGAGCAGGTTGGGCGTCATGTCGTTGCCCACGTAGATCTCCGGTCGGAGGTCGTGGTCAAAATCGACGGCGACTGCTGCCAGGCCTTTACCAGCGCCATCAGGCTCAATGAATCCGAGCGCTTTGGCCTTCTCCACAAATGTGCCGTCACCCTGGCTGACAAAGACCGCATCCTGGAGCCCCCGGTATGTTCCAGGCCCACAGTAGCCGACGTCTCCGCCGTAATCGCATGGGCGAACATTCTCGGGCGTCTGGTCGATGAAGTTGGCGACGTAAAGGTCGAGCTGCCCATCAGCGTTGAGATCGGCAAAGAAGGCGGCTGTGCCCCAGGCGGTGTCACCGACTCCCGCGACATCCGTCTGGTCGGTAAAGGTGCCGTCACCGTTGTTGTGGAGCAAGAGATTCTTGCCGTAGTTGGTGACGTAGATATCCGGGAAACCATCCGCATCGTAGTCACCCACCGCCACGCCCTGCCCGTAGCCACCGTCGGGCATCCCCGCCTGCTGGGTTGCGTTGCGGAAGCGAATCTGGCCGTCCGCACTGGGGCCGAGATTTCGATACAGCTGGTCGGGAGCTTCGCGAGCAGGGCCTTGACCCGGCTCCAGCTGGCCCCCATTGGTAAAGAACAGGTCGAGCCAGCCATCAAGGTCGGCATCCAGCCAGGCCACACCACCTCCCATCACTTCCACGATCATCCAGCGGCCTTCAACAACATCCCGGTCATACACAAAATCGATGCCTGCTTCCTCGGCGATGTCTTCAAAGATCGGCTTCACGCCCGTGGCAGCGGGCTGCTCAGCAGGAGTGGTTGGCGTGTTTGTCTCTGATGCCGCGGGGGGAGCCGGAGGTGAGGTCTGCTGATCGGCGGATACGGGTGGGGCAGTCGTGTCTTTCGGCTGACTGCAGCCTGTGAGCGTGAGCAGGAGCAGGATCGCGATGCCAAATGTCCATGTCTGCGGGCGCAGGGAGTTCACCCCTGCGAGCCATCTGTCGACCGAGCGTGCGGCCATCGATCGAACAGGGATGGTGCGAAGAGGTGACTCGAGAGAACTCATGGGAGGGGCTCCCGAAGCAGTACCACCTGCGGTGGCTGGTCATCACGTGGCTCAATGATCAGATAACTTCCGCCTGGGGTAAGGCCGTCGATCTGTGATTCACGGCCATTGGGCCAGCGAATGGAAAGTGACGGCTCATCGTCACGGTCGCTGGCAAAGAAGAGCCGTGGGTCACGGCTGGACTGGTAGCCCCCGCCGCCTTTCACCTGCCGTAGCTGCGGTGGTGAGGTCATCAGGCGTGCCACACTGCCGATTGCATCGCGGTTGCTCGCGGTGCCCACCAGCCGAATTGAGAGAGCTGCGTGAGCCAAGGATCGGTTGGCTGCATTGTTGGCCAGCAGAGCGGCCGGCTCATCACGGTGGTTCAGAATGAAGTCTTCGTCGCCGTCGTTGTCGAGGTCAGCGGCCACAAGCCCACGCCCTTGATGCGGAACGAGGAAGTAGTTGCCTGCCTGGTCGGCATCCAGCGCACGGAACTGCCCCTCCTGGTTGTGAAGCAGGAGGCCTGCTTGGCGCAGGTCAGCGTTCGGGTCTCGCTCGTCGCCAACGTGCCCGCTGGTGACGATCGCATCTTCCTGGCCATCGAGGTCGATGTCGGAAAACTGGACGCCCCAGCTGACCAGCTGCACGCTGGAAGGCCCGATGCCACTGCCTTCACTCGCATCGACAAACATGCCACCTCCGGAGTTGGCGAACAGCAGGTTGTATTCCCGTTGGAAGTCGGTGACGAGTAGGTCGAAGCGGCCGGTTCCCCGAGTGTCGGCTGCGTCGATGCCCATGCTGGACTTCACTCGCCCGAGTGAATCATAGGCCGCGCCGGAGAGGTCGCTGCGGTCGGTAAAGCTGCCATCGCCTGCGCCTGCCAGGAGCACGTTGTGGTTGAGATCATTGGCTATGTAGAGGTCGAGATGCGGGTCGTCGTCGAGGTGGGCCGCCAACACACCCAGCCCTCGGCCTGAGGGCACGAGGATGCCAGAGCTTTCGCTCGCATCGGCAAATGAGCCGTCGGCCTGGTTCTGAAAGTAGGCGTCGGCGACAGGCTCAACAGTCAGAGGACTACAGAACACCCGCGCGCCACTCACGGCGTCTCCGCAGAACGGGTTGTCGTCGAGTGACCAGCTGCCGTAGTGACAGACGTAGACGTCGAGGTGGCCATCAAGATCAGCATCAAAGAATGCTGCACTGGAACTCCAGCGATCATCCTCCAGGCCCACGGTGAGCTCTTCGAAGGTTCCATCGCCGAGGTTATGAAACAGAACGTCTGGGCCGTAGCATGTCACAAACACATCTGGAAACCCATCTGCATCGACATCTGCGACGGTCACGCCATGGGTGTAGCCTTGGTGTCCAAGCCGCGTGTGATCGGTCACCTCCTCAAATGCCCAGCTGCCGAGGTTGCGGTAGCAGCGGTTGGGGTGGGTGGATGTGAGTGACGAGACTGGGAACTCGTTGCCTGTGGCGAAGAGGAGGTCGATCCTTCCATCGAGGTCGTAGTCGAATGCGGCCAGGCCACTGCCGTTGGCGGAAGGAAACGGCTTCTCGGCAGAGTCACCAGAAACGTGCTCAAACCGAATGCCTGAACGAGCGGTCATGTCAGCCAGCCAGGCATCCTCGGTGGCGACGAAAGAAACTGAAGAGGTCTCCTTCGTTGCAGGCGTCTTCGGAGTCGTGCTGGTTGGGCTCGGCAGCTGCACCGCAGGAATCACCGCCGGAGGGCCTGGAGGCGGTGACACATCCGGAAACAGCAGCACTGCGAGCAGACCAACCGTGAGGACCGCAACAACACCGATCGCGACAAGCACTGGGCGAGGCATCCGTGGCTCCCATCAGGCGATGTCGTAAACCTCGAGGCGACCGAAATCGGCAATTCGTCCCTGCTCGTCCTTATCCGGCTGGCCTTGCCCGCCGACGAGAATCATCCGCGAGCCATCCCCTGCAAACAGGATGTCGGTGACGCGGTAGCCAGACTTCAGACTCCCCACCTTGCTGCCGTCGGAGAGCCGATAGAACCCAACGTTGAGGTTGCCACCCCGCAGCCTGCCGCCCATCGCGAATGTCTCGTGGTGTGGATGAACAGCGAGCGATTCCATCAAGCCTTCACCCGACTCGTCTTTGTGCGTCTCGTCACGTTTCACAGGAGGATCGGCTCGCCAGTCCCACCGTTGCCAGAGCTGCCGCCCGTTTCCGGCCATCGGGTCTCGCATAGGCCCCATGCCACACATCAGCAACTCCGCGTCATCTGGCGCGAAGCGAAGGGCAAAGATCCCACCCAGGTAGCAGTGGCTCTTGATGATGCCCCAGCTCGTAAAGTCGGGAGTGGTCCAGCTGGCGACCTGCTCTCCGCTCCGGGCATTCCAGATGCGAATCTCCCCCATCAGATTCCCTGCTGCAACGAACTGGCTGTCATTGCTGAAGGCGACTGCCTGCACGGAGGGCACGTGGGACAGACTCTGCAGGGTTTCACCGGTGTCTGCTGCCACAATCTTCACCGACGGCTCTCGTTCCGCAGCCGGCTCGTACTTGTAGCCACCGGCAAGGTACTGGCCGGTCACCGAGGCGATCAGCGTCTCATCAGGCGAGACCGTCATGTCCCACGACCAGAACGCATGCAGGTTCCGTGACCGGACGATGCTGTCGGTGGCGAGATCGTACCACTGCAGCATGCCGTCGTAGCCAGCTGAGAGATACTGACCCTGCGAAGGCAGAGCCGCCACCGAACTGACATAACTGGCGTGGGCTGCGACCTTACGGTGGCTCGCCGTGTCGAGGTCAACCCGGTAGATCCCGTCGAGGCAGCCAACGAGCAACTCGGTATCTCCGAGCCATGCCGCAGCGAGCACCGCCGTCGGAAGCTTGAGATCGGTGAGACGAGTTGGACTGTCGAGCGGCATTGCAGGAAAGGGCGTCAGCCCGCATTGAGAAGGGTCGAAATCGGCTTTGCATCACCTTCCACGCGGTGGAAGGTTGGGAGGTCACCCAGGTCATATTCCGCTGCTGGGTCTATGCCGAGGGTCGTGAAGATCGTGGCGAAGAGTTCACGGTTGTCGACTGGATCTGTCGTCACGTCGAAGCCTCGTTCGTCTGTGGCTCCGTGGACCACGCCGCCGCGAATCCCGCCGCCTGCCATAGCAAGACTCCAGGCCTTTGCGTAGTGGTCGCGGCCGCGTGCGTCATTCAGCCACGGTGTCCGTCCGAACTCGCCCATGGCGATGACGAGCGTGTCATCAAGCATGCCGCGTTCGCTGAGGTCGTTGACCAACTGGTAGATCACATTGTCGAGCTCAGGCACGAGCATCTGATGCATTTCGTGCTGGAAGACATGGTTGTCCCACGGCATGCCGTTGGCCACCATCACAAACGTGGAGCCATTCTCAATCAGGTGGCGAGCGAGAAGGGCGTGTTGAGCGAAGGCACCAGGACCGTAGCGGTAACGGTCGTCCGCGGGGAGGCGTTCGATGTCAAACAGCGGTGCACAGCTCATCAGGCCCTTGACCCTGGCGAACGCGGCGTTGTAGCCAGCAGCAGCGGCACTCGACTGGTCGTTCTCGAACTTGCGACTGAGGAATCGGCGGAGGGCTTCGCGATCGGCATGGTCGGCTTCATCGATCGATTCTGGTCGCAGGATATTGGGGATCGAGTACTCACCGCCGGCTCGAACTGGACCATACTCCGCTCCCAGCCAGCCGGCCCAGTTGCCCCCCTTGAAAGCCTTGAACTCATTTCCTTCTGGGCATGGGTCAAGCAGCACAAACTGCGGCACCGGGCTGTCAAGTTGGCCAAGCTGCTGAGCGACGACAGAGCCGAGGATCGGTCGCGTAAACGGGGGGCGGGGAGCGTCGCCTCGGGTGAGCACATCGATGCCCTGGAAATGCTCACTCGGTTCGGTCTTCATCGACCGAATGATCGCAAGCTTGTCGAGAATGCTGGCGCACTGTGGCATCAGTTCACTGACATGCACGCCAGGCATCGCAGTGGGGATGGCGGCGAAGGGCCCGGCCGTTTCCGTGCCCGGCTTGGGGTCCCACGTCTCAAACTGGCTCGGTGCCCCGCAGAGCCACAGCAGGATGCACTTCTTTCCCTGCTTCTTGACTTCATCGGCGATAGCCTGAGCCGAAAACAGCCCTGCGAAGCTCCCCATCGACGCCGCTCCGGCAGCCAGCGAACCTTCCAAAAAGAGCCGGCGATGCATGCCATGCTCAGGGCTGCCGCAGTCACGGTTGCCTGATGAGGTGGGTCGGTTTTGGAGCTGCGTGGACATGGGGACTTCAGTGGTTGAAGCGAAACTCGGCCGAGGTCACGATCGCCCAAGCGGCGTGGACCAGACGCTGTTTCGCAACCAGTGGAGCATCGTTGGAACTGATCTCAGCGGATTGAGGGGATTGGCTGAGGAATGTTGCCACGGCCTCCACTTCTTCCGCGGTCGGCATGCGGCAGAGTGTGGCGAGAAAGAGGGCGGTGGCGGCCTCGTGGGTGGAAGGCAGTGCAGCCATGGCAGCGAGCGGGTGATCACCTTCGCTCACCTCCTGCAGCAGGGCTTGCAGGTCAGGCCCATTGGAGAGAAATAACGGCTCAGCGATTGTCGTGACGCTCTCATCTGGCAGGACGTCAGGCATCGCTTGCCGGACAGCTGACGTCAGGTCCCGAGGCATCTCGCCCGCTCCGTAGAGAGCGACGCGAAGGCTGCTGGTGAACTGCTCAGCGGTCAGCGGACGTTCGAGATACCAGGCGAACGTGGCAGGGTCATCAACGCCGGCGGGCTTTCGCGAGGAGCGTTGGTAGGCCTGGCTGCTGGCGATCGCCCGCAGCGTCCGACGAATGTCATAGCCATGCTGACGAAAGTCATCCGTTAGAAGCTGCAGGATTTCGGGGTGCTCGATGGTATGTGCAGAGTCCATTTCGTCATACGGATGCACAAGTCCGCGTCCCATAAGCACCGCCCAGAGTCGATTGGCCATCGCCTGGGCGAGACGCGGATGATCCCTCAGCACGTCTTCCACGAACCGTTCCCGACGCGAGAAGACGGGCTGACGAGGTTCGCCGTCACGAAATGCGGCCTGGTAGAGTTCGTCGCTCTCCTGCTGTTCTTCGTCGGCAGCAGGGCGTGCCTCGTCCACCACGTCCACGTCGAGGAACTTCAAGAGGTTTGGAGAACTCGTGCCTTCGATATCGGCGAACTCAGAAAATCCTCCCACGGCTGATTCCACTATCCGCGGGCCTTGGTCGGTCATCTCGTTCTTGCCGCGATTGAAGAAGGCGACCAGACCCCAGTAGTGGGCCTGCTCCACTTCGGCAGCCGTCATCGAGTCGTGGCACTGGGCACACTCGATGCGAAACCCGAAGAAGGCCGGGGCGACGGCCTCCGCGATCTGCTGATGGTCGTTGTTTCGCTCGTAGAGAAACCAGGTGGCAGCGTTGTCTGCCGCTGTGGCTGGCCGGGCGAGCAGCATCGCCTCTGCCATCTGATTCCAGGGCCGGTTGTCGTGGAACTGTGTCTGCAGCCACTGCCGCCAGCCGTGCTCATGCCGTTCTCGCATAGTGCGGCCAGATCCCCGGCCCATCAGGAGCACGTCAAACAGATCGGCCATCCGCTTGGCGTAGTCATCGGAAGCCAGAAGACGATCGATAAGGAGCAGCCGTCGGTCTTCACGGGAATCACTGAGAAAGTCTTCCCGCTCTGCCGTTGAAGGAATCCGCCCCGCAAGATCGAGAAACACACGACGCAGAAAGACTTCGTCACTGATGGCATCAGCAGCCTGGACGTCTGCCGCAGCCCAGCCTTCTTCAAGCAGGCGATCGATCGCGGCTGCGAGCTCAGCGTTGGAGGCTGGCGGTGTGCCCCGATTATCAGAGGGCTGAACTGCCGTGGTCTGCGGAGAGCCTTCCGTCGCGGCTGCCTGCCGTCCACACGCGAGCGAGACCGTGGTGACGGCAACGAGGACTGCCAGTCGCAGGATCAGGCTGGAAACAGAACGCGACGGTGATGGCATAGCGACGTGAGAGATTCGGCAGACAGTACGCGGGCACAAAGAGAGAGCACTGACAGCAATACACAGCCTGTGCCGGCCCATCCGCCAGGACCGGCTACTCTCCTCTACAGTATACCGCTCTCGCCAGAGGCGCTAGCGGAGGGCGGGCTGCAGAAACCAGCCACTGACGCCGAAGGTGAGGGTTTCGATCGTTTCCATCGGCTCCCCCGTGATCTGCTCGATCGCCCAGAGGCAGGAAAGACCGACGTGATCGATCGGTCCGTGCTGATCACCGAATGTGCGGAGTGTCGAGAGCTGGCTCTCTGACTTCATGCGTCCGAGCCCCAGTGCGGTCATTGCACGGACGAGATCGTTCTCTGGATTCGGAGATCCCACATCAGCCAGGCGGCCCGCGAAGGTCTCTGCAAGTTGCTCGTCGGGATTCTCTTGTTTGAGATACCCAAGCGCCCAGCAGGCCGCTCCTCTGGTGTCAGGGAGGAGCGTCGACTTGGGAACGAACTTTCGCATCAACGGCTCGCCAGGCTCGTAACGGACCTCACCAAAGAACTGGAAAATCTGGCTCAGCTGTAAGCCGACGTAACTCGCAGCGCCCTCCCCGGCCATCCGCGCGTGGCCCGCCTCGGCAAATCGGAGCAGAGGCTCGAGCGTGGCGTCGACGGAGAGCTTGCGGAGGGCCCAGGCGGCCGCCACGGCAGCCTCAGGACGAGGGTCGTTGAGCACCTGGAGCAGTCGATCGGCGGCAGGTTCATGGTCCAGCGTGCCCAACACTAACGCAGCCTGTTCAAGCCCACGCCATCCGTCGGCGGCAAGGACCGCCGTGGAGCCCTCAAGCACCGCGGGTTCTAGGTCGTCATCTGCGGCAAACAGAATCAGCGCTCCCGCAACCATGCCACGGATGCCTGGGTTACGATCATCGAGCAGCGGGCAGAGCGAGGTGACTGCGGCAGCATCACCGCGGGTGATCAGAATCTCGGCGGCCACTCGGCGGAGTCCGGCGTCTGGGCTGGTGATCGCTGGGCGTGCGAGAGGGAGAGCGAGTTCGTTGTCGATCTGGCGGAGCCGGTCGAGGGCAGCCGTGGCCACGGTGGGCTCGGAGGTGCTGGCCAGAGAGGTCAGGAGCTTCACGGTGCCGGGATCGTCATGCTTGGCGAGCAGGAGCACCGCAAGCAGTGGGCCGGTGTGTGCTGGGCGGAGTCGTCGCGTGGCGAGGTCACTGGCGGTGTCGAGCAGGCCTGTTGCCTGCAGACTGCCACACGCGCGTGCTGCTGTGACACGTACGGCGAAGGGACGCGTGTCGTCAACGACGCTTGCCAGCAGAGGTTCAACGGCCTTAGAGGTGCCGGCGATCGCCAGCGACTCCGTGGCCAGTCGCAGCAGTGCCGGCTCACAGCGAGGATCCTGAAGACGTGACAGCCAGACCTCTTGGGCAGCGGCATCTCCCCACTGAGCGAGCGCTGGTTCTGCGATGACAGCCATCAGCAGGCCATCGTTCGCGGCGGCGTTAGCGAGCTCACCACTGGCCTGTTGGGCATCCATCGCTACCAATGCGGCCGCTGCTGCGCGTCTGACGACGGGATCATC
>JADHNY010000097.1 GCA_016779265.1 Pirellulales bacterium | reverse complement strand
GAAGCAGGTTCCTCAGAAGCAGGTTCCTCAGAAGCAGGTTCCTCAGAAGCAGGTTCCTCAGAAGCAGGTTCCTCAGAAGCAGGCTCCTCAGAAGCAGGCTCCTCAGAAGCAGGCTCCTCAGAAGCAGGGGCCGCGGGAGCCGTTCCAGGGAGGGCCCGGTAGCGGACTGACTTGTTTTCTTCGTAGTAGGCCGCGATTTCTTCGTCGGTCACCTCAGCCTTGAGAGCCTCCACAAAGGTGGTGCGGTCAGCGGCGAGATACTCAAACGCGACCCGATGGGGCTCCCGAAAGCCAGGGTCGGGGCTGGCTGGCTGCGGCAGCAGTTCGCGGAAGTCGTTGTAGAGCGCTTCCAGCACAGATTCCGCCGGTGGATCGACACGGTCGGCCAGCGACTCGGCGGTGACCGGAATCACCTCAACGATCGCCTTCTGCTCAAGCCTGCGGAAGGCATCCCAGCGCCAGCCAGGCGGGTCACCCGAAAAGCCGGTCTGGAACAGAAGGAGCATGTTGCGGGCCGTGAGCTCATACCGCAGGGCCTCAAAGACATCGCTCTCCGAGGCTCCCAGCATGCTCAGGCGAAGCCCGCCAAGAATCTGGCTGAACTGCTCAGCCCGCACCTGATCGTTCGTCCATTCCGCCAGAAAATCGTTGATCGCCGCATCGCTGACCACAATTCCGGCGTTCCGAGCCTCTTCCACGAGCAGCCGGGTGCGGACCACCGCATCCTCACTCTCGGGAAACAGCGGGAGGCGAGAGGGGTCACGGCCTGCCTGCACAGCCGCTTCCATCAGAAACCGGTTGAGGATGCCCCGCATCGTCACTGAGCGGTCGAGGTCGCTCTCACGGATCTCGCCACCGCTCCAGCGGGCGACCAGCGGATCGCCGGCCAGGGTGCTGCTTCCCATCTGCAAAAACGGGGGCAACACGAAAAAAGCGAGCATCGCCATGATGGCCACGAAGACCAGCAGCGACTTTTGATAGCGGCGAAAAACGTCGAACGAACCGGCCATGGGGTCACCTGAATCGGGCCGGCGAGAAGCCGACGGGAGCCGAGGAGGCTTGACAAGGAAAACTTGGGGACGATATCGGTCAGGGGTAGCGGAAGTGCTTTCCGCGGTCGCATAGACGTCCGCGGAGGCCCTTCAACTCCGATGGGCTAGGGTTCAACACGGCACAATGTGAACAAAACGCGGCACGTGACCGAGCCGCTGCACAGTGTGACCGAGTCGACCTCCAGCCTCAGCGGCCGAACGACATCCGAACGAACTCGGAAAACTGCCAGAACATGTGGCAGATTTCCCTTATGGAGCGAAAGCGGAGATTGTAGCGCCCATGGTGGCAACTGCAATCCCGATTCACCTCAGGCAGCCCAGACACCAGCCAGAAACCGGGATTCCACGACACTCCCCATGGTGCCCTCGGGCCGGTAAAACCTGGCTCCGCTGCGAAACACCTCGAAACACCCTCGGAACGAAGACACCAACCATGGCGAAGAAACAGGCAGCCGGCGGAAAGCCCCTGGTGATCGTGGAGTCTCCCGCAAAAGCTCGCACGATCTCGAAGTTCCTGGGAGGCAGCTACAACGTCGAGGCGAGCGTTGGGCACATCCGCGACCTGCCCCACGGGGCCGCTGAGATCCCCGAGAAACTGCGGAGTGAGCCCTGGTCCAAGATCGGCGTCAACGTCGACGAAGGTTTCTCCCCGCTTTACGTCGTCTCGCCTGAGAAGAAGAAACAGGTCTCCAAGCTGAAGGCGTTGCTCGCCGAGGCACCGGCCCTCTACCTCGCGACGGACGAAGACCGCGAAGGCGAAGCGATCAGCTGGCACCTGACCGAGGTGCTCAAGCCCCGTGTCGATGTGCACCGGCTGGTGTTCCACGAGATCACCCGCTCCGCGATCGAGGCAGCCCTGCAGAATCCGCGAGAGATCAACGCCTCGCTGGTCGATGCTCAGGAAACTCGCCGCATTCTCGACCGGCTCTACGGCTATGAGGTATCGCCACTTCTCTGGAAGAAGGTCGGGCCGAAGCTCTCTGCAGGACGGGTGCAGAGCGTCGCTGTCAGGCTGTTGGTGGACCGTGAACGAGCTCGCATGGCGTTTCGCTCAGGCACCTGGTGGGACCTTTCGGCCGTCTTTGCAGCCCAGCAGCAGTCGGCCCCAGGCTTTGACGCACGGCTGTCCACCCTCGCCGGGCGTCCGCTTGCCAAAGGCAGTGATTTTGACTCCACCACCGGCCAGCTCAAGAACGATCGAGCCGTGCTTCTCGACGAGGCCGCTGCCCTCGACCTGAGAAACCGGCTCGAAAAGGCGTCCTTCGCCGTCGCCGGCCGCGAAGACAAGCCGTTCACACAGCGTCCCAGCCCACCGTTCACCACCAGTTCGCTCCAGCAGGAAGCCAACCGCAAGTGTGGCTTTACCGCTCGTCGCACGATGCAGGTCGCCCAGTCGCTCTACGAGAACGGGCACATCACCTACATGCGAACCGACTCCACAACGCTCGCCGCCGAGGCGGTAACTGCGGTCAGGAAAACGGTAGAGAATCTCTACGGCGGCGACCACCTGCCAGCCTCCCCGCGGACCTACCGCACCAAGGTCGCCAACGCCCAGGAGGCTCACGAAGCGATTCGTCCCGCAGGCACCGACATGCCCACTCCGGAGTCGCTCCGCGGCCGGGTAGATGCCGACGGACTGCGTCTTTACGAGCTGATCTGGAAGCGAACCATCGCCTGCCAGAT
The DNA here is from genome assembly GCA_016779265.1 of Pirellulales bacterium. Taxonomy (GTDB): domain Bacteria; phylum Planctomycetota; class Planctomycetia; order Pirellulales; family UBA1268; genus M30B53. The sequence continues at coordinate 10,478 of JADHNY010000097.1, read as the reverse complement.
GGCTGATGCTCGTGGTCAGCAGACCACGCTGACGGTCGAAGCCAGTATGGAAGACGGTTCCAAGGCCACCTTCACCACCGGCGGAAAGACCATCGAGTTCGCCGGTTTCCTGCGAGCCTACGTGGAGGGTTCTGACGACCCCGCCGCGGACCTCGCTGACAAGGAGACCATCCTTCCTCCGCTGAACGTTGGGGACGTTGTCGACTGCCGGTCATTGGAAGCCGCCAGCCACACCACTCAGCCTCCTGCCCGCTACACCGAAGCCACGCTCACTCGTGCCCTCGAAGAAAAGGGCATCGGTCGACCGAGCACCTACGCCGCCACGATCGACACGATCCAGCGTCGGGAATACTGCCGCAAGCGGGGCAACGCACTCGTACCAACCTGGGTGGGCTTTGCCGTCTGCCAACTTCTGGAACACAACCTTCCAGCATTGATCGACTATGCCTTCACGGCCCAGATGGAAGATGATCTCGATGCCATCAGCCGTGGTGAAGGCGAAAAGGTGGCCTACCTGAAGAAGTTCTACTTCGGCAATGGACGGGCTGGCCTTAAAGACATGCTCGCGGAGTCGATCGAAGACATCGACCCCCGCAAGGCGAGCAGCATCACCGTGACTGACGACGTGGTGGTTCGTGTCGGCCGCTACGGACCGTTCATTGAAGATGCAGAAGGCCGACGTGCGTCGCTTCCCCCTGAAGACACGCTGCCTCCAGACGAGCTGACATCCGCGAAGTGTGAAGAACTGCTCCTGCAGGCAGCCAAGGGGGATGAGCCGCTTGGCGAGTGCCCCAAGACAGGCCTGCCGGTCTACGCTAAGAACGGCCGGTTCGGCCCGTACGTTCAGCTGGGGGCTCCCGAAGAAGGAGGTCCCAAGCCGAAGTCGTCGTCGCTGCTCAAGGGCATGTCGCTGGAAACCCTCGACCTGGCCACTGCCTTGCGTCTGCTCGAACTTCCCCGCACGCTCGGCAACCACCCAGAGAGCAGCAAAGAGATCACGGCCCTCAACGGCCGCTACGGCCCCTACATCACCTGCGACGGAGACTCCCGCAGCCTACCCGCCGAACTGTCACCGCTCGATGTCACGCTTGAGCAAGCCGTGGACCTCCTCAAGCAGCCGAAGCTCCGAGGCAAGCGAGCTGCTCCGGCCGCATTGAAGACGCTCGGCGACTCCCCCGTCACTGAGAAGCCAGTGGTGCTCCGCGACGGCCGGTACGGGCCGTACGTCAATGACGGTGAGACCAACGCCTCGATCCCAAAGGGCACCGACCCCGACGGTGTGACCCTCGAAGACGCGCTCGCCTTGCTCGCGGCCCGGGCAGCCGCCAGCCCGCGACGTGGCAGCAAGAAGAAGTCGGCGAAGAAGAAGGCAGCCAAAAAGGCCGCGAAGAAGAAGACCGCCAAGAAGGCTTCCAAAAAGAAAGCCGCGAAGAAAAAGGCTGCCAAGAAGAAGGCCGCCAGCAGCGAGAGCTAGCGGCCTTTCACACCACCCCTTCAGGCCACGCAGCCCGGCTCACTCATCGCCGCCAGGCATCTCGTCGAGCGCCACGGCGTAGGCAGTCGCGTGTGACCGACAGTGAGAAATACTCACCAACACACAGCGGATGCCGAGTTTTTCAGCCACCGCGAGGGTGCCCCCTTGGAGCCGAGCGATCGGCCTGCCTGCAGCGGTGTTGCGAACCTCGATATCCCGCCAGCTGATGCCACGCCGCCAGCCTGTCCCGATCGCCTTGAGCACCGCCTCCTTGGCGGCCCAGCGACCGGCAAAGTGCTGCGTGGCCTGACGTCGACTACGGCAGTACTCGATCTCCGCGGGCGTAAACACACGCCCCACGAAGAGCTCACCGTGCTTCTCGATCATCTGTGCGATCCGCAGGCATTCAGTGATGTCGGTGCCAATCCCGAGCACACCCATCTCACTTCCCTCCCAGTGAGCGGCCGAGGCCACACGCCGCCCTCGCTCGATCAAGCACACGCCTGGCCTGCTCACGAGCACGAGCCGCCCCCTCCTCCAGAATGCCATCGATGGTGGCGGGATCTGCCGCAAGTTCTGCTCGGCGGCTGCGAGCGTCTGCAAAGAAATGCTCGGCTGCGGCATGCAGTGCCTTCTTGATCTCACCGTAGCCAAAGCCACCCCGCCGGTAGGTCTCCGCCATCGCGGCAGTCTCATCGGCAGACGCCATCAGTCGGTAGAGTTCGAACAGATGGTCGGTCTCAGGATCCTTCGGCTCCTCCATCGGACGGGAGTCTGTCGTGATCCGCATGATCTGCTTCTTGAGTTTGCCCGGCTCCTCAAACACCTGGATCGTGTTCTCATAGCTCTTGCTCATCTTCTGGCCATCCGTTCCCGGCACACGCGCTGCCGCTTCCAGCACCCGTGACTTCGGCAGTGTGAAGACCTCGCCGTAGAGATGGTTGAAGGTGCCGGCGAGATCGCGGCAGACCTCGACATGCTGCACCTGATCGTCACCCACAGGAACGGTGGTCGCATCGTAGGCGAGGATGTCTGCTGCCATCAGCACTGGGTAGGTAAACAAGCCCGCGTCGGCAGGCAGCCCTTTGGCCTTTTTCTCCTTGTAGGCGTGACAGCGTTCCAACAGCCCCATCGGAGTCACGGTGAGCAACAGCCAGGTCAGTTCAGTGACCTCCGGAACGTCTGACTGCACAAACAGCGTGGCCCGCGCAGGATCGAGTCCTAACGCCACCAGATCGAGTGCAGCTTCATGCACATACGAACGCAGCACCTTCGGATCCCGCACCGTCGTCAGCGCGTGCAGGTCGGCAATGAAGTAATACGCGTCCCCCGCGTGCTGCAGGTCGATGTACTGCCGAATCGCACCAAAATAGTTCCCCCAGTGAAAGCGGCCCGTCGGCTGGATTCCGGAGAGCACTCGCAGTCGAGCGGGCTCTGGTGAGGTAGCCTGATCGCCTGAAGCGTCAGGGGCATTGGCAGACTCAGGTGCGATCATGATCCTCTTCTCGGTTTCTCTACCCGTCTATTCGTCTGGTCCTGTCTCTCTGACCTCTCTGCAGAGGTCAGACGCATTGCCCGCAGCACGCTGATTGGCACTGGTTCATCGACACTGGGGGCCTTCGTCACGTACCCGGAGGCTGCAGCGTACCGACAAGGTCTGCAACCGTTGAGGCACCCGCTTCTGTCAGGGCTGTCGGAAGCTGCTCCAGCAGGCGGCCGGCAGCCGTGGGGTCGGTGAAACTCGCCGTGCCAATCTGCACAGCGGAGGCACCCGTCACGAGAAACTCCATCACATCATCGAGCGTGGCAATCCCGCCGACGCCCACGATCGGAATCTCAACCGCCTGCCGCACCTGATATACGCAGCGGAGAGCGATCGGCTTGATCGCCGGTCCACTCAGTCCCCCCATGCCATTGCCGAGCATGGTCCGGCGACGACGCCAGTCGACGACGATCCCCAGACAGGTGTTAACCAAGGTCACCGCATCTGCCCCACCCTCGGCAGCCGCGCGTGCGATCGCCACGATGCTCGTCACGTTAGGCGAGAGCTTGGCCAACACCGGCAGTTCGGTCGCCTCCCGCACACCCGATACCACGCGGCGACACATCTCAGGATCACTCGCCAGGTCAACACCATGGCTGACATTTGGGCAGGAGATGTTCAGCTCGAGTGCTGCGATCCCGGGCGTGCCATCAAGCCGGGCCGCCAGTTCGATGAACTCCTCCACGCAGCCACCAGCGATGCTGACCACCACCGGGGCGCCGCAGCCTGCCAGCCAGGGGAGCTGTTTCTTGAGAAAGGCCTCAACACCGTCGTTGTCGAGGCCGATCGAGTTGAGTAGACCGCCTGTGGTCTCCACCGTTCGCCAGGGGTGATTGCCGCGACGAGGCTGCGGCGTGATCGTCTTCGGGACCACGCCACCGAGCTGCCCAACAGGCACGTAGTCGGTCATCTCACGGCCGTAGCCAAACGTTCCCGAGGCCACCATGATCGGATTGGGCAGCTGCAGCCGGCCGAGCTGCACCGCAAGCGAAGACGCCGGCGAAGGGGATGGAGTGGTGTTCACGGCGTCTGGACCGCCCATCTGTTACGCGAAAAAAAGGTGAGATTCGGAGTGTAGCCGGTTTTCCCAGAGCCCCCAGCCCCTCTCGGCAGTGCGTGGGTCGTAAGAGAAAAACGGATTGAATCAAGTTTGACGGTCGTGCCGGTCGATCCTCCCTGTGGATGCCGGCGAACGGGTCGGATGAGGGCTTCCCTCGTTTGACACTAAACCGTTGGCAGCACTAGGCTTCGGTCGTTTTTTGCATCTCCTGCACGCGGTTCAGCAAGCCGCCTTCAGCAGACGCTGAGAGGGCCCGAGCTATGACCAAGAAGGACATCGTTCGAACCATCGCAGAGGAACTTGGGCTTCCCCAGCAGCAGGCCAGAGAACTGGTCCAGAAAACGTTCGACACACTTGTCGACACGCTGGTGCGGGAAGGCCGAATCGAACTGCGAAACTTCGGCGTTTTCCAGATCAAACAACGCGAGGCGAGGATTGGCCGCAATCCGCGAACCGGTGAAGAAGTGCCGGTGATGGCAAAGCGGGTGGTGGTCTTCAAGCCTGGCAAAAAGATGGAAGCGAAGGTGCAGGCGGCTGAGGTTTCCAGTTCGCCTCCACAGGATGACGACCACGACGGACCGGATAACGACGGCTCGTCATGATCCCTCACCCAGCCGGGCTGGGGGCATCGACGCAGGATGCAGGAGATGCACAGGATGAACGGACTCATCACTCGCTTCCGCAGTCAAACTTCGGGATCGCACGCCCGACGGCTGTTTGGTACGCATGCTGGCTCACACGGGCCAACAGGCAGCAGTCGTCAGATGGGTGGTGCGTGCACGTGTTTAGAAGGTGGCGAAGAAACGCCATCCCGTATGGAGGCTCGGCAGATGCGGACAACGCCCAGGTTCACCATCACTTGGCTCTTGCTCGTCGCCAGCGTGCTGTCGACATGCACGGGCTGCCTGATTCCGATGTATTCGGGAGATCCGGTTCGCCGAACAAAGCAACTGATCCACACGTCCGAAGATCTTCGTGCGATCACGGATGAGTGGGAACGGATCTGGTTCCTCGATCAGCCATCACACATGAAGCCGTACCGGACTCACGGTGGCATTCTCTAATGCCGTCGTGCCGGCAGCGTGCTGACTCACGGCCGCCGGCAGCACGCGTCTGAGAGCCTCGGAACCGTTGTCACTACAGCCGGATCTTCGCCGCCTGCTCGACAATCTGCTCGAGCGGCACGAGGTTGCCTTTATTGCAGCCAGGACAGGCCTCCGCCGCTTCGGCCCAGGCCTCCGGACTGCGGAGATTGGAATCCCAGAAGGGCCATGTCCTGCACTGGCGGGGCCGCGCGTCGTAGACTGTGCACTTTCTCGTGTCGGCATCGAGTAGAACACAGTCGCCGCCCTTGCGTTCCTTGAGCGAGCGTCGGATACCAACCCGCTTCACGAACCGTCTCTCAAAGACGGCAGGCGTCATCCCGCGGGCCGCAGCGAGTTCTTCCACCTCTTGCTGATTGACCCAGACGTAGCCCTCAGCGCCGGTGCAGCAGTCGCCACACTGCGTGCAGCGAAACCGAAGACCATCGGCATACCATGGTTCACTGGTTTGGCGTGATGCCCCTGCCATTGCTTCTGTCCTACTGGTTCGGTGTTGTCGTCGCGTTGTTCTCGTCGCGTCAGCCCCGTCGCCTCATGCGACCGCCACCAGAGATGCCACGGTCTCGATCAGTGCCTGGCAGTCTTCCGCGGTATTGAATGGGCCAAAACTCGCCCTCACCGTGCCCTCCGGTGTGCTCAGCCAGCGATGGACCTGTGCAGCACAGTGAAATCCGCTGCGAACCTGCACACCAGCCGCCATCTCCAAGGCAGCGGCGACCTCGGCTGGAGCATAATGCTCAACCAAAAAACTCACAATTGGCAGGCCCTCGTCTGCGCCGAGCACCCGCACCCCATCGATCTGCTCAAGCTGCTCCCGACAGGCCGAAGCCAGCTGGCGACTGACGGCATGCGGCTCGAGATTCTCCACTCGCTGAGCGGCCGCCCAGGCCGCCGCTGCGCCCCAGCCTGCGGCTGCTGCGAGATCGCCCGTGCCCACCTCGTGGCGAGCGGCAAACGCCTCAGGCATCGCCATGGTGTCGCTGAGCGAGCCGGTGCCTCCCTGCAGCAACGGCTCGGGCTCCACGCCTTCACGACACCACAGACAGGCATTGCCGTGTGGTGATAGCAGCCACTTGTGGGCCGGCGCCACAAGCACGTCCGCGATGAGGTCTGCAGCGACTGGCACGAGCCCTGCGGTCTGAGCAGCATCGAGAACAACGAGCCCACCACGTTCGTGGGCCACTTCAGCAATCTCAGCCGCCGGCTGCACGACTCCAGTCACGTTTGAACCATGCGAACAGGCGACCAGCCGCGTCGACGATCGCCACCCCTCGGCAATCGCCTGCGGATCCACCCGCCCCGCCGAATCACAGGGCACAACCGTCATCTCGATCACGCCCCGCTCGGCGAGCCATGCCAGCGGCCGGAGCGTCGCGTTGTGATCAGCTGCCGTCGTGATCACATGATCGCCTGATTTCAGCAGACCATGCAGAGCGATGTTTAGCCCGAGCGTGGCGGTCGCCGGCATGGCAATCCGCTGAGGATCAACATCGCCAAGCAGTTCGGCCCACGCCCGACGAGCTCGCTCAACGAGAGTCGCTCCTTCCACTGCCTCGCGATAGCTGCCTCGCCCCGGCGCAACCCCAAGCTCGACGGCGGCGGCCTGCCAGGCGGCCACCACCTCAGGCGGCTTGGGCCAACTGGTCGCAGCCTGATCGCAGTAGCGTCGCGGAGGAAGGGACTCCTTCGACACCTCAGCCTCCAATCTCATACATCGCTCGCCCCGGTCGTGTGAAACTCGGCGTGCCGATCCCGTGGGCTTCCCGTTTGGCCTTCACGCAAGCCTGCATCAGCTCAGCAAGCGCACGATCCTCACAGCCGTCTCGCAGCAGCTGCCGCGCATCCCACTCCTCTGTGGAGAACAGACAGTTACGAAACTGACCGTCCGCAGTGAGCCGCAGCCGATCACACCGCTGGCAAAACGGCTGCGTGACAGGATCGATAAAGCCCACCAGGCTGCCTGCTGTATCGGCCGGCATGTCGGCGTAGCGGTAGTCGACCGCAGGCTGACCAGGATCATTCCCAGCCACAGGCTGAAGCGGACCAACCGCCTCCTCGAGCACCGCCCGCACGTCACTTCCCGAAAGCACCTGCGGCTGAGACCAACGCTGGTCAGCGTCGAGCGGCATAAACTCGATAAACCTCAAGTGGAATCCCTGCTCACGAGCGAAGCGTGCCAGTGGGACAATGTCCTGCTCGGTGAGTCCACGGATTGACACGGCATTGAGCCTGATCTGGTTCAGTCCCACCCGCTTGGCTTCGGCAAGCCCAGCGAGCACCTGCGACAGCCCATCGCTTCTGGCGAGTTCTCGAAACGTTTCCTCTCGCAGGCTATCGAGACTGACGTTGATCCGGGAGAGCCCCGCAGCCGCCAAGTCCGCGGCTTGTTGCTTCAGCAGCAGGCCATTGCTCGTCAACGCCACCTCGTCGATGCCGGCCACCGCGAGCAGCCGTTCGATCAAGCGATGCAAGTCACGGCGCACGAGCGGCTCACCACCCGTGAGCCGGATGCTGCGAACACCGAGCTCGGCCGCCACGGCCACGACACGCTCGATCTCTTCAAAGCTGAGCAGTTCTTCTCTGGGCTTGAAGGTTACATCGAGCGGCATGCAGTAGCGACAACGGATGTTGCACCGATCCGTCACGCTGACGCGAAGATCCGTGTGCACACGTCCAAAGGCATCGATCAGCTTTTCTGCGGCAACGCCGCCCTCCTGTTGAGGTGATGACTGCGACGCATTCATGGCCCTGGCCTCTCCTCACCATGAACCCACCGGCGCGAGCCATCTACGGCGTGCTCCCGCTTCCAGATCGGCACGGAAGACTTGATTCGGTCCATCAGCCAAGCCGTCGCTGCGAAGGCATCTCGGCGATGTGGGCTGGAAACGGCAATAGCGACACTCGCCTGCCCCACTTCCACCACGCCAAGCCGATGCACGATGCCACAGCCTTGCAGCGAAAACCGCCGCACGGCCTCCTCCTGCAGCAGGGTGAGGCTGGCTGTTGCCATCGGGCCATGCGCCTCATACTCCAGCCTCTCGGTGATTTGATCACCGGTCTTGCTGCGGGTGGTACCCACAAACACCACAACCGCTCCGGCCAGTTCCGAGCCCACCTGACACCGCAGCTGCTCGACATCGATTGGGGCCGCAGTCAGACGTGGCGGAATGCCTGCATCGCCACATGAGCGCGGCGGAGCATCGACGGTCTTGCTGTTCGGCGTGGCTCGCTCTGCCATCATGTCCCTCGCGACTCAGCCACCACTCACCGGCGGCAGCATGGCCACGTCATCACCCACGGCCACCTGATCCTGATCGCGGCAGTACCGCTCTCCCACCGCGACCGCACTGCGAGCCAGGAGAGACGCAGCCGCTGGATACTTGTTCTGGAGTGCACTGCGGAGATCTGCTGCTGTGCCTCCCTGCCAGTCCAGGGATACCTCACGATGCCCAACCAGTTCGGCCAAGCCCGCAAAGAGCATCACCGCCAGCTGCCTGTTGTTCATCGAAGACCTGTCTCAGAAAACCGTCTGGCCACCGTCATGCACCATTAGCTGCCATCTATTGTATCGCGACGGCGGCTCCTCTTGAGTGACTCACGAACGGGCCAGGATCAGCTGGTCACAAGGTGGCCGCTGGTTGCCGACAGCATCCCCTCGAGCCCCTCGACAGAGCCATAGGACATGGCGAGGAGTTTGATGGGATGCACCGTCGGCTTGGTCGTCCCCTGCTCCATTTGCAAGCGGCACGCCGAACACTCGGTCACGCCTGCGGCCACCCGTGCTTCTCGCATGGCTGTGGCCAGCTTGTAGCCGGCTCGCAGGCTGGTGCGGTAATGATCCCGGGCAAGCCCGAAGGTGCCAGCCATGCCTGAGCAGCCGCGGTCTTCCGCATCCACAAACAGTCCAGGGATCAGTCGCAGCAGATGCTCCGCAGGGCTGGTGCCGCTGCGAGCCCGCACATGACAGGGCGTGTGGTAGAGCAGCCGGGCGGAGATGGGCTGAAAATCGAGCCGGAGTCGCCCTTCCCTGTGCAGCTCCCAGAGGAAGGTGGTCGCGTCGGTCGTCGCATCTGCAATCCGACCAACCTCGTCGTCGTCGAGCAACAACGGGTAGTCATGCTTCAGGCAGGTGACTGCCGCCGGCTCAGTACTGATGATGCGGTATCCCTGCCGCACCGCCTCCGCCAACACCCGCACATTACGGCGTGCCAGACGCCGAGCCGCCACCAGATCTCCCTCGGTGACCAGCGGCATGCCCGCTGACACCTGCCGAGGATCGATCCAGACACCAATCCCATTGTGCTCAAGCACACGCACGAGTGCCTTCGTGAGCAGCGGATCGTGACGGCGTGCAAAGGTGTCGAGGAAGATCATCACGCGGGGCCAGCCATGCCGAGATGGCCGGGTGTAGCCGCGACGAGCAGCCCACCGCAGCAGCTGATTGCCGGCGAATGGGGGCAGTTTCCGGCCGCGGGCGATGCCCAGGGTCTTTTCCATCAGCCAGCGTGTCTGCGTGCCTGCCAGGGCTGCATTTGCCAGTGGCCGCATCGCTCCGCCCACGGCGGAGAGCAGATCGACTCGTGCCCGCAGCCAGCGGCCCCAGCCAAGACCATTCGTAGCCACATGTGCTGCCTTGATTTCCGTCACCAAGGCTGGGATATCGACACTCGTGGGGCAGTCGACCCGGCACTGATGGCAGTTGAAGCACTGATCTGCCACGGCTCGGGCAGCGTCACTCTCCATCGCTGAGGCAGGGAGTTCGCCTCCCAGCACGCGAGCCAGCAGGGAGGCTTTAGCTCGCGGCGATGCTTCTTCTGAGGGCTGTTCCCGAAACAACGGGCACATGCGTGTCGCAGAGTCACGACTTCGGCAGCCACCACAGCCGTTGCAGGCCTCGACCTCCTCCACCACCGCCGCCGCTCCCCACTGCAGTTGCGGTTCGAGCACCTCCAGCTGCATTGGGGTTCGTGCATGCCGCGCCAGAGGCTGGGCAGTGGCACCGACAATGATGCCGGGATTGAGCGTGCCAGCAGGATCGAGGCAGCTCTTCAGCTCGGCAAACACCGCGGCCAGTTCGGGAAAGAGCCGTCCAAACACCGCGGTCCTGGAGAGGCCAAGCCCCTGTTCACCACCGATGGTGCCTCCAAGCGAAGCGACATGCCCGGCCACCTCGTCAGCAAATGACTCCAGCCGCGCGCGTTCATCAGCATTCTGAACATCGACAAACGGGCGAATATGCAGTTCCCCGTGCCCAGCATGCCCAAACAGCATTGCGGTCACCGAGGTGCGTTTCATGGC
>JADHNY010000096.1 GCA_016779265.1 Pirellulales bacterium | reverse complement strand
TCGGCATCACGGCCGTCGGCAGGATGCTGGCCACCGCCTCCCTGCTCCGAAAGTTCCGCAGCCACAACGATCTCAGCAAAGCCGTCGTCGATCTGAAGAACAGGTTCGTCGGGTGTTGCACTCATTCCGCTTCCTCAGGCTGGTCGGCGTCCTCGTCCTGAGACGATGCTCCTTCACTGATGTGAAACAACGCTGTGGGCTCGCCACCAAAGAATGACCAGACCCACGCTGCCGCTCGCTCAACACCTCCCACGCCATAGCCCACGTCGGCCCCCGGGTCGGCGTCTCCCTGCAGCTCAGCAGGCGGAGGCTCTCCCCCCTCACCTGCTACGGAGTCGGCTGTTGCCGCGTCAACAGTCGTCGCATCATCTGCATCCGGTGGCCGCTCCCCACTGAGCCAAGGCACAAAGGCGTAGGCCACCAGCACGACGCCGATCATCAGCACGGGAATACGCATGCGGCCGACGATGTGTTGGTATCGCTTCCAGTCTGCCCAGATGTAGTACACCGCGTATGGTGGAAGCAGAAATAACAAGCCCTGCATGGGGTCCTTGCGGAAGGAGAGCATGACCAGGCTCGCGAAGTCCCCGATCACCCCGATCACATTGAGCAACACAATCAGGCCGAGCCCAAGCGATACCAGGCCATGGTTGCCGATCATCCCGCCGGCAACTGCCAGGATCAGCAGGATGAAGGAGATCGTATAGCTCGCCTCACTGATTCCACTCGTCAGCCGAGCCAGAACGCTAAACAGGCTGCGATAGACACGAAAGACATCTGCCAGAGGATTCTTTACTTGACTGGGGGCGACAACCCGCTCAGGTGGGTTGAACTCAAAGGCCACCTCATCCTCGTCACCAAACAGGCTTTTCAACTCATCATCATCGCCACCCGCCGTCGCTGCTCCTGCGGCTGATGACAAGTGGCCTTTCGACGGCTGCGTGGCGACTGCCGACTTCGGTCGCGGCCCCGCTCCACGCTGCTTGGAGGCTTTCTGCGGCACGGCTTCCTGCGGTGCTCGCTTCTCGGCTCCCGAGCGTGGCGTCGCTGGCGTGGGCTTCTTCGCTGCAGCCTCAAGAGGAGGCACGTCGATGGGTGTGACACTCTTCAGGCGAAAGCCGCCAGTGTCATCGGCCGGAGGCCTCGGGGCCCCTCCCTGCAGGACCTTCTGTGGCTCGAGCTGCTGAGAGACAGCCGCCCGCCAGTCGCCCGCCGCTCCTGCAGAACTCGGCACGACCACACCATGGCCGCACTTCGGGCAGCGGCTCTTCCGTCCAGCGAGAGATAACTTCGCAACAAGACGACTTCCGCATTGATCGCACAGAAATGCCGTCTTCACTGGACTCCCTCCGACCAGCTCGTGCCGATCCCCACTGCTCGGCTTCACGAGTCGCTGCTCTGCAATCTCTGCTTCCGAACACCCCTTCAGGCTACCGTGCTGCAGAAACCACGCCAATCCGCCCTACGCGAGTTGTCTCCAGAGAGCCACCAGAAACAGGAGTGCTCTATCAGACCAGAGCAGCCCCGTGCCCGCAGCGACCACAATCCAGAACAGGCTTGTCTCTTCAAACCAGAGCAGGCTTTTGAAGTAGAGCCATGAGAGAAAGAACGTCACACCCAACCAGATCTGCCACATCCGCCAATACTCAGGCCCTTGAGAATCACCCGTGGGGCCGACGAAGAAGGTGTAACTCAGGAAGGTCACACCAACGGTGTAGATCACGCTCAGACCGAGTGTCTGCTGCCGCAACGCGTCGGTCCGCATCAGCGCTCCGACAAGGCTCACAAGGAGAAAGGCATTCAACCCCAGGTAGATCATCGTGGTGTAGTTGCCGAGCATCCCGTTCCATCCTTTTGAGCACCAGGCCAAGGCCCTGTCGGAAACCGGGCTTGGAACTGCCGTCTGTCGAGTCCGCCTACCGGTCGCCGGCATTCACCACAGGCTGCGCATGCCGGTCGCTGCACAACACCACCAGCAGATTCGCCACCATCGCTGCTCGCTTCTCATCGTTGAGCTGCACCACATTGTCACGGGAGAGGTGATCCAGCGCCATCTGCACCATCCCCACCGCACCCTCGACGATCTTCATCCGAGCAGCCACCACCGCCTGAGCCTGCTGCCGCTGCAGCATGGCAGCTGCAATCTCCGAGGCGTACGCGAGATGACTGATCCGCGTCTCGATCACGTCAACACCCGCCTTGTCGAGCCGCTCCTGCACATCTGCCTGGAGCTGCTCACTGACTTCTGTTGTGCTCCCCCTAAGGGAGATCTCATGATCCTCACTGTCGTAAGGATGTCGCGAGGCCAGACTCCGCAGCGCCGCTTCACTCTGCACAGCGACAAAATCTTCGTAGTCATCGACCTCAAACAACGCCTCGGCCGTGTTGACCACCTTCCACACCACGACAGCTGAGATCTCGATCGGATTGCCGTCACGGTCATTGACCTTCGAAGGCCGTCCCGCCGAACGAACTTTCTGGGTAAGCACCTTTCCTGTGGCGGGATCCTTTACCTCCGGCGTGGTCACAGAACCGGTCTCAAAGTTGCGTACCCGCAGTGAGACCCGCTTCTTGGTGTAGAAGGGGTTCACCCAGAAAAAGCCGCTCTTGCGGATGGAGCCAACGTAGTCACCAAACAAGAGCAAGACACGGGCGTCATTGGGCTGCACGGCCTGAAAGCCAAACAGGCTGATGAACAAGGCCACGACCGAGAGGATGCCCATCACGATCATCGCTGCCATGCCATACACAGCCCCTGCAACAATCAAGGTGGGGCCGAGTGCCAAAAGCAGCAGGCAGACAACCAGCATTGCCCAGCCGGTTGCTGGGTGCAGAGTCTTCTCGTCGCTCATTCTCCAACTCCTTTCAGGTGTTGTGCGCGTTATTCACCACTCCACGCAACACGACGCTCACGGCTCGCCGGTGCTTAGAGTGGATGCTCCTGCTCGCAATCTGGATCACGCGGCACCGGGCTGCCCACCTGGTCCACCGGGTGCGTGAAGAGATACTCCCAGACCGGCTCATAGAGCAGCCGCCCATCCGCATCTCGTGGAGTTGCCCGACCGGGGGACACCGCCGAGTGGGCCCGTCCGGCATCGCCCCCCACATCAGCCTCCGAGACGAGCCGACGGCTGTTGCCATAGGGAGGCCTCACCCCATCGACATTCACAATCGGCCCAAACTCAGCCAGCCCAAGCAACTCCCACGAGCGGCAGTAGTGGTCACCGGTCCACCCACCATCGAGCACATGGGAAAAGCCAAAGAATCGTTCGTGGGGCGTGGCGGAAGGTAACGACTGCCAATCCTGCTCCTGATCACGAGGCCCACAGAGCATCACAACCCGCGCCACCTCGACCTCCTTGGCAAACCGAGCCGCCGTGGTGGAGCCGTGAGAAGCACCAGCGACGATCACTTTCGTCCAGTCGATCCCCTCACCATCGGCAGCAAGAAACTGCTCCCACCGCCCTTCGGGATGCTCCTTGGCGAGCCTGCGGACAAACTGATGAGTCCGCTCAGCCATCCCATCGGCAAACGGAATTTTCACCTGAGGGCTGACATCCTTGCCCGTCGCGGCCTCCAGACGAACAAGCCCTCGCGCCATTCGGTCGGTTGGCTTGACGATGGCAAACCACTGTCGGGCATAGTGCGGCTGCACGGCGTGATAGCCATAACTCGCCAGCCTCTCAAATAGCTGCTCGTTGTGCGCCATCAGCCAGACGACCAGTTGTCCTCGCAGCGGTGCATCGAGATCAACCGCGGCATGCTGCACATCCTGAGGCTTGCCATCTTTCTCAAGCACGAAGCCGATCTCGGGCTGCTCTCCTGCCCGCGGATCGATCTCGCTCGCCCGCGCTGAGTATGTCCAGATACCCGACTCTTCTGCGGCAGCCGCCGGTGGGCTGCCAAACGCCGCGCCCCAGGCTCCCACCACGGCAGCGGCGACCACAAGCTCACGCACGCTCAACACGTCGACCACCCGCATGCTATTCCTTCCCCAGAGAGAGTTGTCTCTTCATCACCGCCGACGGGGAAGCACAGCAACCCCACAGGACCTGAGTATATCGGGGCGTCTGCACGCGAGTGGCTCAGGCCGCACGCTTCGCGAGTCTGCTCCACCACCTCCAGGCTCCACCCGTTGTGAACTGTCGCCAGCCAGCGATCAGCCAGCGGATCACGGCATTGGCAAGCCAGAGTCCCCACAGCAGCATCAGCAGACGGTAGTACCAGATCGACACGGAGTAGACATGCGGCTGACCAAGGAGTTGACCTTCAGATGGGCTGAACCAGATCAGCCGGCTACCGTACGACCCATTTCCCGTAAGGAACATCTCCGGCGTTTCAAGCAGCCCATGGCTGACCACAAACACAAGCGTCACCAACGATGTGATCGTGAAAAACACGAGCACCAGCTGCACGAGATCGAAGGTGAACCAGCCAAACGACAACGGATCTCGCTTGCCACGCCACGCAAGCATGTAGAGCCAGCCGACCACCGCCATCGCTGGGATCAAAGAAACCTGCGTCAGCCCGATCAGCAAGAGCAGCCACTCATGAAACTTTAGGGGTGACAGGGGTGGCCGACAGAGCAGTCCGGCCAGCACAACGGCAAGCGCGAGCACCGCCCAAAACCGCACCGCGGGCCCACGCAACGGTCCGCTTGCCCAGAGAATCCAACGCGACTCTGCAAGCTGCATCTGGCTCGCCACGTTCGCCGCATCGACTGGCAGCTCCACGGGATCAAATGTAGCCCAGTTGGTGAGCGACGCATCAGTCGTCCAGGCCACAGTCAGCTTCTGCTGTCCGGGCTGAAGACCGACGAGCACACGCCCTTCGTCACGACGAACAGGCAACGATCGTCCTTCCAGTTCGACCGACCGAACCGTTGCGTCTTTAGGTAGCCCCACGAAGAACTCACCGCCAAGGCTCGACTCCAGTCGCAGGTCAATCGTGGAGCTCCGTCGGCGTGCTCCGAGATCGGTGGTGCGGCTGAGCCCCTGAATCGTCAGCGTCTTGCCATCGACAGCCTGTGGTCGCTCAAAACTGAGGACCACTTCCTCTCCAGGCCAGGGATACCAGACCGGGATCAGCTCATTCGCGCCAGCCTCGTAAACAGGGCCAGAACCTTGCAGCCGGACGTTCCAGACAGGTGAGGTGACCAGTGACCACCGCTCTACGGACTGTGGGTTGGCTGCGGCGGTGAGCCGCATCTCAGGTGTGACCGGCAGTTCACTCTCCCAGGCATAGCTGGCCGCATTGGCAGCCAGGGTGACATCGACTGTGCCCTTGGCTCCTGTCGCCTCACCTGAGAGCACTCGCTCACCAGGCAACAGCGGCACGGTCAGGCTGATACCACGGCCAGGCTGAGAAAGCCGCCGGACGGTTGTCTGCAGCTTCCAGACCAGCCCCATCTCAAGCACACGATCGATCTGGACCACGCCACGGACATTGCTCTGATCATAGGATGTCTGCCCGCTTTCCTGCTGCTGTCGACGGGTGAAGAAGATTTGGCTTTCCGGACGCCCCTCCGCGGTGACCCCGGTCACCAGCCAGTCGTCAGCGGTCACTGCAAAACGCCGCGGCACCAGGGTGAACCCAAGAATCCATTCAGGCGTTTCCGGAATCAGCCCTTCCACAGCAAGCTCACTGACGCCCTCAGGCACGGCGACCCAGAGGTGCCCATCGCTGCCCCGCATCACGAGCGCGTCAGCACCGTTTTGCGACACCGACAGTGGCGACCAGACGGGAAACTTCCCTGGCAAGGGAACAGCGCATGCCGTCGCTGCATGCACGGTGGCTCTCAATGAGATTCGATTGTCTGTGATCGTCATGCCCGCCTGTGGAATCTCGGCCGCATGCGGAAAGGCCTCATCAGGCTCAAGCAGTCGTGCCCGCAGCTCGTTGAGCATCTGCTCTGACGGAAAGCGTTCGCTCGACTGCACGATGGGCTGTGGCTCTGCCACCGCTGCCGGCTCCTGTGCCCGGGCCGAACTGCTGATGAGCATCATGCCGACAACGAGCGCTGCAGACACACTCGCTGCCGAACCCCTGCCAGGTTTCCTTCCTCGAGGTGAGCCAGACCCCGCAACGAGGCCAAGTAGAACCACGAGTAGTGACACTCGCACCACCGCAAGCAGCCGATGACCGACCGCAGGCAACAGCACCGGACGCAGCGTCTGCTCCTGTCCAACCGGACCATCCCATGAACACTGCACGAGGTTGCCTTCCCAGGCAGGCCGGGGAATACCGGTCTGTGTGTTTGTGCCAGGGGCAAACTGCAGATTCGCTGCTTGAAAACGCTCTGGTGCCGATTCAACGGTTTTGCCAGCGGCCTGCCGGGAGACTGCCCGTCGACCGAGCGAGCTGGTCGCTGGCGGACTGCTCGTGGCCAGCGCCGCCTCAAACTGCACCTGCCCCGGTGGGCTCACCTGCCGCGGCCCACTGAAGATCTCCCACAGACTCCGCTGACGGTAGTGAATCCCACCAGGCTCAAGCTGCGGGTAGAGCGCCGACTGCACTTCTCCGGTGACATAGGGAATCAGGTGCATCAACAGGATGCCCACCGCAAGCAGTTTCCAGCTCTGCATCCATCGCACGGCTCGCTCAGATCGGACAACACCCAGCAGGGCCACCGGTGCCAGCAGAAATAGCCAGGTAAACCGAGGGGCGTAGAGCTCGTGGTAGGCCAGGCCAAACGCAAAGAAGGCAACGAGCCCAGCCACCATCCCCCGCATCCGAAACACCGCCAGGGAGAAGATCAACAGTAAAAACAGGTCGAGCAGCGTCCAGGCCGTCAGCCAGTCACCCTCCACGCGGTCCGCCCCAAAGACGGCCAGCATTCGCCAGCCTGGCGGCAGCGCGAGTGTCACCTGCAGACTGTCCGCATCTGCCTGCCAGCCCGTTGCGGAGAGAACAGCGTCGCGAGACATCCTGCCGATCGCGGTGACCACCGGCGTGGGTGACCGCAGCTCGACACCTGCCGCGCCCGACGCCGGATCGGTTGTAATTAGCTGTCGTTGTCCATCAATCCGCACCACTGCCAGCTGATTGCCTTCCGCCGCATCGAGTCGCGAGAGCTCTCGACACTCTCCCTGAATGGTGTCTTCATAGGTCAGGCCCGCACCGTCGTCGTCAAACCAGACCCGCCGATGGATCTGAAAACGATCCGGCTTTCGCAAGCCCGCACCGCTGTCTTTCACGACCCACCCCAGTGGCTGAGAGGTCTCCCAGCGAAACACCGGCAGGCTTCGCCAGCGGTCAGGAAAACGTGTCATCGCCACATCGACTGGAACCGCTTCGCTCAACTCGATCACGCGGAACTCAGGCCGCACCTCGAGGCCGACGAGTTCCTCGGCCGTGATCGGCGTGGTGTCTTCGGCGTACGCCAGTTGTGTGGCGTCGTCGGTGCGAAACGCATCAACCCGAATCTGCCAGGTGCCCGGCCGCACCTGTGCCCGCAGCCTGCCCGATTCATCCACGGCCACTGGGATCGGCCCTT
The DNA here is from genome assembly GCA_016779265.1 of Pirellulales bacterium. Lineage (GTDB taxonomy): Bacteria > Planctomycetota > Planctomycetia > Pirellulales > UBA1268 > M30B53. The sequence goes on along the minus strand of JADHNY010000096.1, from coordinate 5,761 downwards.
CCACTGCGGCAAGCTGCCAGCCAGCCGGCAGCACCTGACCGATCTCTTCCTCACGACTGCGACCAGAGACACTGAGCTCAACCTCGGTTCTCAACCAGATCGGCAGCCCATCCTCCAGTACCCGCGAGACCTGCACGCCGAGCTGATCCCGCTCTTCCTCAGCCGCCCGACTCCGCTCCAGCCAGAGCCAGCCTGCTGCATCACGTTCAGGCAGGGTGACGACAAGGCCGTCGCGAGCAAGCGAGACGATGCCGATCGTTTCCGGCACGGCGAGTCGCTCAGGCAGCTGCCGCCAGAAAAATCCGCCCGACACCGTGTGCTGCCCTGGTTCCAGTTGAAGCGAGGGCACACCATCTCGGCCCACGACGGCGACAGGCTGTCCATCAAGCAGCACTTCCGTTGGCCAGGCATCGGCATCGCCAGGAAGGGGCAGCCACGAACGGCCAAACGCCCTCACCTCCAGCTTCCATCTGCCACCCGTGGCCGTCAGGTCGAGATCGAGTACGGATGGCCAGACGGCGATCCGCATGTTTGGATCGTTGTAGGGTGAAGGACACCCGAGGTTTTTCACATCATGGAGTACCCAGCCCCGCCAGGGCTCAAGCGGTGCCGGCAGATCCGGCTCTGCCGCCACCAGGCGATGTGGATGGTCACCCTGGCCGAGAGCCAGCAGCGTCGCGAGACTTGCCACGATCAGTGAACGCATGCTGCCGGCTCCACTCTTCCATCTGGTGCAGGAGTGCTGACTCCGCAGCCCATAGCGACGTCGCTCCTGATGCATAGACACCTTCATTGTTGCTTCGCCTGGTGCAGCATTCCACATTCGCCTTCAGGCCCATTTCTGCAACGTTGAGCATCAGGCTCACTACCGATAAACCAGCCGCCTACAGCAGCTGACAGGATTGGTCTCTGCTACAACCGAGGGGCGTGGTGCGGCTTGTGGTCAACCTCTCCGTGGTGTGTGCGATGTCTCTCCATGTGATTGGGCTCGGTGAGATCCTCTGGGACGTGTTTCCAGATGGCCCTCGTTTCGGCGGGGCGCCTGCCAACGCTGCCTGCAGTGTTGCGGAACTGGCGGGAGATGCCGCCCAGGTCATGATGGTAAGCGGTCTCGGTAACGATCCACTTGGCGATGACGCGCTGGCCGCACTCAGAAGCCACGGCGTCGCCACCGCAGGGGTGCAGCGGAATCGCTGGCCGACCGGCCGGGTTGATGTCACGCTCGATGTCGCCGGCATGGCCAGCTACCGCTTTGCCGAAGACTCCGCCTGGGACCATCTCGAATGGACACCGGCTCTCCATGACGAAGCCCACCGCTGTGATGCGGTCTGCTTTGGCACACTCAGTCAGCGAAGCGAGACATCGCGAGACACCGTCCGCCGGTTTGTGACGGCTGTCCGCGGAGCCCATCCAGATGCCTTGCGGGTGCTCGATATCAACCTGCGGCCACCCTACGACGACAATGCCGTCATCCTCGAATCGCTGCCACTTGCCAACGTGCTCAAACTCAACGACGAGGAACTCCCCCGGATCTGTCAGCTCTGCGAGATCAGCCCGGAGCCGACAATCGCACTCGCCGTGCTTGCCGAACGATATCAGCTCCGAGCGATTGCCCTCACACGATCAGCTGATGGAGCCCTGCTGCGGTGTGGCAGCGACACGAGCGACCTCCCCAGCACATCGGTCACAGTCGTAGACACCGTGGGCGCCGGCGACGCCTACACCGCAGCCATGCTGCTGGGTCTCCTGGCAGGTCACAACACGGCCACCATCAACGCTCACGCGATCGCAGTGGCTGCGCATGCCTGCTCAGTCGCCGGAGGAACCATGAGCTTCCCGGAGGAACTCCGTATCCGTTGAGCCTCTCAACGCTTCCTTTTCACACACACACTGAAACACTCCTCATGAAACAGTTCTGTCTGTCTGCCGCTCTTGTGCTGATGGCGTGGAGCCTGCCCACAACGGCTGACGATCTTCTCATCGACGACTTCGAGACCGCTGATCTTGGCAACTGGTCCATTACCGGTGACGCCTTCGGCAGCCAGCCGGCCGAAGGCAGCCTGCCTGGGCAGATGGAAGTGTCGGGATTCTACGGCCAACACCTGCTCAACAGTTTTCATAACGGTGATGCCACCACCGGCACAGCCACGAGCTCAGAGTTCACCATTGAGCGGCCGTTCCTGGCATTCCTCATTGGCGGCGGGTCCGACCGGGAACGGCTTGCTCTGGAACTGGTCATCGACGGCACACCTGTTCGCTCCGCGACCGGCAGCGAATCTGAGGCACTCCTGCAGGCCTCGTGGGATGTTCACGACCTCCTCGGCAAACGGGCTCATCTTATCGTTCGTGATCAGGCGACCGGAGGCTGGGGCCACATCCTGGTTGACCACATTCGTCAAACAGACGTGAAGCCGCCTCGCTTTGACACCACCGCACTCGCCACCTATCTCGCCCATCCCGATGCGATGGACGAACCGCTGCGGCCGCAGTTTCACTTCACGCCACCACTCAACTGGATGAACGACCCCAACGGTCTCGTCTATCACGAGGGAGAGTATCACCTCTTCTATCAGTACAACCCCGCGGGCAATGAGTGGGGGCACATGAGCTGGGGACACGCCGTCAGCCCCGACCTGTTCCATTGGCAGTTTCTCCCTCTGGCACTCCCAGAGACCGATGCAGAGATGGCCTTTAGCGGCTGCTGTGTTGTCGACCATGACAACACCTCCGGCTTCGGCACAGCCGACGCACCAGCAATGGTCGCGATCTACACCGGCCACGCCCCCGGACGGCAGGTGCAAAACCTCGCGTACAGTCTCGACAACGGCCGCACCTGGCAACGCTATGCGGACAATCCCGTGCTCGATGAAGGGCTTGCCGACTTCCGTGACCCCAAGGTGTTTTGGCATGCCGAAACGAATCGCTGGGTGATGGTGGTCTCGCGGGCGATCGAAAAGGTGCTTGTCTTCTACGGCTCGGAAAATCTCAAAGACTGGACGGAACTGAGCCGCTTTGGACCGGCTGGCGCGATCAGCAAGCCGAACTGGGAGTGCCCTGATCTCTTCCAGCTGCCGCTGCAGGCTGCCGACGGCTCGTGGGATGGCGAAACCACCTGCTGGGTGCTGGAGGCCGACATGGGCGGTGGAGCCGTCGCTGGTGGCAGTGGCAGCGAATACTTCGTGGGCGAGTTTGACGGCGTCCGTTTCCAGACTGGGCAGGCCGCCCGCTGGGTCGACTATGGCCGCGACTTCTACGCACCCGTCAGCTTTGACAACATTCCAGCTTCCGACGGCCGACGGATCTGGATCGGCTGGATGAACAACTGGGAGACGTCGCTGGTGCCCACGAGCCCGTGGCGGGGCGCGATGTCGATCCCGCGGTCGCTGGCGGTTCGCGTGGTCGCCTTCAACAGCGAAGAGCCGGCCGTGCTCGCGCTCGTGCAGCAGCCAGTGGCAGAGCTACAGCAGCTCCGCTCCGAAACCAGGAAACTCGCGGCCGTCTCGGCCTGGCCACCGGTGCCGCTGACGGAGCCAGGGGAACTCGCCGACATGACCTTCGAACTGGAAGTGGAGATCGAGACCGCCGACGCCCGCTCCGCCGGGATTCGCATTCGCACTGGCGACGAGGAGTTCATCGAGATCGGCTACGACCGCTTTGACGCCGCCGCCTACGTCGACCGCACGCGTTCTGGAAACACAGGCTTCCATCCGGCCTTCGCCGGACGGCATGCGGCCCCGGCCCGGCAGATCAACGGCACGGTTTCCCTGCGGATTTTCGTCGACCGCTCCTCAGTCGAGGTGTTTGTCAACGATGGCGAGGCCGTGATCACCGACCGTATCTTTCCCACAAGCATCACGCCCACAATCGAAGCCTTCACCGGCGGCCCGACGGCGGAAATCCGCACCACCCTGCACAGGCTCAAGACCACCTGGCGATAGCGACCGCCCCGACGGGTCTCAGCCAAAGACCGGACCAGCCAGCCGGCCCGTACTGTCGGCGAACGACTCGGCTTCAATCCCCAACGCCTGCAGCAGGCTCACGTAGAGGTTGGTCATCCGTTGCTCTCCATCGCGAGCGTAATGGCCGTGGGAAAGCCCCATGCCACGGCCACCGGCAACCAGCGTGGGCAGGTCCTTCGGCCAGTGGGTGGTACTGCAGCCGCTACCATAGAGCACGAGGGTGTTGTCGAGCAGCGTGCCTTCGAGATCCCGATAGCTCGTGAGCCGTGTGAAGAAGTGGGCCAGCTGCTCACTTAAGAAGCAGTCGTATTTGGCAAAGGCCAGCAGTCCCTCGCGGTCGCCGGCGTGCGAGAGGTTGTGGTGGGTCTGCGGCAGGCCGAGCTTGAGGGGAAAGGTGTCGCTGATCCCCATCCCATCCTCCCGGCTGAGCATAAAGCTCACACTGCGGGTGATGTCGGCATCGAAAGCGAGGGCCACCAGGTCAAACATGGTCTGGTAGTAGCTGGCGGGCTCCCCTTCTGGGCTCGCGTCAAGGTTGAGAAACGAGCGGTCCTGGTTCTTGACCGGCGTGTCGATCCACCGCTCCGATGCGGCCAGCCGCGTCTCCATCTCATCGAGGCTCGCGAGATACTGCTGCATCGTCTCACGATCAGTTTGGCCGAGCCTCCGCGAGAAGGCCTTGGCGTTCTCCAGCACCGCATCGACTAGTGAGAGCTGGCGGCCGAGGGCATCCCGCTGGCCTGCCGCGGTCGACGCATCGGCCCGGAAGAGCCTCTCAAACACCCGCCGCGGTCTGTTTTCAGCAGGGATCGGCCGGCCCTCGATGTCATAGGAGAGCGTACTCGTCCGCGACAGAAAGCCAACGCCCGAGTCGATTGAGAGCACCAACGACGGCTGTCGGCAGTGCTGCTTGGTGTGCTCGGCCACGACCTGGTCGAGCGCCACCGTGTTGAACGACCCCGGCTTGGGATCCTGCAGCGGTGCTCCCGTGAGCCACATGTCGGAGCAGATATGGCTATCGGCCTTGGGGCCGTTCTCGTGGTAGAGGCCGCCAAAGAAACTCAGCTGATCGCGAAAGGGCTCAAGCGGCTCAGTCGACTTGCCGAGTTTCAGCTGGCCATCCGTATCGACCGCGGGAAACCACCGCCACTCATCGATTCCCAGCTCCGGCCGCGGCAGGGCCATCCCGTTGGCGGTGTAGACCGCGCAGAACCTGCGTGGCGGCACAGCAGTGACCACCTCGCCCATCGCCTCGAGCGCCGGCAGCACGAGGGCTGCCCCCGCGATGCCTTTGAGCACGCCGCGTCGATCGATCCGTGTCGCCATCACCGTCCTCGCTTCTGCCGCTGCCGGCTACTTGGTGAGAAACATCTCGCTGGCCACGATCCGCTGCAGGATATCCCGCAGGCCACCGCCCTGTTGGTTGATCTCTGCCGCCATCTGCTCCAGCCACTGCTCTTCGCGTGGGCTTGGCCGGCGTCCTGTGGCGTAGGTCGCCAGATGCCAGGCGAAACTCGCAGCCACACGGTCGACCTGCTCTGTCAGCAGATACACGCGAAAGGCGGCAAAGTTCTCCACCTGCGTGCCATCGGGCAGCCGCGACGAGGCATCGATGTTGTCTTCGGCTGCCGCAGCAACCGCGAGCCCGTCGGCCGCATACCCTTCAAAGGGCAGCCCCCAGGGATCGATGCCTTCATGGCAACCGGTGCAGCCCCGGGCCGAGCGGTGCTGCTCCAGCCGCTCCCGGAGCGAGAGCTGGGTCAGGTCTTCCAGTGTGGGAACGTTCGGCGGAGGATCGGCCG
>JADHNY010000095.1 GCA_016779265.1 Pirellulales bacterium | reverse complement strand
GCTCCGCCTGTCCCACAGCAAGCAGCTGACGCCAACGCGCCCGCTGATGTCCGCCGCTCATCGCCTCCATCAGTATCGACGCCTGCCATCGGGCTTCAGGTGAGTGATGGCCGGCAGGTGGTTGCCGTGCATGCCGCGGTGGCGATCCCGCAGTCATCGGTCGGATCGGAAGAGGAAATCCGCCAGCATGTGCTCGAACTGCTGCCAGCAACCGCTGACCCACATGCCCGCACGGTGAACGTCACACGCTTTTCTGTGACGGCGGCCACTGCAGCCACAGGGCAGAACGTTGCGGCCGCCAAGCCGGTACTGCCTGCCTCTGCTGGTGAGCCAGTTCTGGCGGAGCCGGCGCCTGCTACGGTGGCTTCTTCGGAAGGGCCCCGGAGTTTTCCGGCCCTCTCTTTCGAGAGCTTCTCGCGTGAGAGCCTCGCTGAGGTTCCGCAGCAGGTCTGGCTTGCTGGCCTGGCTGCCGTTGGGCTGACTCTTGCCGGTCTTATGTGGTGGCGGAGCGGTCGCTCGCAGGCTGCCGCGGAACCGGAGCCGCTGATCGATTGGACCCGTCACCATACCCCTGCGAACACGTCGGAGCCCACCACACCGCCACGAGCGCGTGCTGCGGCGATGCTGTTGGCGTTCGGTCTGCTCTGGGGCTCGGCTGGTCGTGGCGACGAGCCGCCAGCAGAACTGCCGCCGCTGACCCTTGAGCCGCCTGTGTTACTTGCGGACGCTGACGCCGCGTCGACGGACGCCGAGTCTGCTGGAGAGACTTCTGGCCTCGAGAGTGGTCTGGGCTTTGAGGTCACGGCCGCGATCACGATGGCCGTGGCCATTTTCGGCCTCGTCGCATTGAGCTGGTTCGGCAAGAAGCGGGCCGCGTCGGTGCCACGCGATGTGTTTGAAGTGCTCGGCAACGGGCAGCTCGATCGCGGCCATCAGATTGCTGTGGTGCGGTTTGGGCCCAAGACGCTGCTGGTCAGTGTTGGAAGCTCTGGCTGTAGCACCCTCTCAGAACTGGATGATCCCCAGGCTACGGATGCCATTGCCCACGCCTGCCGCCATGTGCGGGTGGCAGGCCAGATCCGTGGCAGCCTCCGCTCGTCCGCTATCGCTGCGTCGTCGCAGCCAACGGTACGGCCACTCGAAAGCGCGGCATGAGACGCCCGTCGGCTCTGCGAACGTTTCAGACGGCTCTCCTCCTCGTGATGTTCACCGGTGGAGTGCCTTGGGCTGCGTGCTGCGAAGAGCCAGGGATCGTGCCACTGGCCACCGCCGCAGCAGATGGGCCGGCCACAAGCCAGCCGGACCAGAGCCAGGCATCCAACACCGCTGCGTCGGTGCGCAGTGAGAGGAGGAGCACGCCTGGCGACCAGGACACGATACGGCCACCAGAGACGGTACCCCCACAGCAAAGAGTGCCTCCACAGAACGAGGTGCCTGCTGCACCTTCAGAGGAGCGGGCAGGCCCTGCGGAGACCACCGGCGTAGCTGGGCTGTTGGAACGCCTGCTGCCTGGCGGTGGCCTCGCCGGGCCGTTGTCGGCAGCCGTGACGATTGGGGTGGTGAGTCTTGCCCCAGCGGCGCTGCTCATGACCACCTGCTATGTCCGCTTCAGCGTGGTGCTCTCCCTGGTGCGGCAAGGACTGGGAACGCAGGGCATGCCTTCAAATCAAATCGTGGCTTCACTTGCTCTGTTTCTTTCGGCGATGGTGATGTGGCCGATCTGGACAGAGGCATGGCGAGCGGGCGTGGAGCCGTATCAGGCTGGACAGCTGGAACTCACCGCTGCCGTCGATCAGGGATCGCTTCCCGTGCGCCGCTGGATGGCCCGGCAGATTGAGGCTGCGGGAAACCGAGAGACGGTGTTGATGTTTCTGCAACGTCATCCCACGGCCAGCGCGGGCGTGGCGAGCTATGACGATGTTCCTGCGGAGGCATTGCTGCCCGCGTTCTTAGTCAGTGAACTCGAAACAGCGTTCATGCTCGGTGTGCGGCTGTTGATTCCCTTTCTGCTGATCGATCTTGTCGTGGCCACGTTGGTGGTCTCATCGGGCCTCGTGATGCTGCCGCCTACGGTCGTCTCGCTTCCCTTGAAGCTGCTCGTGTTTGTGATGGCCGATGGCTGGACGCTCGTTGTCACCAGCCTGCTCGACGGTGTCTCGCTGACTGGTCTTTAGCGTCTCGTACGACGGAACTTCCTCCATGCCTGCGACCGACGTTGCCGAACTGCTGCGCGAAGCGATGTTCACTGCGGGCATGGTGGCTGCTCCCGTGCTGCTGGTGGGGCTCCTGGTGGGGCTCGTGATCGGGATTCTGCAGGCAGCGACAGGTGTCCAAGAGCAGACGCTCGGACAGCTACCACGCCTCGCGGCGATGGCGGGCATGATGATTCTGATGCTGCCATGGATGCTCGAGACGTTCGTGCAGCTGGTCCGCACAACGGCCATCGGGCCGTAAGGGAGGACAGGTGGACCTCCCGTTTCCTTTCGTTGAGACAACGGTCGTCGCTGCGGCTCTGGTCACGGCGCGTGTCATCGGATTTGTAGCTGTGGGCAGCCTGCCGCTTGGGCCTGGTGTGCCGATGCCGGTGCGGCTAGCGCTTGCCTGGGCGTTGGCGATTGCAGCTGTCACCTGGGTGGTCCCCGGTGCTGGAAGCTCGCGAGCAGCCACCTCGCTGGTGGTTGCCCTTCCGAGTGAACTCCTTCTCGGTGGACTGTTTGGCCTGAGTGTTGCCTGCGTGACTGCAGCCGCTGGCTGGGCAGGCGGCGTGCTCGGCACTCTTTCAGGGCTCTCCTGGGCCGACGACTTCAGCAGCGGGCCTGTCGAAGCGACCACCCCCCTGGCCAGACTCCTCTGGTGGTCGGCGGCAGGAGCATTCATCTCCTGCGGAGGAGCTCGCGTGGTGCTGCTGGGACTGCTGGAGAGTTTCGCAACGCTGCCGGTGGGCACGTGGCTCGCTGCCGATGTCGACACGATGCTGCTGACCTCGCTGGCCATGGCCTGTCGACTCACCGTGGCCCTGATGCTGCCAGCGATGGTGGCCGTCCTGGTCTGGCACATCTCTGCGGCCATCGCCTGTCGGGTCGTGCCATTGTCCCCCTCGGCAGGTCTGCTGCAGGGGACTGCAGCGGTGGTGCTGCTGGTGGCTGTCTGGACGGGAAGCCACACGTGGACAGACAGCATTGCTGAGGCGATGACGGTCACCTGCGAGCGGATCTTTGAACAGGCCGTTCCCCTTGCCGACACGGAGCTGCCATGAGCTCCGATCGCACCCTCCCAGCCACACCGCGTCGACGCGAACAGGCCCAGCGACGCGGACTCCTGCCCACCAGCGACGGTGTGGCCTGGATGGCGTCGACGATCGTGCTCACCGCCTGTCTCCCAATGTGGCTCACAAGCGTGACGACCATCGTTTCGGAGCACCTCCGGAACCTGCCAGGCGATCTTGCCGATCCAACGCTGCCGTTGGGCCCGATTGCGGCTCGCCTTGCCTGGCAGCTCGTCTGGCCCACCCTGCTCGTGCTCACTGCAGCCGCGACCGCAGGGCTCTGCGTGCGAATGCTTGCTGATCGCCCCCGCCTGGTGCCTGGTCGACTGGCGGCCTGGGAGCGGCTCAGTCCGGCCAACGGGATCCGCCGAATGGCCTCTCGAGAAATGGCCAGGCAGCTGCTCAGCGGGGTGCTGGCTTCCGTGGTGCTGGGCTTAGCGATGTGGTGGTCTTTTGACGACCTTGTCACCTCACTCCGCGACAGGTCGCTCTCTCCGGTAGACGCCGCTCAGGGGACGCTCTGGCTGGGCTGGCGTGGGCTGTGGTGGGTGCTTGCGGCAGCGGTGCTGGTTGCAGTGCTCCAGCAGTTCCTCCGCTGGCGTGCCAGTGAAAGACGCCTCCGGATGACTGCCGAAGAACTGCGGGAGGAGCAGCGACTGCTTGAGGCTGATCCACGGATTCGCCTGCCAACGCGTGACGCTCCAGATGACGGTCGGCCCGCGGTCAATCAGCAGCCGGCTCACTCGTAGCATCTGGCTGATACCCGTAGCGATCGAAGAACGGCTTCCAGCGTTCAAGCACGAGGCTGCGGGTGCGTTCGTCGAGTTTGTAGCGGTTGCGGCGGTACTGTTGCATCTCCTTTGCCTGGTCTTCCAGTGCCGGCCGCACACTCTCAAATCCGCCGAGGTCGAGGGCCTGATACGCTTCGGCAAGTTTGCCAACAGGATCTGCGACAAGGTCTTCGTATTTCAGTTCGTGCAGGCAGTCCGCAGGCAGGTCTGCTCGATCACGTTCGAAGGCGGCATACATCACGTCAAACGTCTCAAGCACGTACTGCTCAAGCCGTTCTCCATCATCAACCTGCATCCCCTGCACGAAGTCGAGTGATTTCCACAGCCGCATTGTGGAGGGAAACACAACCAGCGGATCCCGCACGATGTGGAGGAAACGGGCGTTGGGAAACATCGAGCGAAGCATCCGCATGCGGGCGGTGTGCGGTGGGCTCTTGAGCACCGTTCGTCGGGAATCGCGAACAGCCAGCATGCGTAAGAAACGTCGGAAGGTGCTCTGCCAGTGCTTCAGGGTCGATGCGTCGAGCGTTTCAAGATCGAGTGCCGTCGGCTCGTTGGATGCGGTGTGGGGAAAGGCCATTCGTCGATAGGGCGAGGCCGCTCCGAGATTCATCAGGGCAAACTCATCCTCCTGTGGGCGATCCCAGCCAGCAGCAACATTGTCCATTGGACGCTTGGCCGGCATCATCCATGCGAGAGCCCAGGTCAGCAGTGATTCGGTGAGCAGAAAGTGGCCTGCCGCAAAGCACTGGTAGGTGCTCGGACAGAAAAACCGCTCGTCGAGCATCATCAGCTCGTGCAGCAGGGTGGTGCCGCTTCGCCAATGACCAATGATGAACAGGGGGTCGTCACGAATCTCCGCCGCCTGCAGCTGCCGACGAAAGCGGGCGTCGGAGAGCCAGCCGTTGAGCGTGTTGAAGGCGGTGGCGGTGGTGATCGTGCTCAGCAGGCCCAGCCGTGATGGCGAGACACGCCAGCGGTGTTCGTTCAGCAGACCCACCCAGATCGGCAGTGGCATGCCGTGCCAGAACCGAGGACTCCACCACGGGTAGGCGTGGTAGCGGTCAGGAGGCGTTGATTGCGACTTGGGCAACGGGGCAGGGGAGGCAGACATGGGCATTCGTGGCGCCGGTTGGGCCACTCGACGAGAAACGCGGTTGGAACAATGAGTGCCAACTTGGGTTTCGTCATCGAACGGCCTCTCCCCACACGAAAATCCGCTCTCGAGCAGGTGTTACCGCTGGAGCGTTGCCCCGTTTTCTGGGGCGGAGGCGAGCGGCCCGGCAGCAGAAGCCGTCAGAGCGGCAATCCGGGCTCCTGTCGTCTCTGAGAGATCGCCTCTCTCTTGGGCGAGCCGGTAACTTGCGAGGGCGTCTGCAGGGCGTCCAAGGGCCTCCTGGGCCATTCCTTCGAGGGCATGGACCGACCCAGGAATTTGGCCCGGCCCGTAGGTTTCTTCGAGAATCGCGAGCGTAGCGAGTGCCCGAGTGGGGCGATCGGCCCGTCGGTAGGCCTCTGCGGTGTCGAGCAGCACCTCGCGGTTGTCAGGCTCGATCGCTAGAGCCCGATGGAAGTCGCCTAAGGCATCGTCGATCCGCCCGCGTGCCAGGTTGGTCTGGGCATGGAGATACCAGCAGCGAGCCGACTTTGGTGCCGTCGATACGGCGCTCTGCGCGAGTTTGTCAGCGTCATCGAGGAGGCCGAGTTCGAGGTACATCATGCCGCCGGCCACGCAGAGCCCCTCATCGTCTGGTGCTACCTGAAGTGCCTGCTTTATCTGGCTGATCGCTGCCAGCTGCTCGCCACGCTGCCAGAGCACCTCTGCATAGTGCTGACGCGCATCGATATCTGTCGGACAGCTCTCAACAGCCTTGCCAAAAAGTTCCTCGGCACGCTCGAGGTTGTCACGATCGGCCGCCGCGAGCCCCTCGTGTGAGAGCCGTCGAGCCTCAGCGAGTTCTTGGGTCACGGGGGAAGAGCGAGGGATCAGCTGGCAGCCTGCCAACGCGGCGATGCCCACCATCAACGCACAGCAGCGTGTGGGATGGGGAACAGGCATTGAGAGCAGCTCCAGCAGAGACCGTGGGGCGGAGAGGGTACTGATCCGCTGGTGCTGAAGCAACGCGTCAGGACACCTCAGGGGCAATCGGCCTTGCCGCGGGCTGCAGACAGGCCTACCAACCCGCTTTAGCTGGCCAGTTCTGCTGCGGTGCCCGCGTGTGAGGCCCCAGTTTCCCGGCATGGTTGCCTAATGTCCTCAGTCCACCAACGCTTCGCAGCTCCCCGAACGCGGATCTTGCACAGCCCCAGCGTGTCATCGAGATCGATGGTGCCTCGACGGGCCACGGCTGTGGCGGCGCTGCTACTGGCGTTTCTCATGGGCAACGGCTGTGAGATCCGTGACGAGCAGGTGCAGTCGGGCTCTCGGGGCGGAGATCTGCAGCGGCTTCTGCCAGCAAACCGTGGCGGTGACGGGCAGATCGTGAATCACGATGCTCATACCACGATTGAATATGTCGAAAACTATCAGGCCGGCCTGGAACGGGCGACTGCCTCAGGCAGGCCCCTGGTTGTCATCTGCCGAGCGAGCTGGTGTCGCTGGTGCGCGGGACTCTCACAGGGAGTCTTGGCCGATCCTGAGGTGGTGCAACGATCGAGTCGCTGCGTGTGTGTGACCCTTGATGCCGACCGCGATGCCGAAGTCTGCCAACGACTCGGAGTGCGGGGCTTCCCCACCGTGATCCTGCAGACGCCCACTGGCCGGGAAGTGAAACGGCTCACCGGACGGACCGAGGTTCGCACCCTTGCCGCGGCCATTGACGAAGCGACAGCCCGGCTCGCTGATGCCTCCAATGCGTCCACCGGTGACGCTCCCGCCGAGCCGTTGACTCGCTAGCCGCCGGATTAATCGGGCAGGCCAGCGACGCCTGGGGACGACCTCAGAGCGTGCCGGTCGTGCGACCAGTCAGCAGGTCAAAAGCCCCGATGGCAGGCACAAGCATGGCCGTCGTGGCAAACCCGTAGGCCACCACGGTGACGAGCAGCACCTGCAGGGTGCTGCCCTGCAAGAAACCGGTGATGGCGACGAAGGTCAGCGAGGGCAGGAGGGCTGATGCCCAGCCGATCGCAGGCGAGGGGTTTCGTGCCGAGAGCGCGGCATAGAGCCCGACGGCCCCGCCGACGACCACAGCCAGAAACGGTGCGAGCTGCAGCTCGAAGTTGCCACCGAAGGAGACCATGATCCGCATCACGGTGGCCACGCCGACAAACAGAAACACCACGGTGCCCAAGGCAACCACGATCGCCTGCCGCGACGACCCATGCGTCAGGCCCGCATGGAGCCCAAGGACTGCTGAGAAGAACAGGAGTGTGCTCAGTCCAATCGCAAGGTAGATGCCATTTTCCAGGGAAGCCTGACCAAAGGCGACCAGCACGCCGCAGGCTGCCAGTGGGAGCAGCACCATCTCGCGTGCAACGTAGAAGACCCCGGCGAGTTTTCCCCAGACAAACTCCGCCGGCTCCAGGTCGCTCACCAGCAGCAGGTCGAGGGAGCCACGGTCCCGTTCGGTGGTCACGCTGGTGACCGCCAGGGCCGTGACAGAGACCAGGCTCGCAAGTGTCATCGGCAGGACGGCCAGGGCGAGAGCCAGGCGGTCGGGTCGCTGTTGGCCAGACTGCTGCAAGATGCCCCAGATGGCAGCCGCAAACAGGGCTAGCCAGGCCACGCGGACAAACACAATGGCTCGGCCGTGAGCTCGAGTACAGAGTTCTTTCCAGAGCACGGGACGGCTCCAGACGGTGCGGGTGTCGGTGATCGACGCGGTGTCGGCTCGCACACTCTCGTAGCGAGAGCCCCCTACGAGATTCCACGGCCGCAGCCGGAGCGTTGCGACGAGGCCGGAGGCCACCACGACTCCCAGGCAGACCGCCAGAAACCCAAGGCTGCCGCCGGCGCCGGCGGGCTCAATCGCAGCGAACACAGCCCGGGCAGGTGAGAAGGCGGCCGCTGCCGTGTTACCCGCCAGTGAGGCCACAACTTCTCCAGCAGCCGTCCACAGCGAGAGCCCAAACAAGGTCACAGCAATGGTCTGAAACGTTGTTTCTTTCCAGAAGGCAATCGCATTCGCCAGGCTCGCTGAGGCGATGGCGGCCGCTGCGGTCACGGCGAAGAGTCGGGCCAGTTGGGCGTTGGTCACGCCGCCGAAGAGCGACACGAGGGCGAACACGGGGATCGCCGAGACGAGCAGCAGCAGCACCTGCAGCAGGCTCGCAGCGAGTTTTCCGAGCACGATTTCGGCATCGGTCAGGCTGCTGACCAGCAGCAGTTCGAGCGTCCGTCGATCCTTCTCCGAGGTGACGCTCACCGCCGAGACTGCGGCGGCCGAGAGGGCAGCCAACACCAGCTGCAGCGGCGCGAGAATCCTCAGAAGCGTCGCTGCAAACCGGCCGGTCTCACCGGCGGTTTCAATCGCCTGCGTGCCGGTGACCACGAGCCAGCAGGTCGCCACAATCAGCAGCAGCATGCCGGTGTAGACCGCGCGGGCGATGTACATCGACCGCGACCTCGGGGCGATCCGAAGTTCCCGCTCGAGAACCGCTCCAACTCTCATCTTCCCCTCATCGATCAACAGTCAGTGGCTGCACGCATCGTCGTGCGTGGCGTGGGCTGCAAACTCACCGCGGCCAGCGGTCGCCCGCAGGCGATGCTAGATCGCCCTCAGGCAGTCTTGTAGAGTACCGTTCCTGTGGACATCCCACGCCTACCATACCGTTTTCGCCGCATCTGCTCCTTTTGAAAGGCACGGTCGCACCATGGCCAGCAGGTTTTCTCACCCCCATTCGGCTCTTGTGTTCCTGCCCGGAAAGGTCACGGAGTCATTGGCAGTGCTGCCGCGGCTGCTCGCGGTAGCCGTGGTGGCAGCGGCTTTCTGCAGTGGCATCAGCACCACCCATGCCCAGGTCACCGCCCAGAGCCTCGTGGGAAAGGCCGTTTCTGGTGATGCGGAGTTTCAGGACATCACCAATGGGATCAACCGGTTTCGTGACCGCGACATCGAAGGCTGTCGGGCGATGTTTGAGCGAGCCCACTCCAGCAATCCCAAGCTGCCGCCGCCCGGCGTGCTGATGTCGATGCTGTGGCTGAGCGTCAATCAGCTCCAGCCGGCGCGTGGTGAACTTGAGCAGACCGTGATCGACTATCCGGCCGACCCCGAGCCCTATCTGATGCTCGGTGACCTTGCCTTTCAGGAACGCCGCGTGACCGACGCCGAGACGCTCTTTTCCCGCGGTGTTGCGCTGACCGACGCGTTTGACGAAAATCCGAAGCGGAAGCGGGATTTTCAGATCCGCGGGTATGCCGGTCTTGCGGCAGTCGCAGAAGCCCGCAAACAGTGGGCTCTGGCAGAGAAGCAGCTGACAGGCTGGCTCGACCTCGATCCTGACAGCGCCAGCGGCCATCAACGCATGGGCATCGTGCAGTTTCAACTTGGCAAGCCGACCGAAGCTCTGACGGAGTTTCGGGAAGCCCGCAGTCTTGATCAGACCGCAGTCCAGCCCGAACTGGCGATGGCACGGCTCTACGAAGAGAAGAAAGACACGGACAAGGCCCGGCGGCTGATCGAGTTGGCGATTGAGTCGTCGCCTCAGGATTCGGCGGTGCTGTTGGCCTCCGCCCAGTGGTACCTCGGCCAGAACGAACTGGAGGCTGCGAAGAAGCAGACTGATGCTGCCCTGGCGATCGACGAGAAGTCGCTCGATGCCAAGATCGTGCGGGGAGCCATCGCGCGGGTGGAACGAGACTATGCAGCTGCCGAGAAGTTCTTCTCCGCCGCCCACACCCAGTCGCCGTTGAACTTCCCGGCCAGTAACTCGCTCGCACTGGTGCTCATTGAGAGCGACGACGATGAGGCACGGCAGCGAGCCCTGGAAATGGCTGAAGGCAATGTCGCTCTGCACCGGGAGAACTCACCTCAGCAGGTCAACGCCCTGACGACACTGGCCTGGGTGTTCTACAGACTCGGTCGCCGTGAGGATGCAGAACAGATCCTGACGCAGATCTCGCAGAGCAATCAGCTCACCAGCGATGGTGCCTACTACGTGGCTCGGCTGCTGGTTGACCGCGGGGAATCGAAACGGGCCCGCACGATCCTGGAGCAGGTGCTCTCGCAAGAGCCGGTGTTCGCGACGCGTGCAGACGCCCAAGAGCTCTTCGAGAGTCTTGGTACCGACAGCGAATGAGTTACTGATACGGGAGGCGCGGGGGCTGCGGAACTGCTGAACGTTTGATGGAGAGCAGTGCTGCAGAGCCTTACTGCGGCAGGACCGACTGCTCGTAGGCGGAGAGCTCTCGCAGTCCACCGAAGTCGAGTTCTGTGCCGCGCGGGAAGCTGGTGCTGCGGTTCTGCTTGCGAGAGGCAGCGAATGGGTCGGCCTCGAGTGTGTTGGAGAGGGCTGCACTGTCCGTTTCTTTGGGAGCGATCACGCTCGGTGCTTCCTCGTCGACACTGGTCGGCTCATCGTGAGCAGCGGGATCTTCCTGGGGGATGGGCTTAGGCATTGGCGGCTGGCGCTGGGCTGGTGTCGGCTGCTGCACCGGAACCCGGATTGTGATCCCACGACCGTGGAACCGCCCTACAGTGCCACGGGGGGCAGGCCGGCCATGCCGCTGAGCCCGCAGCCGATCGCTGCGGAGTGGAATGCCGGGATAGGCCTCAATCGGCACCTCAAGACTCGGTAGCCCGATGTAGCTGCCATCGCCAAAGTAGGTGAACATCTCGACTGCCGACGCCGGGGTTCCCACCGCCGACATGCAGACCACCGCCGCGAGAATGCCATTTCGCAGCTGTGTTGCGTAGCTCATCGAGACTCCTCTCCTCAACGCTGCCAACAAGATCACTCCACGATCGGTATCGGTCTGCCGCCTTGGGCTCCATGGACGGGGCGGTGGCCAACCCGCAGATTCCCTCTAAGTTCCCCGTCAGGAACGTTTCAGGGAAACGTTGTGGTATTCTCTGCGGATCATGCACCTGCTTTCCGACAGCCAACCGCTTCCCTGGGTCTGCATGACAGCTGGTGGCGTAGTGGCGATGATGGCGGCAGTCGTCGGCTGCTGGAGAGCTCGTGGATCGACGGCAGTTCCAGCAGCACTCTGGGCTATCTGCGCAGCGTTTGCGGTGTCGGCCAATGCTGGCATTCACGCACTGGGGTGGGCAAACGATCCCGCTCGTGCTGCCTCGTTGCGGCTGTGCGTGGCAGCTCTTCTGCTCTGTCCGGCCATGTCGGTTCTCGGAGCAAAGCGGCCGCAGCATGGGATCTGGCAGGTGATTGTCGCCTCGCTGGCGGTGGTGTTGGCGATGCCTGCTGCGTCGGCGGAGTTTGTGCGGCCCGGGTCTCCGCCTGTGCTGCACATCGTGGTGCGGTGCTTTGTCAGTGGGCTCGCCGTGATCGGCTGGATGAACTACGTGGGCACCTGGCGGAGACTGCCGGCCACGTTGGTCACGGCCGGCGGATTGATCCTGATTCGCGGCTTTCTGCCCGGCTTTGAGACCGAACGGGCTGGCGACTCTCCCTGGCTTGATGTCAGCGGTGCCTGGCTTCTGGCTGCGGGTGGAATGCTCGCGATTCCGCCGCGTGTCACACCATCCGCCACGCCTCGGGTGCTGCAACGGGAGATCGACCAGCCCTTTCTCTGCCTTCGGGAGACGCTGGGAATCGCCTGGACACTGCGGATTGCGGAACGGTTTAACGGCCTCGCCGAAAGTCGTGGGTGGCCCTGCCGACTGGAGGCAGACGGTCTCGATGTTGGTGGTGATCCGCTCGACCGTCACTGGCACCGAGATGCTGTTCGCACGTTTGAGAGCATTGTGAGACGGTTTGTGAGCATCGACTGGCTGGCTCGTCATCGTGGTGTCGCTGAAACCGTCTCGTCAGCTGGCAACTGAGGGGGGGGCGCATGGCAGCCGCCGATCGTGATGCTCCGCCCTCCACTGCGACGCCAGCGATTCAGGTTGAGGGGCTGGTCAAAACCTATCCCGGAAGGCCGCCTGTCGAAGCCGTTCGCGGCCTCTCACTGACGGTTCGTCGCGGTGAGTGTTTTGGCATGCTCGGCCCGAACGGGGCTGGCAAAACCACAACGATCGAGATCCTTGAAGGCCTGCTTTCAGCCGATGCGGGCACAGTCAATGTCTTGGGCCGGAACTGGCAGCGGGATGCTGCTGAACTACGGGAACGGATCGGGGTGTCGCTGCAAGAGACGCGGCTCTCGGAGAAGCTGACGCTGCTGGAAACGGTGCGTCTGTTCCGCAGTTTTTATCGGCGTGGCATTGATCCTCTCGATGCGCTCGAGCTTGTGGGCCTGGTCCCGAAGGCGCATGCTCGCGTGGGCAAGGTGTCGGGCGGGCAGCGACAGCGGCTCGCAGTGGCGACGGCCGTTGTCGGCTGGCCAGAGCTGGTGTTTCTTGACGAACCGACCGCTGGCCTTGATCCCCACTCCCGTCGCCAGATCTGGGCGCTCGTTGAAGCGATGCGGGCGGCCGGCACGACCGTTGTGCTCACGACCCACTACATGGACGAAGCGGAACGCCTCTGCGATCGACTGGCGATTGTCGACAGCGGAACAGTGATCGCGGAGGGAACGCCTGAGCAGCTGATTGCCACGCTTGGCGGTGGCACGCTTGTCGAGGTTGCGGGGCATTCTGGTGGCGAGCATGTGCTGCCACTGGAGACGCTGGCAGCACTCCCTGCGGTTGAGCAGGCCTCGCGTGATGGTGAGACGGCCGTGCTCGCGACCACTTCCCCGCACGAAGTTTTGCCTGCCGTTGTCAGCACGCTCACGGCAGCCGGCTTTGAGCTGACGCGACTGGTGACACGAGAGGCCAGCCTTGACGACGTGTTTGTCCGGCTCTCCGGGCGACACCTCTCCGAGAAGCGGCGATTGGAGGGAGAGGCATGAGTCTGAAAACCCATCCTCCGAAAATCCCCACTGTCAGCGATCGGTCGGTCGGGCCGTTGCGTGAACTGATCGGGAGCCGCCTTGTCGAGTTCTGCCGTGAGCCGGAAGTGATCTTCTGGGTCTATGGATTTCCCGTGTTGATGGTTGTGGCGCTCGGGATCGCCTTTCGTGAACGCCCCGTCGAAACGCCACGGATCGCCGTGGTGGTGGCTGCGGAGCAGGAGGGGCTCGCTGCCGATGCCGCTCGGCGTCTCTCTGAGAATGCAGGCTTTGAGACCGCAGTGCTTTCGCGTGATGCCGCTAGCGAGCAGCTTCGGACTGGCCGGATCGATCTGGTGATTGAGCCTCTCGCCAACGCTGAGGTGGCCTTTCGTTTTGACCCCACGCGTCCCGAGGCGGTGTTGGCCCGTGATCGGGCTGCAGCTGCCATGGAAGCCGCAGCCGGGCGTGAAGATCTCCTCAGTCCGCGAGACTCGCTCGTTGAAGAACCGGGCAGTCGTTACATCGACTTTTTGATTCCCGGGCTGATGGGGCTTTCCCTGATGGGAGGCGGCCTTTGGGGCGTTGGCTTTGTCACCGTGGAGATGAGGATTCGCGGCCTGCTCAAACGCTTTCTCGCCACGCCGATGCGGCGGTGGGAGTTTCTCGTGGCTGTGATGGCGAGCCGGATGCTGTTCATGATTCCCGAGATGCTGCTGATCGTGCTCTTCTCGGGCTGGCTCTTCGGCGTGCAGATCTACGGGAGTGTGTTTGCGGTTGCGGCGCTTGTGGCGCTGGGAGCGACCACGTTTG
>JADHNY010000094.1 GCA_016779265.1 Pirellulales bacterium | reverse complement strand
GCTTGATGGTCATCGGGTTCGAAGGCAACGGCAACGGGGCGGCGGTCTGCAGACACGCTGCTGCCGTCAGCGGGCGTGAGGAACGACTCCAGGTCGGCCAGCAGGAGTGTGCCGGGAACGTAGGTACGGTCGCCATGCGTCCAGGGATCGCGGAGTTCGATCGCCAGCAGGCCGCGAAAGATTCCCTTCGAGGCGGAGTCTGGAACGTCGATCTTCCGCAGACTGCCATCGCCCTCGCGGACAAACAGCTCATTGACATAGAACGAGCGGGCTCGACGAACGTAGTCCCGCTCGTAGCCGGGCGAGTCGTCATGGAAGGCGGAGACCGACAGGTCGTCGTCGCGGCCTTCAAACACCACGGTCGCTTCTGAGAGCGGCGTGCCGCGTGTCCAGAGTCGGACGGTTCGGGGGTAGCCTGAATCGGTCATCGAGCCCGGGCCGAAGTCAGAGGCAACGAACAGATGGTCGGCATCGATCCAGCTGACAGAGCCCTTTGACTCAGGCACCTCGAAACCTTCCTCCACGAACGTTTTGGTGGTGAGATCAAACTCGCGAACCACACGAGCGTCAGCTCCGCCACGTGAGAGCATCACCACCGCTCGCTCGTAGCTTGGCCGCAGCACCTGGCTGCCCGCCCAGACCCAGTTCTCGTCTTCTTGCTGGCCGAGGGCATCGACATCCAACAGCACTTCCCAGCTCGGAGTGCCGCGACGGTACTCCTCACGCGTTGTGCGTCGCCAGAGCCCACGGGGATGCTCCTGATCCCGCCAGAAGTTGTAGAGGTAGTCTCCCCGCTGCACGACCGCTGGAATCCGCTGGTCATCATCGAGGATTGTCTGCAACGCCTGCTCAAGTTGGGTGAAAGGCTCTGAGTCGGTGAGCGCTTCGCGGGTCTGGTCGTTGCGGTCGCGGACCCAGCCAAGTGCATTCTCGCCGAGAACCTCTTCGAGCCAGACGTGTGGGTCGTCGTCAGACGTCGGGGGGGACGCAGGCATCGGGGTGTCTCCGGGGGAAGCAGCGTCAGCCGCGAAGGTTGAACTGGTGGTGAGTGTGAGCACCGCGAGCATGGGGACCGCGAGGCTGAAGTGGGGAGGCAGAAACCGATGTGTTGCGAAGAATGTGAACATGTGTACACTCACGTCTGTGGGCGGCGATGGGTGACAAAACCGCGGTGCCAACAACTGCCGGCAATGTAGCCAACTGGCGGTAATCCAGCTGGTGGCACTGTAGCCCATTTCGTCGCAGGGAATCGGCCGCGTTGTTCACGCTCAGGAGGATGCTCGATGCTCGCCAAACTGCAGACGTTCTCGATGCTTGGGATTGAGGCAGTACCCGTTGATGTCGAGGTGGACGTGTCGCAAGGGGCCTTGCCGGCAACGGTGCTGGTGGGGCTGCCAGATGCGGCGATTCGGGAGAGCACTCATCGCGTTGCTCGGGCGATGATCAACTCAGGCTTCAAGCGGCCGCAGGATCGGGTTGTGGTGAATCTCGCACCGGCCGAGCTTCCCAAGCAGGCGGCCACCTTCGACCTGCCGATCACGCTTGGCATTCTGGCGGGGAGTGGGCAGTTCGAAGCCACCCGCTTTGAGGACTACGCGGTCGTGGGGGAACTGTCATTGGAGGGCTCGACTCGCCCGGCCCGAGGCGCGTTGTCGATGGCCATCGCAGCGGCCCGTCGGCAGCAGCTGCGGGGCGTGGTGGTGCCAGCGGCCAGCGCGGTCGAGGCGGCCGTCGTCGAGGGCGTGGAAGTGATTCCCGTGGCAAACCTGGAAGAGGCGGTCGGGTTTTTCTCTGGAGACCTGCCGCTCTCCCCTGCTCCGCCTCGGCTCGATGAGTGGTTTGACCGCTTCGCCCACTATGACGTCGATTTCGCCGACGTCCGTGGACAGGAGGCGGCAAAGCGAGCGCTGCTCGTGGCGGCGGCTGGGGGCCACAACGTCGCCATGGTTGGACCGCCAGGTGGCGGCAAGACAATGCTTGCTCGTCGGCTGCCCACAATTCTGCCGCCACTTTCGCCGAGTGAGTCGGTGGAGACAACGCGGATCTACAGCGCGGTTGGGCTGCTCTCTCCTGGGCAGCCGCTGCTCGCCACGCGGCCGTTTCGAGCCCCGCACCACACCGTGAGTGAGCCAGGCCTGGTCGGTGGGCGGTCAATGCCGATGCCGGGTGAGATCAGTCTCGCGCACAACGGCGTCTTGTTTCTTGACGAGCTGCCGGAGTTCAACCGGCGAACGCTCGAAGTCTTGCGGCAGCCGCTGGAGGAAGGGGCTGTCACCATCTGTCGGGCTCAGTCGAGCAGCCGATTTCCGGCCGATTTCATGCTCGTGGCCGCCTTCAATCCATGCCCCTGCGGCTATCGGGGAGATCCAAGGCGGGAGTGCCTGTGTTCGGCTCCGCAAATCGACAAGTACATGGGGAAGATATCGGGCCCGCTGCTCGATCGCATTGACATTCAGTTGGAGGTGCCAGCGGTGTCGTATCAGGATCTGGCCGCAAGTCGTTCCGGCACGTCGAGCGGCACGATGCGGGAGGCAGTGCTCGCCGCACGAGCGCGGCAGGCGGTTCGCTTTGGTGTCGAAGGGCCGACCGATGTCTCCGCGTCGTCGCAGGCGTGTGCTTCAGCGGTGCCGGTACGGGGGCTCGACCGCAGCCTGCCCGTGCGGTGCAACGCCCGGATGAACGCCAGGCAGATCCGGCAGTTCTGTCAGCTCACCGCTGCTGCCAGCGAGCTGCTGCGGGCCGCTGTCAGCGATCTTGGTCTTTCCGCCCGAGCCCACGACAGAATCCTGCGAGTGGCCCGCACGATCGCCGATCTCCGCAGCAATGATGCTGCCGCCGCCGACGCACCGATCGGGCCCGCCGAGCTGAGTGAAGCGATTAACTACCGACTGCTGGACCGTTCGCTGTGGGCCTAGCGGACGCCGGGCTTGGCGGGAAGGCCTCCGGCATGCTAGTTCTCCCGCTGATGACGCACTCAGATTCTCCTAACGACAGCAATTTCCCCGGCAGCAATCTCCCCGGCAGTGATCCCGAGGGCAGCGACCTCGAGGACGGCGAAACTGCTGGCGAGGCGATTGTTCCCTCTGGCCTGATGGAGCTCGACTCTGCCACTCGCCGCTGCAGCCTCTGGGAGGTCAGTGGCGTGTCGTGGCCGCTGCTGCGGGGAGCCCTTGTGCTGGCGATGCTGGGGCTTGCGGTGGCTCCGTTTGATCTGGCTGTGGCGGCATGGTTTCGCTCGTCGCGGCTTCCCGGCGATCTGGGCAAGGCGGTGCACCTCTCTGAGGCGTTCGCTCACGGAGCCGGTGCGGCAACGATCCTGTTGGCAGCCTGGCTTCTCGATGAGAGGCTGCAGGGGCCGGGAGGGCGACGCTGTCTTTCCTGGGTGGTGATTGGCAGCTACGGCGGTGGGTTGGTGACTGACCTGATCAAAGCGATGGTCGACCGTGTCCGCCCGCGAGCCCTCGACTTCTCGGCCGTGCAGTCGACGCTGGGCACATTTGCGTCTCCAGAGGGGATCGGCGGCTCCGATCTCCACAGCTTTCCCTCCGGTCACTCTGCAGTGGCTGCCGGACTCGGCTGCACCCTCGCACTGCTCTACCCTCGTGGTCGCTGGCTGTTTGGAGTGCTCGCGGTGCTGGCCTGCTGCCAGCGGCTTGTGGCCTCGGCCCATTATCCCAGCGATGCGGTTTTCGGTGCGACTATCGGCCTCGTGGTCGCCACGCTGGCGGCCCGTCGGCCGAGCATTCCCTGCCCGGCTGGCTCTTGCGAGTCCCGGCCATCTGCTAGTCTGAAGGACTGTTGATATCGACGGCGGCGGACCGCCATCAGGACTCGAGAGGACATCATGCCCACTGCGAAGCGTTCCACGGCAACCAAACGCTCGGCTGGCAAAAAGACGTCGGCAAAGGCTGCGACGGCCAGTGCTGAGACAGCACGTGCTGGTCAGCCTGCCGAGAGCGGTGCCCCAGCGGCAGACGTTGCGACGGCCGCTGTTTCCTCGTCCGGCGTGAAGCGGGTGCTGCTGGTGGATGACGACGCGGAAATTGTGGAGTCGATGCGGACGGTGCTCGAGTCGCGGGGCTATGAGATTCTCGTAGCGCGTGATGGCAATCAGGGGTTGGCAATGGCCGAGTCGGAAGACCCTGACCTCGTCGTCCTCGACATGATGATGCCGAAGCGGAGCGGCTTTCTTGTGTTGGAGAAACTGCGTCGCAGTCGACCGGTGCCCGTTCGGGTGATTATGATCACCGCCAACGAAGGCAGCCGGCACAAGGCCTATGCCGAGATGCTTGGCGTCGATGACTACATCCGCAAGCCTTTCGCCATGGACCGGCTGCTCGAGAGCGTCGATCGCCTGCTGGCAAACTGAAACGCCGGTGCTGGGCTGGCCATCGCTGGCTTGGGATTGGGGCTAACTTGGCGTTGCGGCTGGCTTGGGATCGGGCAGTCGTGCCGTTGCGTCCAACGGTTGCCGCCTGCCTTCTGTTGTGTGCTCAAGCGCTGCCGGGACAGTGGTTGTCAGGCCCTCCGCGACACCGCGGATGGTGCGGCTGTCAACAGAGGTTTTCTGTGGCTGTTGGATCGTTTTTCTGGGAAGATGCGGCGTCTAGGTGGCTTGCGGGTGCCGGTGTGGGCCGGTTGGACTGCTCTCGTAATCCTGCGATTGACCCGTTTTCGCATCAGTCATAGATTTCCACGCCACGCAAGAGGGGCCACAGCGTGGGGCCTCGTGACTCGTGTGATCGCATGCAGGTGATCGAGGCTCCATGTCTTCCGCCGATCAGGCACCATCGTTCAACGCTCGCGGCGGCCAGCCGCTGCGTGGTGGCTTTGCCGGCTCCGCCTCATCTGGGCGTGGCAATGGCGGTGGAAGCGGTCTGCGTGACGACCAGAAAGAACAGGTCCGCGAGGCGACCGATATTGCCGATCTCGTCGGCAGCTATGTCGCGCTCCGCCGACAGGGCCGCAACCTCGTCGGGCTCTGCCCGTGGCATGAAGACTCGCGGCCAAGTCTGCAGGTGAATGCCGAACGTCAGACGTTTCGCTGCTGGGTTTGCAATGTCGGTGGTGATGTCTTCAGTTTCCTGATGCGGATGGAGCGACTGGAGTTTCCCGAGGCCCTCGAGCAGCTGGCAACGCGGGCGGGAATCGAACTCGGTGCACGTCGTGGTGGTGGCCAGACGTCGGAGCGTGCTGCAATGCTCCGCACGATGTCGTTTGCAGCCGACTGCTTCCGTCGCTGCCTGGAGTCATCGGAAGAAGCGGCTGACGCACGTCGCTATCTCACCGACCGGCACCTCACCGGGGAGACGAGCACGGCTGCAGGGCTAGGCTTCGCCCCCGAACGGTGGGACTGGCTGATTGGCCAGGCGGCCAAAGTTGGGATTGGCCCCCAGGACCTGCTGCGGGCGGGGCTGGCGGTGGAGCGGTCCGACGGCCGGGGGCACTACGACCGCTTTCGTGGACGGGTGATCTTCCCGATTCGGGATGTGATGGGCCGGTGTATCGCCTTCGGCGGTCGCGTGCTGCCCTCGGCGGTCAACGACGCCCGTCGTGATCCTCCCGCGAAATACATCAACTCGCCGGAAACGCCGCTGTTTGCCAAAAGCAATACACTCTATGGTCTCGACGTGGCACGTCAGACGATCGCATCGACCAAACGTGCGATTGTGGTCGAGGGCTACACCGACTGCCTCGCGGCCTGGCAGGCCGGCGTGGGTGAAACGGTGGCGGTGCTCGGCACCGCTCTCGGACCGCGTCACGCTCGGCTCCTGCGACGCTACGCCGATCGGGTGGTGGTTGTTCTCGATGGCGATGCAGCCGGACGCCGGCGGGCGAACGAGGTGCTCGATCTGCTTTTGGCAGAGCCGATCGACCTGCGGATAGCTCGGCTCCCTGCGGGTATGGATCCCTGTGATCTGCTCACCGACGAGGGGGCCGATGCGTTTCGGGCGATCGTGGATGCCGCCATCGATCCGCTCGACTATCGACTGGATGAAGCGGTTGAGCAGCTGCCACCAGATGCCGCCGACAGTGTCTGCCTGACGGCCGTGGAGAGCGTGCTGATGGCGGTGGCCAGGGCGTCGGCCGCCGTGGCTCGGCATGGTGGCGACCTCTCGCAGTTTCGTCTGCGTGAGGATCAGGTCGTGGCTCGGCTGGTGCGGCGGTTCGGCCTCGATCGCGGTGTGTTGCGAGCCCGTATCCGTGACCTATCCAAGGGAGCAGCTCGCCGCAGTGATGACGACGCTGGTGAGCCGAGTCGTCTGCCCACCAAGCGAGAGCCGCTACCTCCGTGGGACCAGGAAGTGCTCGAGGTGCTCGTCAGCGTGCCGGAAGGCGCAGGGCTCGTTGTTCGCGAAGTGCCTGCTGAAGATCTCAGTTCGCAGTTCGGTAAGACGGTGCTCCAGGCGGCCCGGCAGTTGTTTGATGAGTTTGGCAGCGTAGAACTTGCTGGACTTTTTGATCTCTTGCCTGATCCTGAGATTCAGAGTCTGTTGGTGGACGTCGACGAGCAGGCCGCAGCCCGCAAGGGGCTGACGCCGCCCGATCGGCTCCAGCATTTGCAAGAAACACTGCGACGTCGCCAGGCTCACCGCGAGACCGAGCGAACCAGCCGCATTTTGAAAACACAAAGCCTCGATGCAGACGCCGAGGCAGCATTACTCGAGCAGATCGTTGCCCAGCGACGCCTTGCTCAGGGCATGTCCGATCCCAAGGAGGGGTGAAGGATGCCCGGCCCATGGCATGGATGCCCCTTGGGGTGTTCAGGCTGCGGGTGACGGTATGATGGCGAAGGAGAACACGCCGATGAGTCACGACCATTCAACAACTTGCAGCGATGATGACCTGCAGGCGTTGATCGCGACCGGCACGTCCCAGGGGTACCTCACGTACGACCAGGTCAATACGTACCTCCCCGACGAGGCCGTAGACCCGGAAAAGATTGATTCGCTCTTGGTAGCGCTCGAGGAGCGGGGCATCGATCTGGTCGACACTGCTCCAACAGACGTGGCGACTGACCAGGAGTCGCTGCTCGCGGAGGTGAGCGACGTTGCGGAGGTGGAGGTGCCGGCACCCGCTGCCGCAAGCCGCAAGCTGAAGCCGAAGGCACGGTCGAAGCGTGACGAGGCGATCACCACGCCTCCGTCCAATGCGGGCAATGATCCAATCCGCATGTATCTTTCGCAGATGGCTGAGATTCCGCTGCTATCGCGAGATGAAGAGATCTCGTTGGCGAAGCGGATCGAGGTCACCCGGAAACGCTTTCGTCGCGCGATTCTCGGCTGTGCGTACTCGCTGCAGACAACGGTGGAAACACTCCACAAGGTGCACGATGGGAAGCTACCCTTCGACCGCACGATCAAGGTCTCGCTTACCGAGCGGCTGACCAAGGAGCAGATCCAGTCGCGGATGCCGCACAACCTAGCCACGCTCGATCGGCTCATGCAGGAGAGTCAGGCCGACTTTCGCATGCTGATCAGCAACAAGACCTCCAAGGAGGATGCCGCCCTCGCTCGTCGACGCTTCCGCCGTCGACGCGGCAAGTCGCTGCAGCTGGTCGAAGAGCTCAGCCTGCGGATGCGGCGTGTGCAGCCGCTCGTAAGACTGCTGCGCGGCATGAGTGGCCGGATGGACCGCATCCAACAAGATCTGCGGACGATTCGTGCTGGTGGGCCTGACGCAGAGCATGCGTCGCGAGACGACGTCGCTGACATGCGGCGTGAGCTGCGAGACCTGATGCTCTCGACTCTGGAGAGTCCACGCTCGCTGCGAGCACGTGTGGCCTCGTTGGAGCAGCTGCAGACGGACTTCGAGGCTGCCAAGCGCAACCTCTCAGCTGCTAATCTCCGGCTGGTGGTGTCGATCGCCAAAAAGTATCGCAACCGTGGCCTGTCGTTCCTGGACCTGATCCAGGAAGGCAACACCGGCTTGATGCGTGCAGTCGACAAGTACGAATATCGACGTGGCTTCAAGTTCTCGACGTATGCCACCTGGTGGATTCGGCAGGCGATCACACGAGCGATTGCCGATCAGGCCCGCACGATCCGCATCCCGGTGCACATGATCGACGTGCTCTCAAAGCTGCGGTCAACAGCGAAGAAGCTGCTTCATGATCTCGGGCGTGAGCCGACTTACGAAGAGATCTCCGATGCGGCTGAGGTGCCACTTGAAGAGGCTCGTCGGGTGCTCGACATGGGGCGTCAGCCGATGAGCCTGGACCGGCCGATCGGTGAGAGTGAAGACGCAAGCTTCAGTGAGTTTGTGCAGGATGACTCCACGCCGACGCCAACGCTTTCCGCCACCCATGGCCTGTTGCGGGATCGGATCGAGTCGTTGCTGAAGACGCTCACCTACCGGGAGCGGGAGATCATTCGTCTGCGATACGGCCTCGGCGATGGCTACACGTACACGCTTGAAGAGGTGGGCCGGATTTTCCGTGTCACCCGTGAACGTGTCCGGCAGATCGAGGCGAAGGCTGTGAAGAAACTGCAGCATCCCGTGCGGTCGAAGCAGCTGGAAAACTTCCTGGCCACTGGCGCCAGTTGATCGTTCTTGGCATGGCAGCCTTCCCGCATCGAGGGAAGGCTGCCCGCCAAACGAACACGCTCTCTGCTGCTCTTCCGGCAGTGCTGCTCTTCCGGCAGTGCTGCTCGACGGCCTGCTGGGCAGAACTCCGCCCTGCCGCCGCAGGAGTTTGGCCGATGGGATGGCGATCAGTGATCTGGTAAGATCTCTGCGATCGGAGGGGTTCTTTGCAGCCTCTCCTTCCAGGGGAACCTTGCCATGAGTTCGGTCACCGACATCTTTCGCACGCTCCATCGCCATCACCGGCAACTGGCCGACCTCAACAGTCGGCGAGAGGCGGGTCCACGCCAGGTGCGTGCTTGCCAGACGCAGCTGACCACCGCGGAAGCGAGCCTGGCGGAGATTCAGGAGCGGACCAAGGCGTTGCGGATGCAGGCCGATCAGAAACAGCTTCAGCTGCGGAGTGCCGAGCAAAAGATCGTCGATCTCCAAAGCAAGCGAAACGCCTGTAAAACCAACCGTGAATATCAGACGCTCGAGGAGCAGATCGCTGCCGACGAGATGGCGGGCCGGGTGCTCGAGGACGAGATTCTCGAGCTGCTGGAGCGGGCTGATGCAGCCAAAGCAGAGGTGCCGCAGGCTGAGCAGTTTGTGGCCGCGGCCCGTGAGCGATTGGCCGAGAAAGAGGCCCACGTGGCCAGTGAGAAGAGCGAGATCGATGCGGAGCTCGTGCGTGTCGGCGGGAGCCTGGCCGAGGCTGAAAAAGAACTCCCCGACGATATCCGAAGCACCTACGATCGTGTGGTGCGGGGCAAAGGGGCTGATGGCCTTTCACCGCTCGAGGGCGAGAGCTGTGGTGGGTGTTTCCAAAAGATCACCGGGAACATGCTCTCTGAGATTATTCTCGGCCGCCTCGTTGTCTGTCGCAGTTGTGGGCGGTTGCTCTACTCAGGTGACAGTCGGTCATCCACCGCAGACGCCTGAGTGGTGTCTGTGAAACGACGAGAAGTTCTTTCCGTCGGTTTTTCATATTTAGGAATACGTTGTCTCGAAAGACGTTGAGAGGAGAGAGGCATGTCGGATCGCATTCCCATGACACAGAAGGGCTACGACAAGCTCAAGGCCGAGGTGGACCACCTTGAGACTGTCGAGATGCCGGTGGTTGCCAAGAGGATCGCGGATGCCCGCAGCGAAGGCGACCTCAGCGAAAACGCGGAGTACCACGGTGCCCGTGAGAGCCAGGGCATGCTCCAGGCCAAGATCAATGTGTTACGCGACAAGCTGGCGCGGGCGGTCCTCGTGGAGCGGCCGAGCGAATCCACCGGTGAGGTGGTCTTTGGGGCAACGGTCGTGGTCAAGGATCTCGACTT
Organism: Pirellulales bacterium; assembly: GCA_016779265.1. GTDB lineage: Bacteria > Planctomycetota > Planctomycetia > Pirellulales > UBA1268 > M30B53. Next base: position 3,929 of record JADHNY010000094.1, on the reverse strand, counting down.
TGGCGACAACGAGGAGTTCATCCTCGTCGGGGCCGGTGAGGAAGACTATGACGCTGGCAAGATCAACGTTGCCAGTCCGCTTGCCCAGGGCCTGCTCGGTCGCAAGATTGGCGAGACCGTCGAGATCGATGTGCCTGCAGGCACCAGCCGCTTTGAGATCCTCGAAGTGCGTTTTGACGACTAACGCGGAGCGTCTTCTCGCAGCCCCTCCCAGAGCACCGACCCGATCCGCACGATCGTGGAGCCTTCCAGGATTGCGTCTTCGAAGTCCCCACTCATCCCCAGCGACAGTTCACCTGGGCGATGTGCCGGCAGGCTCGGCGGTGCTGGTGGGCGGAGCGTGGAGTCGGTAAACAGGCCTGCGAGCTGATCGCGGGCTTCGCGGAGTCTGGCAAACTGCTCCCGGGGTGAGTCGAGAGAGCCCTCGGGCTTGGCCGCCATGCCCATCAGGCCGACGAGACGAATCCATTCGTTTGTCGCCACGGTTTCCGCAAGCGGTGTGAGTTCTGCAAAGCTCACGCCACTGCGGCCAGGGTCGTCGGTGAGATTGACTTCGATCAGGGCTTCGCACGGCTGGCCCGTCTTGGCGGCCTCGCCGGCAACTGCCTCAGCCAGACGCAGGCTATCGAGTGAGTGCACCAGGGACACCAGCGGGAGCGTCCTCCGCAGTTTGTTCCGCTGGAGGTGACCGATCATGTGCCATCGAGGAGATGGCTGGCAGTCAGCTAGGGCCGCCGCCTTGTCCCACAGCAGCTGTGGGCGGCTCTCGCCAAGATCACGAACGCCGCAGGCAAGCAGCCTTGCTGTGTCGGCTGCCGAGACATACTTTGTGACGCCAACGAGCAGGACTTCGTCGAGGGGCCTCCCGGCCCGTCGGCAGGCGTCTGACACACGCGAGCGAACCGCGGCAAGATTGGCCTTCAGCTGTTTGGTGCGTGGATCGTCTGCGGCCGGTCGCTCTGCTGGAATCTCTACCATTCGGCCATCTGCGACACGAGGCCATCGTCACCGAGCGTGCCCATGCGGAAGTAACTCGACAGGTTGCAGCCGAGGACCGTGCGGTTTCGCGGCTCATCGAGCGCCCGATAGAGCAGCCATTGTGTGAGACCAGCCTGCACACGGAAGCCCGCTGCCTGTGAAGGATGGACGATCACGCGGGTGTCGGCCACCGTCAGCTGTCGCCAGGTGATCTGACTGCCGAAGCGGCGGGGACTCAGATCCAGCCACAGCGGTGCAAACAGCCGTCGCACGGGGGCGTGCTGCTCAAGCTGCACCACACGCCGGTCGGCATCCCATTCACAGCTGCCTGGTGCCTGGCCGATTCGCCACTCATGCAATGCCAACGGCATCAGCATCGCCTGCGGTTTCGAGTCGATAAAGGTGAGCTCCCGCGTCTCGTCAGCCGCGTCGACGGTGATCTGCTGGGGGATCGGCAGGCTGCCGCGGTAGGTGAGCTGCTCGCAGCCAGCGTCACCTGTGGCGTCAACCACGGCGTCAGCCAGCAGCAGCACCCGGTCGTTGTGGGCCAGCAAGAGATGCCGTTCGAGCCGCAGGCCAGAGGCAAGTGGTGCCGAGATCACAATCAGCACGGCCTCGTCATCTTCCTCGAAGTGAGTCACCTGCCAGGGGCCTTCCGCCGCCAATGGCGTGCCGTCCTGACAGATCTCCCACCGCCACGGCCCGTCGATCAGCATCCGCTTGCCTGAGGCGACCTCGAGGTGTGGCTGCTCGCTGCGATAGTCGAGCGATACCCGCACCGCTCGGCCCTGCCAGCGGCTACGAAAAACGGCCACGGCGGCATGCCGGTCGTCGAAGGTCAGCGAGGTGGCCTTGTCTTCGGTCTTGGCGGGTGTCTTCCGGGCAAGCAGCCGAGCCGTCCGCCGAATGGTCTTGGTGCCGTGCTTTGTCGCGGCGTCGAGAATCTGGTTGCTCCAGCATGCTGGGGTTGGCTGGCTCTCAGTGGCGACTGCAGATCCACCAGGGCCGAGCAGTCGCAGCACATACGTGGTGGCCTGCTTCCAGCGTCGATCTGCTTTTCCAGCAAACCGCTGCTTCGCCTTCCGGCTTGCCGTGCCGGTCGCCGCAGCGGTTTCCCTCAGGTGTGTCCAGCGGGCGACCCGCTCAACGATCGCGGCTGAGCCCTCGAGGGTCACGCAGCCGGTCGGGGTCACGAGCCGTTGGAGTTCGGTTTCAGTTGTTGTCCACACCAGCGACTCATCCTCGGCTGCTGTGTCAGTCGGCAGCAGACGACTGACGGTAAGGAGAAACGCTGCTGGGATTGTGTCACCGCTGGTGAGCGTGTCGCGTGCATCCGCAGCATGTGTGTGGAGTGTCTGCACAACCGCCTCGGCGTGGCCGGCATGCTTGGAGCCAAGACGCCAGGCGGCCACCCAGGTGGCCGCTTCCAGCAGGAGTGCGGCGTCTGAGGCTGATGTGGGAAGTGTGCTGAGCATCGCATCGACGGCGGTGTCGAGCCGATCGGCACGCGTTGCGGTCTCGCCCCCTGTCACGACCTGACGGCCGAGTTTTTTGAGTGCCTGCCTGAGTTTTTTAAATGCCTGTCGCAGCTCAGGCGAGGCCGTCCGCTGCATCAGGCTGGTGACTCGCTTGGCAACCAACGCCTTGGAAGGCCGCCAGCGAATCGTTGGGCGAGACGGGGCCATGGTGGCCTTGCTGGTGGGCCTGCTGGCTTTCTTCGACCGCGAAGACTTCTTCTTAGCGCCTGGCTTTGGGACGTCTGGCTTTGGGACAGCGGTGGTGGCGGGTGGCATGCAACTTCCTCGCAGGGATTCTCCGCAGCGTATGGTACAACACGCGCACGCGGCGGCGAAAAAACAGGGCTTTGAACAACAGCAGGTGGCATGATGCGAAACGCAGCAGAACGTCCCCAGCCTTTCTCCAAGGCCATACGTGCAGCCGTTGTTGGCCCGCCGCAGCAGAGATCCGCAATCTTGCTGAAGCACGTGCCGCGGCGGTGTGTGCTTGCCGGTCTCTGCGGGCTGGTGGTGCTGGCGGCCGGGAGTGCCGGTCGTCTGCATGCCGAGGAGACCCCGGAGATCGAAACTCCCGCCGTCGAGCCCCATCCAGAACTGACGCGGCTTTCGCCGACGGAAAAGGTCTGGCTTGATCGCGAGGGGCAGCAGCTGGTGGTGGGAGGCGAGATCGCCCTGCAACGTGGACAGATTGAGTTCTTTGCCTGCCCACGTCGCACCAAGGAACATGAGTCGGTGGTCGTGGTCGATGCCACTGCACGACTTGTGCACACAGGACTCTTGGCGATGGGGCTCGAAGCGGGTGAGCCTGTGCAGTTTGCTCCTGAGTATCGGGCTGCCCGTGGCCCCGAGGTGCGGGTGGAAGTGCGGTGGACAGACGACGAGGGCGTGGTGCAGCGAGTGGACGCCCAGGAGTGGATTCGTGACACCCGCACCCGTGAGGCGATGGAGGCAGGCTGGGTGTTTGCGGGAAGTTCGTTCTGGACCGACGAAACGACAGGCCAGCAGTACTACCAGGCCGATGGTGGCGACCTGGTCTGTGTCTCCAACTTTCCCACCGCCATGCTCGATCTCACGATTCCCAGTTCGCAGTCGAACGAGGCGTTGCTCTTCGAAGCCTTCGACAGCAGGATCCCCGTTCGTGGCACACCTGTGGAACTGATCTTCTCGCCGGCCGGTGACACGAAGCGGTAGTGGCACGGCTCGCCGCTGATAACGACTGCGGCTTGCCAGGCTCCGCAGCGGCCAACGGTTCTCGCAGTGTTTTCAGCTGCTGCAGCGGGTTCAGACAGTGCAATGCGTTCAGGCAGTGCAATGCGTTCAGATACTGCAGTGGCTGAGGATCTCAGCAGGCGTTGCCACGTAGCCGGTGTAGAACGGGCCAAACTCGGCGTAGCGAGCACTCGCCTCGTCAAATCGCATCGTGTAGACGATCTC
>JADHNY010000014.1 GCA_016779265.1 Pirellulales bacterium | reverse complement strand
ATCCACCGGCGTGGGTCTTCGAGCGAAGCCTGGAAGGCGAAAGCGAGATGCCTCGAGAGAGCGCAGGCATGGATGCCGGAGCGAACGCCCGGTGGAGCAGCGCTGGGCTCGCCCGAGCCCACCACTATGCGGGTGCTGGCTCGTCCGCCTCGTTGCTGCCGGCTTCGGGGCGGCAGTTGTCTCGTCGCTCGACTTTTTCGCCGCAGGCTGCTGTGGCGGCGTTGGCATCGACACGGTGGCGAAAAACTCGAACGCTCCTCGAGCACCCGCCGACCCCATCGCCTGGTTGGTTGCTTCGGGGCGGCAGCTGTCTCGTCGCTCGACTTTTTCGCCGCAGGCTGCTGTGGTGGCGTTGGCATCGACACGGTGGCGAAAAACTCGAACGCTCCTCGAGCACCCGCCGACCCCTTCGCCTGCTGGGCGGTCAGGCGTGGTGTTCGTCGTTGTTGGCGGCGCGACGTTTGGCCCAGCGGGTGAGTTTGCGGTCGAGTGTTGAGCGTTCTATACCGAGGATGCTAGCGGCTTTGGTCTTGTTGCCACTGGCGGCCTCGATGGTGGCCAGGATGTGACGACGTTCGACCTCTTCAAGAGACTCTGGCTTGTAGGTCGCACTCGGCTCCGCTGGATGACGGCCGGTGTCGCCTGGCGTGGGAAGTTGGCTCAGCGCGAGTTCGGAGCGGTCAATCAGCTCTGCGTGCGAGAGCACCACGGCCCGCTCAATCACGTTTCGCATCTCCCGGATGTTGCCGGGCCAGTCGTAGGTCCGCAGCGAGTCGAGTGCTTCAGGCGTGAAGTCGCTGACGCGGCGGCCGGTCTCGCCAGCAAAGCGAGCGAGGAAGTGCCGAGCCAACGGCTCGATGTCGTCCCGTCGCTTTCGCAGCGGGGGTACGTAGATCTCCACGACCTTTAAGCGAAAGTAGAGATCGCGTCGGAACTCACCTGAACTGACCGCTTCTTCGAGGTTGCGATTGGTTGCGGCAACAACGCGCACATCGACGTGAATCCGCTTGCTCCCGCCAACCCGTTCAAATGGATGCCCCTCCAGAACGCGAAGAAACTTGGCCTGAATCGCCGGGCTCATCTCGCCGATTTCATCGAGCACCAGCGTGCCCCCGTCCGCAGCCTCAAACTTGCCCGCCTTCCGTTCGGTCGCCCCGGTAAACGCACCTTTCTCATGGCCAAAGAGTTCGCTCTCTAGCAGTGTCTCTGAGAGCGCGGCACAGTTGAGGCAGATGAATGGCTTGCCAACTCGATCGCTCGCGTCGTGAATCGCCCGGGCCACCAGCTCTTTGCCTGCTCCACTCTCACCGCGGACCAACACGGTCGCCTTGGTTGTCGCCACCCGCTGAATCTGCTCAATAATCGAGGCCAGTTGTCGGCTTTCCCCGACCATCCGTGATTCCTCGCCAAGTTTCTGCTTGAGCCAGGCGTTCTCATCGGCGGCTGAGGCAAGCTTGGTGGTCAGTTCGCTCCGTGCAGCGATGTTCTCTGTTGCGACGCCAACGGCATCACAGACCGCCATCGCAAACTCGAGGTCGTCTGGCGTGGTGCTCCGGCTGGAGTCGTCGATCTCCAGGTAGAGCACTCCCACTGGCCGCCCACCACTGCGGATGGGGGCCGCAAGCGTGGTCATCGGCTGGTTCGCAGCACTGATTGCGGACGCCATCAAGGCTTCGTCTGTGGTCATCACGGTCGTGGCCAGTTCCAGGGGAAGTTCGCCTGGCCAGGGAGAGGGCACGGTGGCAACCGCGGAGAGCATCTCAGCAGTGATGCCGCCGGTGGCATCGATGGAAGTCGGGAGGAGTACAAGCCCGCGGCCCCCCTCGATCTCCTCCACCGCAGTCTCCACCGCGAGCCGGCCGACCTCTTCCGGTCCGTCTGCTCGTCCGAGTGAGAAAGAGAGGCGACAGAGTTCTGCGGCAGCACGGCCCACTCGCGGCACCGTCGCCGCCGAGGTGCGGAGGTCTTCGAGCAGACGACCCGTGGCCTGGCGATGGGTGATCGAAGCTTCCCAGCGTCCGACTGCGGTGGGCATTTCTCCGACCGCCGTCCCGCTGAGACTGCTTTCACCGCTCGAGCCCGGTGGCGGATCAGTGGGGTGGAAGACAACATCCACGCGGCCGATCGAGAGCACATCACCAGCAGCAAGCGGATGTTCACTTTCGAGAAGTTCACCCCGGAAATAGGTGCCGTTGCGGCTCCCGAGGTCTCGGACTGACCAGCCCGCCTCGGAGGGAAAAACTTCGGCATGCTGCCGGCTCGCACGCTCGTCGCGAATCACGATGAGGTTGCCTGGAGCCCGGCCAAGCGTGACTCTCTCACCGAGCGTCAGCGGAATGACCTCTGGGCCTGTCGAGGGGTCGTGCACCACCAGGCAGGCCTGCCCAGGGCTGTCTTTCCCATGCTTTGGATCGCCGCCCACCTGAATCCCCACGGACCTCGTGAGACCCGCCATTCTTCAGGAACGGCAGAATCTGCTGATTTTCCCCGGATTATTGAAATTGCTGCATTTCCGCTCTCTCTCTAGCATACTCGACATTCCGCCAGTTCCTTTCCTGGCCACCGAGGCCTTGGATCACCGATGCGGAGTTTGATCTCGCGGAGGAGACCTCCCATGAACCGTATTTTGTCGGCAGCCTTCGTCACGGCTGCGTGTCTGATGACTACCGGCTCGGCTGTCGCGCAGAATGCGTTCGGCAACCAGGTTGTGGGTGGTATCTCCATTGATGCCGCGGGAATGGTCTCCAACCTCGACCCGCAGGCGTCGAAAGAACTCGCTGCTGAGCGAACTCGTCTCCTCGCCAACACCGGCATCACCTCCGCCTCAAGCCGAAAGGTCTCCCTGGCTGGAGTCCTGAAGGCGGTCGGCAGTCTGCAGGAAAACGGTCAGGCGGCCGGTCCAGAGGTGATCTACCTAGGCGGACTGACAGCGGTGGAAATGGTGCTCGTCGACCCCGAGAAGCACGACATCGTGTTGGTTGGTCCTGCGGAGACGCCCGTCGTTGGCCCTCAGGGGAGCGTGGTTGGTAGCGAGACAGGCGAGCCACTACTTGTCCTGGAAGACTTTGTGATGGCGTTGCGTTCGATCGACTCGGCTCGCTCAGCGGGAATGAGCTGCTCGATCGATCCGACTGCCGAAGGCATCGCTCGCCTGCAGGCTCTGCTACGTCGTCAGGGCTCTGTCCGCGGCAACCCTGAATCACTGCTGCGAAGCATGGAAACCGCCATGGGCCCGCAGACCGTCACCGTCGGTGGCGTGGCCGCCGACAGCCGCTTCGCCCATGTGCTGGTGGCTGCGGACTATCGCATGAAGCGGATCGGCATGGGTTTTGAGCCTTCGGGCCTCAAGGAGCTGCCGAGCTATCTCTCAATGGTTCCCGCCAATGCCCCTACAGCCACGATGCCTCGCTTCTGGCTCGAGGCGAAGTACGACCCGATCCAGCGTGATCCTGATGAGCTTGCATGGAAGCTCTCTGGTGGTCGCATGGTCTGCATGACCGAAAACGAACTTGCTGCCGCCGATGGTCAGCGAACTCGGCAGGGCAAGTCGGATCCGCTCGCGGAGAAGTGGTGTGGTCTGATGACTGAGCACTACACGAAGCTCGCCACGGTCCAGCCGATCTTTGCTGAACTTCAGAACTGCATCGATCTCGCTGTGGTGGCCACGTTGATCCGCAGTCGTCAGCTCGATCAGCGTGCGGGCCTCGACATCTCCCTGCTACTCGACAATGAAGCCCTGCCGTTGGTCGGCTACGACGTGCCTGAAACGGTGCCGACACTGGCCTCTGCAATGCGGCAGCAGCGGGCCTGGGTGGTCACAGCCTCAGGTGGCATCACGTTCCAGCCATGGGAGTTTGCCACCACGTTTGCCGACAACAGCTCGCTCTCCGAGCCCCGCTCGGCAGCCCTGGATGCACGGCCTGAAGGTTTGTGGTGGTGGGACTGATGCCACGCTGCGGCTCCCGCAGGGGATCCGTTTCTTGGGCTGAAGGTGATTGACGGTCGATACGGGCCATGCCTGAACGGTCGTGTTTACACGAGGCCTCGGTCTTCTTCGTGTCCTCGTCAAGGCCTGTCTTCAGGCCATGTCCTCGCGCGGTGCAGCCCAGGCGACACTGCAGACGCTCGAGCAGACAGCTGCGAGGTGTGGGTCTACCCAGCCGGCGGCAGCAAGCTGCTGGTAAAGGTGAGGCCCGGATGATCCCGGGACGACTGACGCTGGCGGCGGACACTGTTTGGCGAGTAGGAGAGGTTCGGCAAACGAGTGAGCCACCACTGCAGCGAGTGAGTCACTTGTCACGCTCCAGCTCGCGGGCAGGTGATCGAAGAGGCCTGCGTCGAGCCAGCATGTAGGATCGATCAGGCCGCCGCGGTCCTGCCTGTCGTCGACTGGTGGAAGTTGTTGCAGCAACGGCAGGCCAAGCTCTTCAGCGACCATGCGAGCGTTGAGGGCCATGCCAGCGATGGCAAGACGGTGCATCCGCACTGGTGGTTGTGGAACGGCAGCATCGTAGTGGCGGAGGCCTTCCACCACGGCCCCCCCACCGCAGACGATATGCACAGGCATCTCGAAGGCATTGAGCAGTCGTCGTAGCAGCCCCGGCCAGGTGGGCCGGGTGAGCATGCTGCCGCCAAACTTGAGGGTGATCGCCCGAGGGGCATGGCTCTCTGTAGGTGGCGGGGGCTGTAGCCAGCCGCCTTGCCAGCCAGCCTCATGCAGCAAAGGCAGCCTGTCTTGCTTCTTTGGAGGAGGCATCAGCGGCTTCTCCCCCGGGCAATCAGGGCCAGCGCGTGGGCCGGCCCCACCCGCGAGGCCTCGAAGCCAATCTGCTCAGCGAGCGAGATGATGCGGCAGCTGGGCCAGTTGAGCTGCTGAAGGCACCGCCGGGTGAGCATGTCACCATGGCCTGAGAGCACCAAAGCTGCCGGAGGGAATGCTGCGGTGGCTGCGACCTGCTGCAGGCAGCGAACGACCAGCCTGACCTGCGCCATAACGATGAACTCTGCGGCCTGGCGTGCTTCGTCGAGAGTCCAGTCGCTGGCGTCGAGCAGCAGCATGCGGGCGAGCCGAGCCGCCGCAAAGGGGATGTCGAGCGGGCGACCATCGGCAGTGTCACGCGTGGAAGGCAGCGGCATGCCTTGCAGCAGCCAGGCATCTTGGACGTCGGCAAAACGCTCTCTCGCAATCGGGTGGAGCCGGCCCCGCCAGGGCAAAGCCTGCACGAGACTCGCCACCGGTGTGCGTTCGATGCCGGTGTAGACGAGTTCGCCGGTGGCGAGTCGGCTGACATCATCACGGCCGAGGGGGCAGGGCCTGCCTTCGCGAAAAGGCACGATATCGATCGTGGTGGAGCCGGCGTCGATTAGCAGGCCATGCTCGGGCTTGGCCAGGCCCGCCGCGAGGGTGGCAACGGCATGCCAGTTTGACGCGGCTGCCTCGATGCATCGCTCACCAGCCACCGCTGATGACACAAGCGATCCATCGACCAGATAGATTTGCAGCTGCCGATCACGACAGGCCTCAGTGAGGGCCGCCAGAATCGCTCGCACTCCCTGCGTTCTCGACACGAAGCAGTCTGCGATTTCGCCGGTCATCGTGGCGACCACACGGCGGCATGCGGGCCCCTGTGAGAGAATTTGCTTGAGGGCTTCCGCCAGCCGGGAATGCTCCTGCCACATGGCAAACGGCTCCGCATGACACCAGCCCAGGCCGTCCGCAGCCTTGAGGTTCGCACCACCGATATCAAATGCCAACACGGCGTCGTCCGTTGTATCGTCCGGCTGGCGTAGTCCAGGTTCAGGCATGCCGCCACCCCCACGCGGCCCTGAGAGACTTTCCGTCCCAGTGGACGCTCAGCAGAGCAGGGCAGCTGAAAACACCAGAGACGCCTCTTTCAGGCACTCGTCGAAGAGAAGGCCGGGAACGCCGCCCGCAGCCGCGGTGAGTATCGCTTCGACCAGGTTCTGTCTGCTGCACTGCCGAAGCCCCACGAGGGAAGTGGTTATCCGTGGATTGATCTCGAGCACACGGTCGCCCCGTCCATCCTCGCGTGCACCGAGGATCATGTCGACGCCCACCCAGCCGGCAGCAGCGGAAGCCCCTCCGGTTTCACGGTTTGCGACTGCACGCACGGCAGCCTGAATCGCTCGTGTGGCGAGCCGTTGGCCGCGGGAAGCGATGTCCCGTGGTACGGGCAGCCGACCGCCGAGATAGCGTGGTGATGCACCTGGCGAGAACTCCTGCAGCACAGCTGGCAGAGGCCAGAGCCCACTCGGGCCACACAGCACCGACACCGACACCGGTGTTCCTTCCACGTAGGCTTCCAGCCGCTCGTCATGCTCTGCCAGTTCGGCGGTACATGTCTTGTCGTGGAGAATTGTGAGGCCGTCGCAGCCGGCGCTGAAGCGGTGCTTGCGAACGAGCGGTCGAGCGAACGCATCTGGTGGCCGTTCACCTGCCGCAAGAAGTCGGCCGGCCGGCACCGGCACGCCTCCTGAGGCCAGGGCCGTGGCCGTCGCCTGTTTGTCAGCCGCAAGAGCTGCAAAAGCCGCCGTCGGGCCAGCAACGCGGCATCCAGTGTCTGCCACTCGCCGCAGTCGGTTTTCGAGAATCCCAGCCGTTTCAGGGGCGACGATGATCAGCCAGTCGCTCGCCTGTGCTGCCGCCACGAGCGCTGCGGGCTCCTTGCCTGACGGAACACGCACCACGTCCACGCCAGCTGGTGGCTCAAAGGGCACGACATCCCCGAGGAGAACTCGGGTGGAGAGTTGAGAACTCGTCGCAGCCTCACCCGCCAGTGCGGAGAGCATTGCCAGGCCTTCCTGACGGATGGCCTCAGCGAGGGACAGATCACGCGTGACGCGACGACCATCAGGACCGTCGAGCCCGCCAGCAGTAGCCCACTCGTAGAGACACAGGCGTTTCACCACAGCCTAGAAGATCCCGAGCTGATCCCGCGCTTCGTCGGTCATCCGCTCAGGCGTCCAGGGAGGATCCATCACGATCCGCACCTCCACGTCCGCAACCTCCGGATGCCCGCTGACAACACGCTTGGTGTCGGCAATCAGCTGTGGTCCGGCGGGGCAGGCTGGACTGGTCATGGTCATGTCGACCGAGACTCGTTGCTTCCCCGCTTCCTCGGCGTCGGTAAATGTCACGCCGTAGATCAGACCGAGGTCAACAATGTTGACAAACAGCTCTGGGTCTTTGACGTCTTTGAGCATCTCCCGCACCCGCTCTTCACTGAGAGGGCCTGAGACTTCCGCAGCTGGCTGTGGTTCTGGTGCCGCAGGTGCTGCAGTGCTTGCTGGAGTCTCTGCTGATGCTGAGGGAGAAACAGACGCCGCGGACTGTTCGGTGGCAGCGGAGGTGGATGGTGCGGAGGAACTGCTCGCCGCAGCCCCGCCGATCGACGCAGACGCTGGTGGCTCGCCAACCGCCACCCAGACACCGCCATCGGCCACCTTCACACGATGGGCTCGTGTCGCCCGCACGGCTGGCATGGTTAAGGCACCGCCGGAGCGGACATCAAACTTCGCGCCGTGACGGGGGCAGGCAATCGTATGCCCAACAAGTTCGCCATCCGCCAGCGGTCCACCGTCGTGCGTGCAGACATCATCGAGCGCAAAGAACTCTCCGCCAATGTGAAACAGGGCGATCATTTCGCCATCTACTTCGACGAGTGTCTTGCCGGGATCGGCTAGTTCATCCGCGTCGAGCACTCGCTGAAACTCGTTCATCACACCCCTCACCCCAGACATGCTGGCCATCGCCAGCTCTCGATTCATAAACCCTACACGGAAGACAACGGCTCTCTCAGACGATCCGCCGGATTCGCTGCCCGATCGCTGCGGCGAGGGCTTCGCGTACCGAAGGGATCGTGATGCGATCGAAGACCTGCTGGAAGAAGCCTGCGACAACAAGTCGAGCCGCTTCGTCTGCAGTTAGGCCGCGGGCCTGAGCGTAGAAGATCTGCTCAGCATCGACACGTCCGCTGGTTGCGCCATGCGTGCATCGCACGTCGTCAGCCTCGATTTCGAGGCCCGGGATCGAGTCCGCCCGTGCTTCTTCGGAGAGCATCAATACATCATTTCGCTGATAGCCGTCCGTCTTCTGGGCTACCTTGTCGACTTTGATCATGCCCCGCCAGACAAGCCGTGATCGGTCTTGCAGGCCACCCTTGTAGAGCAAATCGCTGGTGCAGTCGGCCGCCTCGTGATGCTGCAGGGTGTTGTAGACGAGCTGCTGCCGCCCCTCGGTAAACATCACGCCGTTGACCTGAGCATGCGCCCGCCGACCAACGAGTGCGACATCCTGTGCAACTTGCGAGAGCCGGCTTCCTAACGCTCCGAGCGTCCACTGCAGGTTGCCGTCGGCATCAACACACGCCTTCTGACGGGCCATATGCCAGACACCTGTGTTCCAGTTCTGCAGATTGACGATACGTAGAAAGGCCCGCTTGCCGACGACAATCTCTGTGCCGCCACAGTGAAACCCTCCGGCCGTGCCGGCGGGTCCACCACCAGCGGTCTCGGTGAGCACAGTCGCCTCGGCATCGTCACCAAGCACGACGAGGACATGCCCAAAATCGACACCGCCAGGTGTGATCGCAGAGAGCAGGTGCAGCGGGTCGGCAATCTTCACGCCCGCCGGAACGATCAGCACACAGCCCGCTTGGGAGAACGCCGCATGAGCGGCCGCAAACCAGTCGCATCCGCTCTCAATCACTCCGAACCAGTGCTGCCTGACGAGATCACCATGCTCGGCGAGCACACGCTCCGGACTTCCGAACACCACGCCTTGCTGGCGGAGCGTCTCGTCAAGTTCCTCGGTCTGCACCACGCCGTTGAGCGAGACAACGCGGCCAGCGAGTCTGCTGCACCGGCCTTCATCGACCGACTTGTCGAACGCTTCGGTACCTGCGCCGGCAGCATCGATCGCTGCTGTCAGGAGGCCCGCTGGAACGTCAGCGGCATTGACTGCTTCTGCAATCGGATTCCAGGCGGATGGCTTGAAGGCTCGCAGGTCGGTCCGCATCCAGTTTTCGTTGCGGCGATCAGGGAGTTCCAGATCGCCCAGCATGGCTACTGCCTGCTGGCGTCGCTCACGCTCCCAGGCGGGCACTGACACATCGGCGAGCAAACGGTCAAGCGTGGCAGCATCGAACGCAGTTGCGGGTGCAGAAACGGACATCAAACCTCTTCTCTCCTCAGAACGTTGTCGTACTGCCGCAGGCGTCCGCGGGATCACGAACTGCTCACGCCCACACCAAGCAGACCCGGTGTCTGCCCAAACGACCATCTAGCGGAAACCGCTCAGCGGACGACAGCAGGGCGTCTTAGCCGACCGAGCCTTCCATCTGCAGCTCGATGAGCTTGTTCATCTCAACGGCATATTCCATCGGCAGCTCTTTCACGAGCGGCTCGATGAAACCGCCGACAATCATGGCGCTCGCCTCAGCTTCAGAAAGACCCCGACTTGTCAGATAGAACAGCTGCTCTTCACCGATCTTCGAGACGCTCGCTTCGTGTCCGATCGAGACATCCTGCTCTTCGATCTCAATGTAGGGATAGGTGTCGCTGCGGCTCTTGTCATCGAGGATCAAGGCATCGCAGACAACGCTCGACTTGCTCTTTCGAGCGCCCGGCTCCACCTTCACCAGTCCGCGATAGCTGGAACGACCACCATTCTTGGAGATGCTCTTCGACACAATTCGGCCACTGGTGTGAGGGGCGGCGTGCACCAGCTTGGCGCCGGCGTCCTGATGCTGGCCTGCGGAGGCAAACGCGATCGAGAGGATCTCGCCACGGGCTCCTGGCTCCATCATGTAGACAGCAGGATACTTCATCGTCAGCTGGCTGCCGAGATTGCCGTCAATCCATTCCATCAACGCTCCCTCGTAGGCCATGGCCCGCTTCGTCACGAGGTTGTAGATGTTGTTGGCCCAGTTCTGGATCGTTGTGTAGCGACAGCGGCCATGCTTCTTGACGACGATCTCGACCACTGCCGAATGCAGGCTTTCGGTGGAGTACATCGGAGCGGTGCAGCCTTCGACGTAGTGCACGTGGGCGCCTTCATCAACGATGATCAGCGTCCGTTCAAACTGGCCCATGTTTTCCGCATTGATGCGGAAATAGGCCTGCAGTGGGAACTCGATCGAGACCCCCTTGGGCACGTAGATGAACGATCCGCCCGACCAGACCGCCGAGTTGAGAGCGGCAAACTTGTTGTCTGACGGTGGGATGATCTTGCCGAAGTATTCCCGCAGCAGATCAGGATGCTCGCGGACAGCGGTGTCGGTGTCGGTAAAAAGAACGCCTTTCTTGGCGAGGTCTTCCTGCAGCGAACCGTAGACCACCTCGCTCTCAAACTGCGCCTTCACTCCAGCGAGAAACTTCCGCTCTGCCTCTGGAATGCCAAGCCGATCGAACGTGTTTTTAATTTCGTCCGGCACATCATCCCAGCTCTTGCCTTGCTGCTCAGTCGGCTTGAGGTAGTAGTAGATGTCCTGGAAGTTCACGCCGATGTTGCCGCCCCAGTTGGGCATCGGCTTGCTATTGAAGATCTCAAGCGACTTTAGCCGGAAGTCTCGCATCCAGGCCGGCTCATTCTTCATCTCAGAAATCTGGGTCACGATCTCCTTCGACAGACCACGCCGAGCCTTGAAGACACCGGGTGTTTCCGTGCGGAAGTCGTACTTGTTGATCTCGCCCAGGTCAGGCTTGGCAACACCCTCGCGACCGACGGGAACGGCTGCGAGCGTGCTCGTTGCGTTGAGGTCGGTGGACATGGCTGCATCCTCTCTTAGGTGGCTGATCGGCTGATTCCCAGACCGAGCAGAAATCTCGATGACCGGCATGTCGGATGCCGGAATGGTGGCCCTTACGTGGGCCCTGGTTGTATGTTTCTTCCGCAGGTGGGCAGCGGTCAGGCTGTCGCAGCGGCTTCCGCGGCCATCGCCTCTTCAGCCGCAGCGGCCTCTGGATAAGACGCCCGGATCCGTTCGTAGCCCCGTTTGTGGAGTTCGGCAGCAAGTTCGGGGCCGCCCGACTCCACAATCCGTCCGCCAAGCATGACGTGCGTTTTCAGTGGGATGTTGTGCTCAAGCAGCTGCTCGTGGTGGGTAATGATCAGGATGCCCATCTCGGCGCCGCCAATCCGGGAGATGCTCTCGCTGGCGAGCCGCACGGCGTCGGCGTCGAGGCCACTGTCGGTCTCATCAAGCACGGCGAACCGCGGAGCGAGCATGGCGAGCTGGAGGATCTCCGCCCGCTTCATCTCACCACCGGAAAACCCATCGTTCACGTAACGGCGGGCAAAGTCGGTGTCCATCTGGAGCTCCGACATCTTCGCTTTGAGCTCACGACGAAAGTCCTTCATCGGAACGAGCTCTTCACCCTCTTTCCGATCCGGATTGCGAACGTTGCTGACCGCATGCCGGAGAAAGTCCGCCACGCGAACCCCTGGAATCGCCATCGGACGCTGAAACGCGAGAAACAGGCCGACGCGAGCCCGCTCATCGGGCTCCATTGCAAGCACATCCCGACGGCTCCCATCCGCCTCCACAATCTCGATCGACCCCCCTGTCACCTCGTATGACGGATGGCCCATGATCGCATACCCAAGCGTGCTCTTTCCGGAGCCATTCGGTCCCATCAAGGCATGTACTTCACCCCGGCCGATCTCCAGATTGACGCCCTTGAGGATCTCGCGCTCCTCAACAGCGACATGCAGATTCTGGATCACAAGCTTTTCAGGATGCTGGCTGGTCATGGAACTCTCAGGGAAGGAAAGACTGGCAGGAAGGAGGTTGGGATGCAGAGCAGACAACCATTCTCACTTGGAGGCTGCGGAAGGCTGCTTAGGTGGAGACCTTCTGGTGATCGAAGACGAGATCGCCTTCACCCACAGGAGAGGCAACGTAGCCGCTGTGGTGAGGGATTGGCAGTTCGTCGGGCACCTTGCCCGTACCACCGGCTTGCTTGGCAAGCTTCTGTCCGAGGATCTTGTCCTGGATTCGCATCAGCCCCTCAAGCAGGCTCTCTGGGCGGGGCGGACAGCCAGGCACGTAGACGTCGACCGGCACCACAAGGTCGACGCCCTTCACAACGTGGTAGCCCCACTTGAAGTACGGGCCGCCACCCGTCGTGCAGGCACCCATGGCGATCACATACTTGGGGTCGGGCATCAGGTTGTAGAGCCGCCGCACGCGGCTGGCCATTTTGTAGGTCACGGTGCCCGCCACGATCATCAGGTCTGCCTGACGGGGGGTGGCGCGAAAGGCACCTGCACCGAACCGGTCCAGGTCGTAACGGCTTGCACCGGCCGCCATCATCTCGATTGCGCAGCAGGCCAGTCCGAAAGTCATCGGCCAGATACTCGACTGCCGAGCCCAGTTGATCGCCTGCTCGACCGTCGTGACGATCATGTTTTCTTCGAATCTGCCTTCAATCCAGGGGCGTGTCATGACGTGAGTTCCACTGAGCTAAATGAACGAACCTGCAACCGCACAGATGTCAATTGTGCAACACCAGGCAGCAACGGGACAGGGGGGCGGCAGCAAAACGTGAATCCACGCGGTTTCTGCGAGTTCCGTGGCTGACGGTACCGGGGTGAGTCGTCGCTGTAGGGAAGGCCATCGAAAGCGTGGCGAAGCTATCTGAGGCAATGTTATCTGAGGCACTGCGACTGGTAGAAGCACTGCGACTGTGAAAACGAAAATCAGTGAGTTGGTTCATTGAATCTGCTGCCTCCCTCGCTGACTGGCGGCAGCAGCCGGTTTTGAAGCCGCGGAAACGGTGAACCGGCAGCAGGCGTCGCCATCGAGCCGACATTCCGTCAGCCGCACGGGAGCCTCGGCCAGTTCCTCAAGCATCACCCGCTCAGCTGCACAGATGCCACGGTCGACCTCGGCGAGCTGGGGATACGGACATGTGTGGGTCGTCAGCACAGCCAGCTGTCCATCGGTATCGGAGTGGCTGCACTCGCAGGCGATCTGGCGATCCCGCAGAGCTGTCGCCAGGGAAGACAGGCGTTCTGCGGGGGACGACGCCGATGAAAACACATCCGTCCGGGTGCGGCAGGCCTCCGCCAAGGAGCGGCCGATGCGAGCGAGCAGGCCCCGGCGGACGGAAGGCTCTTCAATCTGTCGGACTTCCTGCCAGAGCACCATGGCCAGGTCGCGAAAGTTGTCTCCACCCAGTCGTCGTCCCATCTCAGAGAGGCGATAGACATGCGACGGCCGTCCTCGGCTCGCGGTGCCCTCCACAGGACTCGGCTCACGCACCACGACGCCAGCCTTCATCAGCCTCTGCAGTCGCTGTCGGACGGCGGTGGCGGTCACACCCATCGCCGCGGTCAGCTCGGGCACGCTCAGCGACGCACCGCCCCGCAGCAGATCCACCAACGGCTCATCCGAGCCGTGCAGGGTGGGCAGTGGCTCGGATGCCGGAACGGCCGGAGCACAGGACTGCCGATCGCGTTGTGATGCTGGTGATGCCATATGTCCCACGATAGGACGCTTCGGTTTTTTGACAAGCCGGCTTGCGAAAAATACTCCTGGGCCCCCTCGACTGGCACCGGTAGTGCCACGCCAGGGAATCAGTCATGGGGAAACTTCGTCTGCACCACGTCGAGGAACTCCTCTCGCGAGAGGGTTCGCGAGACCGCCGCACGAAACTCGCGAGCTCCAGAGATGCCCTGGGCGTAGGAGCAGGCAAACTTCCGCATCAGCAGCGTGCCACGCTCCACGCCGAAGCGACGGCAGACCAAGTCGTAGTGGTGGAGGACCAGCTCTCGCTGTTCGGCAAGGGTCGGATCGCTCGGCGGCGGCTCGCCCCGCAGGAGGGCTGCGATCTGGGCGAAGATCCACGGCTTTGCCAGTGCCTCGCGTGCCACCATGATGCCATCAACGCCCGTCTCACGCAGTCGGGCGACGGCGACTTCAGCTGAGGTAATGTCGCCGTTCCCTACCACCGGCATGCGGGACACACTGCGTTTGATGTCGGTGATGGCATCCCAGTCAGCCCGCCCCTTAAAGAACTGGCTCGCCACGCGGCCATGCACGGTGAGGCAGGCGGCTCCCGCTTCTTCAACCCGCTGGGCCACCTCGACCCCTGTCTGGCAGGTGGGGCCACAGCCGAGCCGGATCTTGGCGGTAACAGGCGTGCCATCGCAGGCATCCACGACCCGCCGCACGATGGCTCCTACCCGTTCGGGATCCTGCAGCAGCCACGACCCGCTGTGTGCCTTTTGGGTCACTTGCCGCACGGGGCAGCCGAAGTTCAGGTCGACAACGCTGACGCGAAAGTCGCGAGCCAGCCGTCGGCCTACGCGACTGAGGTTCTCGGGATCGTTGTCCCACATCTGCACGGCAAGTGGCCGAGGCTCCTCACGCACGCCCCAGAGCCGATCGGGGTGTTCGCCGCGTTCACTCTCAAGCCAGACGGCACTACGGGCGGCAATCATCTCGGTGGCCAACAGGCCTGCACCACCAAACTCGCGGACGACCTGGCGGTAGGCGTAGTTCGTGTAGCCCGCCATAGGCGCCTGAAGCACCGGTGGATCGACCACGAGGCCTCCGATCGACAGCGGTGGTACGGATGGGGTCGCCGCTGGTGGAGACGACAGCGAAGCGGACGTGGCGAGAGATGGGTCCATCCGATCAGGATACCGATCGGTTGCTGCTGATGGAGTGCCCTGGCAGCTGTGACGCGTTGGGGGCATGAATCACTGCAGAGGAAACGCTGCTCCACCCACGGGCACGCCACCACCTGCCGGCAGACCGCTCGCTGTTGTCGCACCACCGACTGCTGGCACCCCGGCCACTGCGGGCACGCCACCACCCACGGTCACACCACCGGTTTGCGGGCTTGCGAGCGTGGGGACTCCGGTGATCGGAGTGGAGCTGGATGTGAGGGTCACCGGCGGCCGCCATGGCTTCGGTGTGCCGATCAGCATGGCTGCGAACTGTTCGTCTGGCACGGAGAAATCAGCGACGGCCATCACATATTCCACGATGTCGTCGTTGTAGCGGGTCACCGCTGCGGCGAGGGCCCGCTGCTGTTGCAGAAGCGCTGCGTGTGCAGCAATCACCGATTCAATGCCCCGCGTCCCACGGGCGTGATCGTTCTCCGCCATCTCGAGGGCGGTCTCCGCGGCAAGCACAGCGACAGCCCGTGCATCAACCTCTTCATGTTCCAGCGGCAGCGAACGGTGGATCGCCCGAATCCTGCCGGTGGCGATCCGCGACGCAAAGAGCACGTCAAAATGTGTTTCGTAGGACGTGGCCAGAGGGCGATCGATAGGCCAGGGGAGAGGCTCGCTTGCCGACAGTCGCACGAGATCCACGAGTTCCTGTTGAGCCGACACAAGCGCCGCCCGTGCCGCTGCCACATCGGCGAGTCGGGAGGCCACCGCGACGTCGAGCGTCGCTCGGTCGTGAGGATCGCCGCTCGGAGCGACGAGGTCGAGGCGACCAGCGGCTTCGGCAGTCCAGCGGAGTACCGCGACCTTTTCGACCACCTTCCAGTAGGCCTGGGTGATCCAGAGCCTGCGTCCGCGATCCCCCGATCGCTCGAGTGCCTCCAACAGAGGCAGCGGTCGTGTGGCGAGTCCGGCCATGATTTCTGGGCCCTCTCCAGACTCAACAGCGTCCAAGGCGAGACCCATCAGCATTGTCGCGGGGCCGGTTGGCATCGCGGCTGACTGCTCAGCAGCAGACGCGGCGGTCAGTGGCTCGGTTGCCAATGCTGCGGTGGGAGGAGCGGTGTTGGTTATTCCCAGGGGGGCAGCAGGCTGCAGCGGGTTTGCGGGAGGTGTCTCGAACGCTGCTGGCGGAGCAGCAAAGCCTGCCTCAGGTGGTGAGCTCAACGCGGTTGGTGAGCCAAACTCTTCAGGCGGCCCGAGCGGTTCTGGCGGCGCTGTCAGCACAGACTGAGTGCCATCGGCAGACGGCCCTGCGGGCGAATCGTTATCAGAGGCCCCTAGAGGCGACGTCATTGTCGACGCCGGAGTGCCAAAGCCAGAGGTGCTCGCGGGTGGGGCAGGGCTCGTGAAGGCGGAAGCAGGTGTAGAGCCGGGCGGCGGAGCCTCGCCTGCCGATGCAGCGTCCAGCGGTGGGCTGGTCGTGTCTTGGGCGGGGGCTTCTGTCGCTGGAGCGAAGGCAGGCGGCGATGAGGCGGGGGTATCAAATGAGGGAGGGGGGCCAAAGCTCGACATGCCACTGGCGTCCTCGTCACTCGCTGGTGCAGGATCAGACGCCTCAGCGGGGGGCGGCTCAGCGGGGGGCGGTGGCGAACGGAAGAAACTTCCCGGCTCGCTCGGCGGAGGCTCCGTGGCGGTTGTGGCCTCTTGGCTCCACGCAGGCAGGGCGGCGGTCAGCAGCATGGCCATAGCAAGGCCACGAATCAGCGACGCGAAGGATGGGGTCTGGGGGCGAGGCATGGGCAGGCTCGGGTTTCACGGCCGTGGAAACGCCGAGAAAATCCTTCAGCAGCCGCCCTGAGTCAACGCCAATCGCTCATGGGTGCCACCGATTCCCCCAAGGACTGCCTGGCGTCTCATGAGCCCACGCCGCCACCGGCCTGCGGCTGACGGCTCAGCTGGCCGCATCAAGATAGGGGTCTTGGCTCATCTGGATATGCCCCTCCGCCCGTTGCCGCTCGATGTATTCCAGCACCCGACGTTGGCGGACGTGTCGAGCCTCGACTTTTCGCTGAGCCCGTCGAAAGACCTTCAGCAGCCGCTCGGGGTTGGATGAGACATGGCTCGCGACCCAGGCCGCGATCCGCTTCGCTCGTTTAGGCCCGTAGCCCATCATCAGAATGTCGTCGTCAGCCGCGACATACTGCCGCCAGCTGCCCGGGTCGCCTTGCCGGCCACACCGGCCGACCAGCTGCCGGTCGATGCGAGCGGAGTCGTGGAGTTCGGTGCAGATCACATGCAGGCCACCTAGTTCTTCCACGCCTTCTCCGAGGCGGATGTCGGTGCCTCGGCCAGCCATATTAGTCGAGACCGTGATCTGCCCACGCTGCCCCGCGTTCGCGACGATCTCTGCCTCCTGCTCAATCTGACGGGCATTGAGAACTGTGTGCGGCAGGCCAGCATCGTTCAACAGGACGGACAGCTGCTCAGACTTATCGATCGATCGTGTGCCGATGAGCACAGGCCTCCCTACCGCATGAAACTCCGCCACCTCCTCCACTATCTGACGGAATTTCTCCGCTTCATCGGCCACCACGACTGGCGTAAGCCGTTTGCGGATCGCCGGGCGATTGGTGGGGACGACGGCGACCGCGACGTCATAGGTGCGGGCGATTTCACTGGCGCTGGTGGCGATCGTTCCCGTCATTCCCGCGAGATACGGCCAGCGAGCAAACAGGTCTTGGATGGTAATCCGTGCGGCGTGGCCTGAGGGGACGGTGATCTCCACGGCTTCCTTCGCCTCCACAGCCTGATGCAAGCCATCTCGCCAGGAGCGACCTTCTGCAGCACGACCTGTGAACTCATCAACGATCACGATCTTGCCGTCACGCACCACATACTGGCGATCCCGAATAAACATCTCCTTCGCGCGGACTGCCCGCTCCACCGCTTCGTAGAGCACGAGCAGGCTGGTTGCCTCGAGCAGGTGCGGCCGATCGAGAGCGCGGACGCGACTGCGTCCGGGGCCGAGCAGTTCGCAGGTGTGTTTCTGGGGGTCGATCTCGAAGTCTTCGTCACGCCTTAGCTGTGTGGCGGCATCGGCGGCAAACTCAAACAATGCCTGCTCTTTGGCCTGGGCCTCACCCGGGGCCGACGAGATCACCAGCGGTGTTCTTGCCTCGTCGATGAGCACGTTGTCGGCCTCGTCAACAAGGGCAAACCAGTAGGGCCGCTGCAGCAGTTTGGGGCCGGTTCCGGCTCGCCCCATCAGAGTTGCCCCAAGATCGACGCGGCCCTCAGCAATCTCACGGCCCATCAGCCTGTCTTTGAGGAAGTCGAAGCCAAACTCCTTGGCAGTGCCGTAGGTCACATCCTTGGCATACGCCTCGCGACGGGCATCGAAGTCCATTTCAGACTGCACGCAGCCCACCGACAGGTTGAGGGCTTTGAAGATGGGGGTCATCCAGTCGGCGTCCCGCTGGGCGAGATAGTCGTTCACCGTCGCCAGGTGGGCACCCTTTCCGTAGAGGGCGAAGAGCACGAGAGGGAGCGTGGCCACGAGCGTTTTTCCCTCGCCCGTCTGCATCTCCACAATGCTGCCATTCACAAGAGCCACCCCGGCGAGCAGCTGCACGTCGTAGTGCCGCATGCCGATCGTCCGCCGCCCGGCTTCCCGCGTGGCAGCGAAGCATTCGATCAGGAGGTCTTCCGGCGGCTCGCCCGATCGAGCTCGGTAGGAGAGCGAGCGCCCCAGCCGTCGGAGCCGAGTGTCGTCGAGGAGTTTCAGCTCCTCTTCCATCTCATTGATCGCATGCACGGTCCGCCAGGTCGAGCCATTGATGACGGGCCGTGACCCCGGCGACAGTCCTGAAAGCCATCCCATCTCTACGCCACCCTCCGGCTCGGCGGCCCTCGCTCGGCTCGCCTGACGTCAGTCTAACCGGCCCTGTCGAAGAAGGAGCGGCTTCGGTCTCAAACGGCTCTACCATTCCGCTCTCAGTTTGTCCTGCGTTGCTCGGCTAGGGCTGCCCATCTTCTTCTGTTGGCTGCTCCGAAGAGGTCGACGCCTCTGTCTTCGGGGCAGGATAGGCGAGGGAGGCGATCACGCTGACCCCAATCAGGCCCACGATCATGACCAGCGACAGCCAGGGGGCGATCAGATGACCCTCGGCGTGGGCATCCCAGCCACCTCGTTCCGCGAGCCATTCGTTGTGGCGGGCCGCCTCCGCGATCATCTTGCCTCCCACAAACACGAGCACCGCAGAGAGCCCGTAGTTGAGAAAGCGAAACAGATCCATCACGCCCGCGAGCAGGAAATAGAGGGCCCGCAGCCCCAGGATCGCGAACACGTTGGATGTGAACACCACGAAGGTGAAGTAGGGTGTGCCTTCGGTGACCACACCAAAAATCGCTGGCACGCTGTCGACGGCAAACAGCA
This sequence comes from Pirellulales bacterium, assembly GCA_016779265.1. Taxonomy (GTDB): domain Bacteria; phylum Planctomycetota; class Planctomycetia; order Pirellulales; family UBA1268; genus M30B53. The sequence goes on along the minus strand of JADHNY010000014.1, from coordinate 39,441 downwards.
CATCGGTGCTCTCAACGACCAGGAGTACGAGGAACAGCGGCGTGGCGACCAGCCTGCCCTCCTCGCGGACAAAGAACCGGTCTCCCGACGGCTGTGTCGTGAAGGGCATCACACGGCGAGCGAGTTTGAGCAGAAAGTTGTCTTCGGGATGCACCTCGTCGTGTGACACGGCGAGCTTGATGCCGGTGTAGACCAGGAAGCCACCGAAGATCCAAAACACCCACTTAAAGTGGGCGATCAGCTCAGCTCCCACCAGCACGAACGTGAGCCGCATCAGCACGGCGCCGAGGATGCCCCAGAACAGCACCCGGTACTGATACTTCAGCGGCACGCGGAAGGTGCCAAACACCACAGCAAAGACAAACACGTTGTCCATCGAGAGCGACCACTCGACGAGGTAGCCGGTGAGAAACTCGATGGCCGCATCACTGCCAAGCCACCACCAGACGATGCCGTTGAAGGCGAGCGCCAGCATCGACCAAAAGGCCGTCCAGAAGCCGCTCTCGGCGAGTGTCGGCTCGTGGGCCTTCTTGTGAAACACCGTCAGGTCGAGCGTCAGCATCACCGCCACAAAGGCAGCGAAGCCCAGCCAATGGCCGGCGTGTATGGTGCCAGCGATGTCAACGGTGGCAGGTGAGGCAGACGCGGCAAGAAGACTCGGGAGCACAGCGGTTTCCGGGGCAGGGGAGAAGCGAGCGGTGAAGAGGTCTCATCCACGCGGAAATATACAGCCCATGGGTCAGCATCGAGAAACGCATCTCGAGTGAGGCTGGCTGACGGCCGTCGTCGCCCCTCTTCCCGCCTCGTCTGCAGCATCGACCGGTCTGGACCCATGGCAGCCTGATCGCTACCGTCCGCCACCCGCTTCGGAGGCTTCGCACGCAGGTGTGTGCCGGGCGGCTACCGTCCTGTTGTCGATCTCGTCATGACGTCCATGCCCGGCTCACCAGCTGTCGCTTCGCGACCTGTCACAGCCTATCTCGCTGACGCTGCGATTCCTGTGGCCATGCTCGTGGCCATGGTTGCGGTGGTGGTGCCGCTTCCGCCGACGGTGATCGACCTGTTGCTCGCTGCCAATCTGACCGCCGCGGTGATCGCACTGCTGGCCGCCATCGCGGCGAGAACACCTCTTGAGATGGCGGTCTTCCCGACGTTCCTGCTGGGGGCGACGTTGGTTCGTCTTGTGCTCAACATTGCCACTACCCGACTGATTCTGACGAGAGCTGCCGTCGACGGCGAGGCAGCGGCTGGCCAGGTTGTCGAGGCGTTTGGCGGGTTTGTCTCTGGTAACAGTCTTGCAGTTGGGGCGGTGATCTTTGCCATCATTGCCGTGGTCCAGCTGGTGGTGATTACAGCCGGGGCGAGCCGGACCAGCGAAGTGGCGGCTCGTTTCACGCTCGATGCGATGCCCGGCCGGCAGATGGCGATCGATGCTGAGCTAAAAGCTGGCTCGATTACCGCCGCCGAGGCCCGCAGGCTTCGTAACGAGCTGCAAGGCCGCAGCGATTTCTTCTCTTCGATGGATGGAGCAAGTCGTTTCGTGCGGGGGGAGGCGATCGCCGGAGTGGTGATCACCATGATTAACCTTGCTGGGGGCATCGCGATTGGCACGCTGCAGCATGGCATGCCAATCGATCGGGCCGGTCAGGTGTTTAGCAAGCTGACCATCGGTGACGGCCTGGTGACCGCTGCCTCGAGTCTGCTGATCTCGGTGTCCATGGGGCTGCTGATCTCGCGGTCAAGTCATGCCGCCGATCTGTCACGAGAGCTCGGCCGGCAGTTTGGGGGGAAGCCCAAGGTGCTGGCCACGGCAGCAGTCTTTCTGGCTGCCCTGAGTCTCACGGGGCTTCCGTTTTTGCCTTTGGTCAGTGTGGCTGCGGTGTTGGCCGTGATCGCCTGGCGGCAGCGGCATGCGGCATCACCGGTCGCAGAGGACGTGGCAGACACCGCTCCACCAGAGCGGCTGATGACGCAGCTGCTCGGCGATGAGGCAGTCAGCGTCGAGCTCGGAAGAGACCTGCTCTACCTGGTGGCAGGGCCGGCGCCGGTGCTTCCCGCTCGTACGACCGCCCTGCGGGGAAGCCTGGCTGCCGATCTCGGTATCGTGCTACCGAAGGTCGTCTTCCGTGATTCGATGGACGCGGCGTCACGCTGGTGTCGAATCCAGATCGCCGGAGAGGTGCTCTACGAAGACATCCTGCCAGCAGGCCGGGTGCTCGCCGTTGGGGGTGAGCTGTCGCCATTCGATGATGAGTATGCGGTGGTGGATCCTTTGAGCCATGCGTCCAGTCGCTGGATTGCTGCGCGTGAAGTGGCCACTGCCAGGCAACGCGGCAGCCAGTTGCACGACACCGCTGATGTGGTGATGCGGGCGCTGGAGGGAGCGGTCCGACGCCGAGCAGAGTTGTTGCTCACACGCGATGCTGTCGCTCGCCTGATTGAAAGCGTGCGGCAGAGTCAGCCGGCGGTCGTCGATGGCGTCGTGCCAGAGCTGCTGCCGCTGAAGCTGGTTCACCGCACGCTGCAGCAGCTGGTGCGAGAAGGGGTGCCGATTCGGCCTCTCCCGGCGTTGCTCGAGATCATGGCAGATCACGCGGGCGATACCGCGGAGCCGGAGCAGCTCGCGGAGTGGGTCCGACGTGGCCTCTCACGAACGATCTGCCGCAGAGCTCGCGACGGAGCCGGAAGGCTCCCGACGGTGCGGCTCACAGGGCAGGCGATTGCCGATCTCCAGAGTCATCTGCAGAACACTCAGGAAAGCAGCTTCGATGAACGACAGCTGATGTCCGAGATTCGTCGAGCTGTCAGGCCTGGGCTTCAGCGGGGCAGCCCGCCGGTGCTTGTTGTGCCTGCATCTTTGCGACGCCGCGTCCGTTCCATGCTCGCAAACGATCTGCCCGATGTTCCTGTGCTCTCGATTGAGGAGACAGCAGACGAAGCCCGCGTGGAGATCTTCGCCACGGTTGGGGATCGCGGATACCCGCGAGCATCAGCAGCGTAAGAGGAATCAGTGAAGACGTAAGGGACCGCGAAAAAACATTCAAGGAACTGCCTGCTCGAATCCGATTTTAAAGAATTGGTAGGTATCGGACCTCGAGGGCAGTGGAACGATCAACATGACGTTGGAAGTGGCCAAGCAGGGATGCTCGGTCGCGAATCATCACGGAGGACGAAGGTGGCGCATCAACTCCCTGCCGAACAGGTTCAGGAACTCTGGCGACGGTTTAAGGCAGATTCGTCGAATGAGGACCTGCGGAATCAGCTCATCGAGCTCTACATTCCCCTGGTGCGATACAACGGCGAGCGGATCTGGGCTCGCCTGCCAGATGGTGTGGAGCTCGACGATCTGACGTCAGCCGGCACCTTCGGGCTCATGGACGCCATCGACGCGTTTGACATGTCGCGAGGCGTGAAGTTCGAGACCTACTGCGTGCCGCGAATCCGCGGTGCGATGCTCGACGAACTCCGCACGATGGACTGGGTACCACGACTCGTCCGAAGCAAGGCGAGCAAACTCAATGAAGCGATTAAGACACTGGAGACCAAGCTTGGGCGGACCCCGGCGGATGCCGAGGTGGCTGAGCATATGGGGCTCTCTCGCGAAGAGTTTGAGAAGCTTCTGGTTGAGGCAAATGCCGTCAGCCAGGTGAGCTTGAATAAGAAATGGTGTGAGACCGACAGCTCGAAGGATGTGCGAGAGATCGACATTCTGGAAGACAAGAAGGGTGAAGACCCGACGCGACGGATCCAGAAGAACGATCTGATGCGGCTGGTGACCAAGGGGCTCAACCGTAACGAGCGGCTGATTATCATCCTCTACTACTACGAGGAGCTGACGATGAAGGAGATCGGGGCAACGCTCGACCTCTCTGAGAGCCGCGTCAGTCAGATGCATTCGGCGATCGTCGAGCGGCTGCAGAACCAGCTTGGGCGACGGAAGCCAGAGTTTGCGATGGGCTAAACCGGTTTTTTTGAAAAAAGCTGAAGCCGACCAGGCTGAAAGGACGATACGAGGAAGCTGATGGTGTGTCGGATCGTGTGGACCCTCACAAACGGAAGGGTCATGCGGCCGAGTGCTCCCGCCAAAAACGCCACCGACCGAGCTCCGCTCGACAGCAGGTGCCAGGCGCGGGAATACTCGAAGAGACATGAACCACAAGTCGCAACGCGACGTAGTGGTGATCAGCCGGGCAAGAGGCCTGACAGTACACAGTGGTGCGGTGGCATTCACCGGCATCGTGTTTGAAGCGGATGATCCGCAAGGAGGGTGAGATGCAGATTTGGGGAATCAATAACACGCAGGCTGCGAGTGGTGTTCGTGGCGTTGAGTCGACAGAGTCGACCAAGGCCAGCATGCAGCAGCCAATCGGCGAAGTGCACGATTCGGTCGCACTTTCGGTCGATGGGGTGTCGGCTGCGGAAGCTACCGCCGGCGAGATCCGCATGGATCGCGTGCAGGCCATCCGGGCTGCCATCGCCGACGGCTCCTACGAGACTGCCGAGAAGCTCGACATCGCCCTCGACCGGCTGCTTGAGAGCATCGGCTAAGCAGCGACGCGAAGCGATCGAGGTTCGTTTCCGCAGGATCCGCCATCCTGCTGGGCTGAGCGACCCGGGATCGCTACACTTCTGAAACACAATGACGCCGTTGTCGGTACTCCGACAGCGGCGTCTGTGTTGACCGGCGCAGATGTTCTGTAGCGTGGTCAGGGAAGTGTGGCGACCTGAGGAAATGTGCGGGCCGCCATGTGAGAGGCGAGCCCATAGGGTGATCTGGCGATGTCCGAGACCGACACATCTCTGACGGACGACTTCTCGTTGGGAACCGTGAAGGTGGCGCTCTCTCCCCGCGAGCGGTTCGACGAGTTTCTCCAGGCCCGAGGGAAGCGGATCACGAAGCAGCGGCGGATGATCGTCGAGCAGGTCTATCGTCGCCACGAACACTTCGATGCCGAGCAACTCCTCGACCTGATCCGCGGTACGCCCGAGGGCGAACGGGCCAGCCGCCCAACCGTCTATCGCACGCTGACGGAAATGGTCGAGGCTGGCCTGCTGCGAAAAATGGTGCTCGGCGGCCGCGCCGTCTATGAGCACGACTACGGCTATCCCCAGCACGACCATCTCTACTGCACGGGCTGCCAGAAACTGATCGAGTTTTCTAGCGAGGAGATTCTGCGGATCCGTGAGGCGGTTGCCGCCCAGCATCAGTTCCGTCCGCAGGGCCACCGACTGATCATCAGCGGCCTTTGCAGCGACTGCCGCAGCAACCGCAGCCGCAGCCGACACCACGATCGTGTGTAAGCCCACACGGCTTTGGGAAGAGCCTGAGAGCCGAACTGCGGGGAAGCGAGCCTGTTAGACCCGCAGCTCCGACTCGGTCAGGCGGGCCGGATGCGCGGCGAGGGCTTCTCGAACAGGACCCTCGACAAACTCCACCACCTGTTCTGGAGCCCGTCCCGCCAGCCCCTTTGGCTCCATGGCCGCAGTCAGGTCGACAGCCGCGAAGAGCGGGTCGTTGCGGAGGCGGTCGGCAAGGTCGTTCTCATGCCCCTCGCGAATCCCCATCGTCGCTGCGTGGCTGTGTTGCCGCAGCGCTTCGTGGAGTTCCTGACGATCACCACCGGCCGTCGTGCCTGCCATTAAGATTCGCTCTGCCGCCAGGAACGGCAGCTTGGATTCGAGATTGCGGGCGATACTGCCGGGCACCACGACCAGACCACCGGCGATGTTCGCCAGCAGCACCAGCTGTGCGTCGGTGGCAAGAAACGCCTGCGGGAGCACAAGGCGGCGGGGAGCCGAATCGTCGAGTGTCCGTTCATACCACTGCACAGCTGCGGTCTGCTCCGCCGTGACGGCGAGTCCCATCACGAAGCGAGCAAGCCCACACATCCGCTCGCTCCGCATTGGATTCCGCTTGTAGGGCATGGCGGACGAACCGACCTGATCGCGTTCAAACGGCTCTTCCATTTCGCCGGCAGCGGCGGCAAGTCGCAGGTCGTTGCCTGTCTTGTGCATCGATTCGGAAAGACCCGCAAGCGTCTGCACGATCTGCGAGTCGACCTTGCGGGTGTAGGTCTGCCCGGTGACGTCGTAGGACGCGGTAAAGCCGAGCCTCTCGGAGACCAATCGATCCAGCTGGCAGACCTTGGCATGGTCACCATGGAAGAGCTCGAGAAAACTCGCCTGGGTGCCAGTTGTGCCCTTTGCTCCGCGGGCTCGCAGTCGCGAGAGACGGTGGGAGAGCTCATCGAGATCGAGCAGCAGTTCGTGAATCCAGAGGCAGATCCGCTTGCCAATCGTCGTCGGCTGAGCAGGCTGCAGATGCGTGAAGCCCAGGCAGACCAGATCGCGGGTCTCCAGGGCGCGGTCGGCGAGTCGCTCAATGACAGTGGCCAACCGGGCGACCAGGATTTCCATCGAGTCTCGCAGGAGCATCAGGTCTGCATTGTCAGTCACAAATGCACTGGTGGCACCGAGGTGTAGAATCGGCCGAGCCTCGGGGCAGGCATCGCCGAAGGTGTGCAGGTGGGCAAAGACATCGTGCCGCATCTGCCGTTCGTATGCCGCTGCCTTGGCGAAATCGACCGGCTCCAACGCCTTCCGCATCGCCGTCAGTTGGCCATCGGTGATCGGCAGGCCGAGCTCGGCCTCCGCTTCTGCCAACGCCAGCCAGACCTGCCTCCAGAGCCGATAGCGATTGCGGTCGCTCCAGACCGCCGTCATCTCAGCGGAGGCGTAGCGAGTGGCAAGGGGATTGTCCCAGACATCCCGACGATCGACGGACTGTGCGGCTTCCACGCGTCAGTTCAACTCCTGTGGGCCGGCCGACGGGGACGCTGCGATGGGCGGGCGTCCGCTCCTGCCTGGCGAGGGGGCATGTATTGAGCGTCCATCTTGCAGATGAGCCGCTCGAGTGCCAGTCGCGATCGCAGGCCGCGGGAGGCGTCGCCTTTCAGCGAGCGGTCCGTCTGCAGCAGCCAGAAGGGCAGGGCACGCGCACGCTCTGGACCGAGGCGGATGAGTGCCTCCCTGGCGGCCTCCAACGCCTTGGGCCAGGCGGCCACGCCAGCCAGCCTGAGGGCATCCTCCAGACTCTTGGGACGGCCTGCGTCGCGGGGCAAGGCTAGGAGCCGGGCCGCGGTGGAGAGACGCTTGAAGACTGCGGCCGTTTGTGCGGTTAAGCCGATCGGGTTCTCCCCCGATTCAAGGAGGTCAGCCAGCATGGCCACTGCCTCTGCCGCTCGACCAGCGGAGGCTGCATCTGCCATTTGCCAGGCGGACTGTTCACGCGGGCCGCCGGCGACATCATCTACCGCCTCCGGTGGAATTGTTGAGCCACCTGCCGCAGCCAGGCGACGAACGGCCTGGGTGATCTGTCCGAGGTCGTTGCCGAGCCGCTCGACGAGCCGCTCAGCGGTGGCAACCGGGAGCTGACAGTCATGCGTTGCCTTCGTCCACCTCCGAAGCCACGCCGTCAGGTTTGTGCGAGGAGGCACCGTGGCCTCGATCACGAGGCCATGCTTAGCAATCGCCTTGGCAAGCCGCGTGTTGCCTGGCAGCGATTTCACTTCCAGCACGACCAGGCCACGGCTTCCACGAGAGGCTGCCAGCTGCTCGAGGGTCGCCCGGGCCTTGGTCACAAAGGGATCTGCCGCCCGCACCACCGCCGTTCGCGTGGCGGTGGCAAACATCGCAACGGTGGCGGCTTCGTCAAACACATCCCGAGGATCGTCGATCGCATCTCCGGCAAACTCGCGCCAGGCCCAGCTGCGATCGGCCTCATCCGGGCAGAGGATCTCCCGCAGGCTGCCAATCATTTCGCCTGAGAGAAAGGGATCATCGCCGACAATCGCCACCATGCTCGCCGCTGACAACGTGTCTGCAGTGAGAGGCTCCAGCAGCAGGTCGAGAGCGGAGGTGGCCGACGGCATGACAAATCTCGCGAAGGATTCGCGAGTGTACCGCCTTACGGAGCAGGAGGCGTGGAAAGTGGTCGGAGGGTGCCCAGCTGACCGGTTGGCCGGCCACCTCCCACGAGCACCGGCTCTGGCGTCACCGCATAGCCGACGTTGCCTGCCGCATCGACCGCCTCGATCCGGAGATAGGCTCGCGCCGGCACGCTGCGATCAGGTGCCCAGAGATACCGTCCTGTCGCCTCAAGTCCATCCGCGACCGTTGCCCACGGTCCCTCGGAGTTTGGTGAGAACTGCAGTTTCACGCCCAGCGGAACGATCAGGGGATCTTCGCTGGCGTAGGCCACGGCCAGCATCTCTTCACCCGTCGCTGTTGGCTCATTCGCGCTGACGACGGAGTGAATGGTCACGACTGGTGGTGTTTCATCGATGCCCACCCAGCACTGCGGCGGATCTCCTGAGCGTGGCGGCTGCACCCGTTCTCCTTCCGCAGCAAGTTCGAGCCGGAAGCCGATCAGTCCGCTCTGCTCGAGAGCCACATCGATGGGGCTCGTGCGGTCGTCATCTATGGCGATCCGCTGCCATGTGACGCCACCGTCGCGGGTGCCCCAGAGTTCAACACTCCCAACCGGACGCCCTGTTCCCGCAGCGTCGACTGCGTAGTCCCAGGAAAACCGTCGGGAGCGGGATAGCATCAGGGGCCGTCCTTTGTAGGTACGGCTTTCCGGAGTGTTCGCGGCGACAGCGTTGCCGAGGGCGAGTTCGGAGCGGAGGTCGGTGGCAGGCATCTGCCCGAATGTCAGGCCAGGCTCTACTGGTGGCGTCAGGCCTGGAGCGAGCCCAAGGCTCTCGGGGACGGCTGGCTGGGGACGGGAAGCGGTCAGCACGCTGGCAACGCCGCCTTGAGGCCGTGGGGCTCCGCCGCCGTTGACATCCCAGCCGGCTTCGACACCACGCCAGGGGGCGGTCGGAACGTTGCCACTGTTTTGCGGGGTGGCCGTCGAGCCAGCAGCGAACGCCGTGGCAGGAGATGGTGGCGTTGGCTCTGGATCGGGGGGCGGCTCGCTGCCGGGCAGTGGCGGGGCCCCGATCTCACGAGCGAGGGCGTGCTGGGAGACCCCCGGATCACTGGGCTGCAGCGTGACATGCTGTGTGGTCGGGTTGCCAGATGCATCCTGGATGGTCAGCCGAACCGTGAGGCCTTTGGGGTCATCACCCGCCCACCAGAGTTCCTCTCCCACCAGATGGGCCGGTGATTCGCGAGACAGCATCGCCACCGCATCGATGGGCTGCCAGTTTGGCTCTGCGGCTGTGCGGTATTCCAATCGCAGTGACGCCAGATCAAGCGTGTCGTCGAAAGCGGCAAAGCGGCAGACGACTTCTCCGTCCGGCCCGAGCCAGGCACGGGCGGCAACGCGGGGCCCAGAGGCGTTGAGGATCACCCGTACATCAGGGCCATTTCCTCCCCGCTGGCGTCCTTGAGCGTCCTCTGCCCGCAGCCGAAACCAGTACTCTCCATCGGAGGTGGCTCGGTAGGTGAACTGACGGGCAGTCGGTATCACATCGTCGACATCCCGCCACGTGGCACCGAGATCTCGCGAAACCGCCAGGATCACCCGCTGCGGTGCTGACTCAGCCGCCGTGGATTCTTCGAGCTGGAAAGGAATTGTGAAGACGGGCCGGTTGGTGCGGATCGGCTCAGGCAGCGTTTGACGACCAGCCTCCTGAGCCCAGCTGCTGACCAGGCTGACCAACACGGTGAAGCACGCCAGCACGATCACGGCGGAGTGTCTCTGTCGCCAGGCAGACAGCTTGACGCTTTTTGGCGAGCACTCGACGTTCGTAAAGCAGGGCGACAGCGCATCCATACTTCTTCTATCGACCGCCAATGCCTTTGGAAGGTGGGGAGTTTTTTCCGGTAGGCGCGAGTTTCCGACTTCTCCGGCCTTTCCGGGGTTGCCCAGGCTCACGATGCCTCAGAGTGACCGTCATTGCGGAAGCCTGGGCAGGGTAGGGGGGATTTCGCTGGACCATCCCGAGACGCCACGGCGATACTGGGGAGCTTGCCGAAGAAGGGGTGCACGAGGAGGCAGATGACCGGCCTTCGCGGCACATCCCAGAGTTTCACCCTCTGCTAGATCGTGGTGCGTGTTGCCTACGTTGCCTGAGCAGAACAGCCGGGCTCGATTCCTGATATTTCCATGACGTCGTTCCTTGTCAGCGTGGCAGCCTTGCTCGTCCTCTTGGCGATAGGCGTCGCTATTATCGTCAAGGTCCGCGGCTGGACGGGCGAGTCTTCCGGCAATCCCGATCGTTGGGAGTCCGCGCTCGCGGATTACCGGAATCTGCGGAACAAGGGTGTGCTGAGCGATGAGGAATACCGAAAGATAAGAACACTCGTCGAACCGGGCAGCAGCGGGTCCGTATCATCGCAAGGGGGGCGTGCCGCCGAGGCATTTCCACAGCGAGGGGACAACGAAGAGCACCACTCCACCGAGCCGCATCCGCGTCTCGATGACCAGGGTGACTCTGATGAGGACCGCCGTTCTTCTGGGGAGGATGCACCGCCGGCATGAGTGCAGTGCCGGTGAGTGGAGGGGCAGAGAGATAGACACGGGAGAGACGACGCAGATGCCATCTGGGAAAGACGTGAACATCGGCCGCCGCACGAGCGGGAACGGCACGAACAAGAAGAACGCCTTCTGCTCGTTTTGCCGCAAGAGTTACCGCGACGTGGGTCCGCTGGTTGAGGGGCCCGGTGATGTTTACATCTGCGGAGAGTGCATCGATCTCTGCCAGTCCATTCTCGACCAGGAGAAGCGACGCCGCGGCACCAGCCGCCAGCTCTTCACAACGGTTCCAGCACCTCGTGAGATCGTGACGCATCTCGACGAGTACGTCATCGGCCAGGAGCATGCCAAGCGGGTGCTCGCCGTTGCTGTCCACAACCACTACAAGCGGCTGATGCATGGTGGTGAATCGAGCGATGTCGAACTTGAGAAGTCGAACATTCTGCTGATGGGGCCAACCGGCTCCGGCAAAACCCTGCTGGCTCGCACGCTGGCCAAGATTCTCAACGTTCCGTTTGCGATCGGTGATGCCACCACGCTCACCGAGGCTGGATATGTCGGTGAAGATGTTGAGAACCTGCTCCTCAAACTGCTCAATGCCGCGGACTACGATATCGAGGCTGCTCAGCGGGGCGTGCTCTACATCGATGAGATCGACAAGATTGGCAAGACCAGCCAGAACGTTTCGATCACTCGGGATGTGTCGGGAGAAGGTGTCCAGCAGGCTCTCCTGAAGATGCTCGAGGGAACCGTTGCCAATGTGCCGCCACAGGGCGGCCGGAAGCATCCCGAGCAGCAGTACATCCAGCTCGACACCTCCAACATCCTGTTCATCTGCGGTGGCACGTTTGTCGGCATCGACCAGATCATCGGCAAGCGACTCGGCAAGCGCACGATCGGCTTCGGTCAGCCGACCGAGCAACGCGGTGAAGCCGAAATGGCGGAACTGCTGCCACAGGTCGACGCCGACGACATCCTCGAGTTTGGGTTGATCCCAGAGCTGGTGGGTCGACTGCCTGTGCTCTCTTCACTGAAGCCTCTCGACGAGCCTGCCCTCGTGCAGGTTCTCAAGGAGCCGAAGAACGCACTCGTGCGGCAGTATCAGAAGCTGTTCTCAATCGAAAACTGCACGCTGGAGTTCACCGACGAGGCGCTGGGAGCGATTGCTCGCCGTGCCATGTCGCGTGAGACGGGGGCCCGCGGTCTGCGTGCGATCATGGAAGATGTCATGCTCGACCTGATGTTTGACCTTCCCGACCATGCCGGCAGCACGTACGTGATTGACGAGTCGCACGTCGAGGGTCGCGAGCAGGTGGTTCCCATTCCGCCTGCTCGACATAAGAGTGCCTAAAAGGCTCGCTACTGGGCCAGCCTGCGGAGGGCAGCGATGCCGCGATCCAGGGTCTCGTCCGTCACGGTGTAGGCCATACGAATGTGGGTGTCACGTTTTCCGAAGACCGTACCCGGCACGACGATCAGTTTCTCCTCACGGACGGCCCGCTCTGCAAAGGCCTCGCCTGAGCCACCAGGAGCCTCCGGGTAGAGATAGAAGGCGCCGCCGGGCTTAATGAAGTTGTAGTAGCCAGCGAGCCCCTCCATCAGCCGGTCTCGCTTTCGCTGGCAGACGTCGAGTGGCGCTCCCATGTCACTCTCGAGCGCGGCCAGGGCTGCCCACTGGCCAACCTGAGGACTGCAGACAAACGTGTACTGCTGAAGCGTCGCGCACGCGTCCACCAGTTTCTTCGGGCCGTGGATGTAGCCCACCCGCCAGCCGGTCATCGCATGGCTCTTCGAGAAGCCGTCGATGACAAGCACCTCATCGCTAAAGCGTGCCGGACTGACAAAAGGCTCGTCGTAGCAGTACGACCTGTAGAGCTCGTCACTGATCAATCGCACACCGCGAGCCTCCGCCAATCGGCTGAGGTCGCGGACAAGATCGCCCGGCACCACATAGCCGGTGGGATTCGAAGGCGAGTTGAGCAGGATGGCCCGCGTCGCTGGTGTGATGGCTGCCGCCACCTGGTCGACGTCGATGGTGAACGAGGGGGCGGTATCGATGGCAACGCAGCGGCCGCCGAAGAACTCAATCAGCGGGCGATACATGACAAACGCCGGCTCGAAGATGATCACCTCATCACCAGGGTCAAGCAGTGCCATGAGGGCCAGCACGAGCCCGCCACTCGCTCCGCTGGTGATGCACAACCCACGGTCGGTGGGCCCCAGGTCTGCTGCGACGTCGGCCAGCAGTTTCTCTCGCAGGGGAGCGATGCCCTGCGTTGGCGTATAGCCGTTGCGACCAGCTTTTGTTGCCTCGATGGCCGCTTGGCTGGCCTCAGCTGGCATGGAGAAGTCGGGCTGGCCGATCGAAAGGTTGATCGGGTTCTCGAGACTCGCCGCGAGATCGAAAGCGCGACGAATGCCAGAGGAGTCAAAGGCAGCCGCCCGCCGCGAGATGATCCCGCGGGCGGGCGACTCCGTTTGACCTGACGTGGGGTGGCCTCCAGGCGACCCCTCGGAAGAAGAGGTGCTCACGAGTGGTCTTCGTTCACTCCGCAAACAGCTTGTCGAGTGCCTGGCCGAGTTTCTCGCCACGCACGTCCAGTGACACGACACGGCCATCGCGGCCGACGAGGATCACCGTGGGAATCCCGCTGATGCCATACTTCGTGGCCATCGGATGATTCCAGCCAGATCCCTCCGACTGCTCAAACAGGATCGGCCAGGGAATCTTCCGCTCGTTGACGAAGTCGACCAGCGCCTTCTTGTCTTCGTCGAGGCTGATACCAATCACTTCAAAGCCACGCGCGTGATACTTCTTGTACTGCTCGAGCACGTTGGGCAGCTCAGCAATACAAGGGCCGCACCAGGTGGCCCAGAAGTCGACCAGCACAACCTGGCCTTCGAGGCTTGCCTGATTGAAAGGCGTGCCGTCGAGCAGCGTGCCGGTGATCTCGATCGGATTTCCTGGCAGGTCGAGCCGCCGGAGCACCCCGTCAAACTTGGCAGCCATCTGCTGGATCCGCTCGTCGCTACTCTTCGCCAGCGTGACGGAGAGCGTGGCATAGGCCTGCTTTGCCAGATCAGCACCACCAGGCATGTTCTCAAATGCACTGGCCACCTGCATCGCCAGCTGCGCAGTCTGGGCGTCGTCCGGGTTGGCCTCAAGCATCGACTTGATCGTCTGCAGCAGCTCAGCGCCACCTTCACCGCCAGTGTTCATCACGCGACGGGCGGCGACCAGTAGGGTGATGCGGCGGGCTTCGTTGGCCAGCTCAACTGAGGGGCTGTTGGCAAGTGACTCGGCGTAGGCAATCAGGTCGCCTTCCGCCTTCTCGTTACCCAGCTGCGACAGCATCATCAGCGACTCAAGCTTCATTCGCGAACCGGCGATCGCGTTCTCATCGCCGGGCTTCGACTGCGCGAGAATCTTGTCAGAGGCTTCGAGCGAGACGGCTGCGACTCGTCCAAAGTACTGCATCATCTCCTCGCGGGACGAAGGACGCCCCTGGGGCTGTTGCAGCTTCTGAACAAACGCCATCAGCTCTTCTGGCGTTCCATCAGGACAGGCGGGAACTTCGGGTAGGCCTGCGGGTGCTTCGGCAGGCGCGGCGGGCTGAGCTGCGAGAGCAGCAGAGGTAGCGGAGACAGCGACCAGGCCCATCACGAGGGCGATCAATGGCCGTGCGACCGTGGTGATCGAACAGGGCAGGGCGGTGGAGCAACCGCGGTGAACCGCGGAGAAGAGTTTCGACATGAAAAATGCCTCATCGGAAGCGGGGCTGCGGGCCCGGGCGGGCGAGAAAATAGGCTGATCCAAACAGGCGAGACCTGCTGGGCACAAGCACATGCTACCCGCGTGACGGGGCGACAGCCAAGCGAGCCTTCAGAGGCGGTGGCCGAAACAGGCTGCGCAACAGCCTGCACGCCAGGTTTGAGCCTATCGGACGCCAGGTTTGAGCCTATCGGACGCCAGGTTTGAGCCTATCGGACGATGGTCCGGAATCTCACGAAACCGGTCTCACCCGGCTGCAGCGTTCCGCTAAGACGCCAGGTGAGGACAACGGAGTCGTCATCCCCTTCGCCGGTGGAAAACGTCGCCGGCACGGTAGCATCCGCCGAATCTGCCACGTAACTCAGCCGCTGCGGCAGGGCATCGACGAGCACCACATCTGCCAGTGGACGATCGCCAGAGTTGTAGAAAGCGATCGTGAAATCGAGCTCTTCGCCAGCGCGAGCTGAGGGGCTTCCTGCCGACTTTGAGATCGTCAGTTCGGCGCGGCCTTCTTCCTCGATCCGTAGGGTTGCCGTTGTGCGATCTGACGAGACCACAGCAGCAGGCTTTTCCCCCACCATGACCGAGGCCTGCTGGAGGCAGGTCCAGGCGAACGGGATGTCGAAGCCGACGAGATCGCGGATGTCCTGCACCCGTGAGAGCGGCTCCGTGTTTTGGTCGTTCGCGGCAGCCTGCGGATGCTCTTCTCCAATCGCGGCGTCGGGCAGCAGCTCATCCGCCACAGCCAGGGCAACAGAGGCAGTCTCAAGACCCATGCCTGTCGCCTTCTGTCGTGCGGTGTCAGGTCCGATGCGACGACGACCGGAGACAACCGGATCGAGTCCGGTATCGATTTCGACGGTGTCGTCTCGTTCCACGCGGGAGGTGGCTGCGATCGTGGAGTCTTCATGAACGCGGATCACCTCTCGTACCGAGGCAAACCGTGGTGCAAAGACGCAGGTACAGTTGGAGACGGTGATGCAGGCCTGGTGTTCGAGGTCGTCTTCGGCGCGATAGCGAGCAACCGTGTCGCCGGCAGTCAGCTGCCCGATTCCATCGCCCACGGGCTTTGCAGCCGCGAGATGATCACCGCCGTCGCAGATCACACAGCCACCCGCCAGCGGCGGAGGAGCTGGCATCAGCCGGATTGGCCCAACGGTGGGGCAGGGCTGAGGTGGACAGCCACCAGGCTGGCACTGCTGCGATCGGCAGGTGGCGGGGTCGTGGGGTGACACGAAGGCCACCTGCTGCACGGCGGAGTTCGGCTCGCCTGCGAATGTTGCGGGCTCTGTGGTGGCACCGCTGGCAAGAGTGACCTGCGATGGGCGTGCTGCCGCGTGCTGCTTTGGAGTTAAGGGATGGAAGTCGACGGGGCCTGCATCGATCGAGCCGACCACGGTGGTGGTCTGCTGCGGCTCTTTCGGCATCGAGCGGCAGGACGCCAGCGCGAGAGCCGTCAGAGCGATCGATGTGATCCGCAGCCAACTCATGGCAAGACCTCAGAGGAGGGAACGCGATTGCCAACAACAAACTCGAGGACCGGATCACCGAGGGTGCGGGCCACTTCTAGGGCATCGTTGCCCGGCTCGACATCGAACGAGACGGGCGTTTCAGATTCCAGACACTCAGTCGCTGAGTAGACGACGCGTCGCACGAGAGCCCCTTCCATCGCGTCGGCGAGATCTTCCCGGTCAATCGCCAGTTCGAGTGGAAACCGCCACTGTTCGGTGGGCGGGGCGTCGAGCTTGGCGAGAACCCGCACCGACGGAAACAGTTCCATGCCTTCGTAGCCTGGGATCTGTGTCAGCCGAAGCCGGTAGGCCACGCCAACCGGCATCTCGAGTCGCAGGGGCACGGCCAGTGGTTCCGACCAGCCGGCTCCCGTTTCGACAGCCACGAGGAGTCCGTCAGGTCCCTCCACCGCGACTGCCTGAATGTGGCTGAGCCGAGGAGCGTGCTGCGAGCGCGGCGTGGCGCCAATCGCTCCCGGTGTAGGCTCTGCCATGGCAATCCGTTTTGCTGTTTCCGCCCTGACCGTCTCCTGGGCCATGCCCGGGGAGACGATGACGACAACCGCAAGAATCACCAGCAGCCTGCCTGCCGCTCGCAGCACACCCCCCGGCTTTCGCCGGAGGCAGCGGGCATCCGCCCGTTGCACTCGATTCATCACTCGTAGCACTCCTCAGCAGAGGGCGGGCCGTAGGCGTCGGCAGCACCACCGACCATCTGGATCTGGTCACCGTGAGGCTGCTTGAAGTGCAGCTTCGGGATGTCGGTCCGCTCGGTGATGTAGCCCTTCGTGGCCGGCTTGGGATAACTCAGGCCAGGCTGCTGCTGGACATGCAGCTTGACTGAGCGGCTCGGCGGCGGCAGGTGGGTTCGCGTGTGGTTGGTAATCGAATGCTTCTGGAGTCCAGCAGGGATACCCAGCGGAATGTGGGCTGGCCCTGGGAGCCCGATTGGGGTTGCCGTGATCGGCATTCCATACTGCGGTGCCGTGGCTCCCGCCACAAAGGCCGGAGGCACCATTCCTGGATTGCCGCCGCTCGGCATGCCCAGTGGCATCATGTGCGATGCATGCATCGCGCCGGAATCTCCCGCATTCGCCATCCCATCGCCACCGGCAGAGGAGGACTGCAGGTCTTTATTGCCGATGCGGATGATCGCCAGGATGGAGCCACGACGGTCTGCCTCCACCACCGGGTCAACGCCTGGATCAAGACGCGTGCTCACCAGCGTCTCCACGCCAGCGACAGCGAGTTCCTGATACTCCGCGTCCGGCAGATAGACCACCTTCGTAACGAAGTTGCCACGCGTCACCTGCGAGAAGTCCTCATCGGTGAGCACGAACGGCACCGCGTTATGCGCGAGGTATGCCGAGGTGCGAGCGGTCTCCGGCCCAACCTCGATGGTTGGGTAGAGTTCCGTACCCTCATGCCCTGGGATGTCTGTCAGTTTCAGCCGGTAGATCGCTCCTTGGCCGAAGTCGTAACGACCAGGGGTCACGAGTGGGTCAGAGTCGAAGCCTCCGGGAACAGCAACGTCCCATTGGACCTGCATGCCGGCTGGCTCGACGAAGCTGATCTGAGACGCAGGCACCATCATTCCCGGATGTCCGGGGTGGCCAGCACCGGCGGCTTCAAGGACAGCCTCATACGACACTGGCGCGATCACGCCAGGGCCAGGGCCTTCAACGCCAGGGCCGGGGTGTTGCAGCATCTCGGCAGGTGGCAGCACGTTGGTGTGCGGTCCACCGGTCGGCCTCACCTGCGCCAGCCCCGAAAGGGGTGAGTTGGCCGGGATGCGGCAGCCTGTGGCCAGGGCCACGAGCCCGATGAGGGCAGCAGTCTCAAAACTGCGGATGTGGAAGGGGCGGACATGCATCGCTTTTTCTCCGAAGTCCCTCTCGCGGGCGTGGGCTGGTAGCGGCGTCGCATCGGGCTTGGGCCGTCTGCAGCCAGTTCCGTACACTCGATGTGGCGAGGCCGGCTGGTGACGGCCTCCGTGACCATGGATGAACCGACCATGGCCCATGACAGGTTGTCGACGCTTCCCGACCGGTTTCTTTGGAAAAACCGATACAAACCCTCCCGCCGGACGCTCTAGCGTTGCCTAATCGCTCCATGCTCCGCCGAACCCCACTGCTGCTGACAGTGTTTCTGGGCCTGACGGTTTCCAACTGGACTGCGGCGATCGAGCCGGATGCGTCGGCGAGTGTGTATGGACGTCCTGCCGAGACGGCCGAGGCTGCCGTAGCCCCCCAGCTTCCAAGGATGGCCGAAGCGGGGCTCAGCGGTGACGCGGCCGTTGACCGAGGAGCCGACGACCTCTCTCCCGACGATCCCGAGGCGGCTGCCCGCGCCGAACGGATCATCACCGCCTGCATCACGGGACTCGCGCGCGAGTCGTCGATTTCGGCGCGGATGCGTCAGCGTGTGCGGGTGGGCGATCAGTCGATGGTCGGGGCAGGGCTCTACCTGCAGACTGGGCTCGGAGAAGACCAGCGATATCGCTTTGAGTCGTCGCTCGCGGCTGATCCCCGCAGCCACACTGCTGCGGCAGCTGAGTTCTTCACCGTGGAGACACTCGAGGTGCTCGACGGAGCGAGTTTCTGGACCTACCGACGCTGGGGTGAAAATCCGGTTGAGGTTCACCGCGTTGACGTCGCTCGCGTTCGCCAGCGTGTTGAGACGGTCACGCATGTCACCGGCCCGGACGCACCGGCGATCACGCAGCACATTGGAGGTGTGCCACGGATCCTGGCATGGCTGCGTGAGTGGTTTGTGTTCACGCAGGCGACGTCGGCGGAGATCGATGGCATGCCTGTGTGGCTTGTCGAAGGGCAGTGGATTCCCGCTCAGGCCAAGCGGATGTTTCCAGAGATCGCCGAGCAGATTCAGGGTGATCAGGTGCCTGCCGAACTGCTTCCTGATGGGGTGCCTTGGAGGGTGCGGCTGTCGATCGGTAAACGCGAACTCTTCCCGTTTCGTATTGAGTATCTCGCCGTGCCTGGTGAACGACCGGTGGCGACACGAGAGGCGGAGACCGTCGGCGTGTTTGAACTCTACGACGTTCGGCTTGGTGAACCGGTCGACCAGACAGCCTTTATCTACTCACCGGCGAGTAACGCTGTGATCGA
Organism: Pirellulales bacterium; assembly: GCA_016779265.1. GTDB lineage: Bacteria > Planctomycetota > Planctomycetia > Pirellulales > UBA1268 > M30B53. Next base: position 20,547 of record JADHNY010000014.1, on the reverse strand, counting down.
TACGACCGAAGGGCATATCGGGGGAATCTTCGGTCCCCGCCCGTGACGTGGCCAGACGCGTGGCGGCCTTGATCGCAGACCGCATGCTCGACGCGTCAGCCATGCCACGCCCCACGATGTCAAAGGCCGTGCCGTGGGCCACACTCGTGCGGATGATCGGCAGGCCGAGTGTGATGTTGACGGCGCGATGCATGCCGAGAAGTTTTATCGGGATATGCCCCTGGTCGTGATACTGTGCAACGATGCCGTCGTAGGCTCCTGCAGCAGCACGAGCAAACAGGGTGTCGGCGGGGAGTGGACCATCAACCGTGAGACCTTCGCCCGCCAGGGAGGCGACCGCGGGGGCAATCAGCTGCTGCTCTTCATCACCGAATAGGCCTCCTTCCCCACCGTGGGGATTGAGGGCGGCAACAGCCAGCCGGGGCTCGCGATCAAGCAGCCGGCGGAGCATCTCGGCAAGCCGCCGGCAGGCGGCCTCGATCCTGGGTTGGGTGATCGCTGCCACGGCATTGGCCAGTCCGGTGTGCAGCGTCACATGCACCACGCCGAGCCCGTCGGAATGCTCGAGGCCAGGCCCGGGGGGAAGCCAGAGCATCATCGAGACTGCGGCATCGGCGAGTCCGCAGTCGCGTGCGAGCAGTTCGGTATGCCCAGGCACGTCGTAGCCAGCGGCTGCGAGAGCAGCCTTGTGCAGCGGTCCAGTTACCAGAGCATCGGCACCACCATCACGTACCAGCTTGGAGGCAGTCAGCACCGCCGAGGCAGCAAACTGGCCACCTGCTGCCGAGATCACACCTGCAGGTACGGCCGAGTAGGGCAGGGGAGGAGGGATTACGAGCAGGCATTCAGCCGTTGACGACCGCGGGTCGTCGGCAGCGACTTCCTTGATGGCGAGCGGTCGTGCGTTGTTGCCCGATGCCAGCCGGCCGGCAGCCTCAGAGAGCATCTCAGGGGCGGCCACAACCCGCAGCCGAGCAGCGGCGTGGAGCGATTCGTCTTGCCAGGCTGCGACCGCTGTTTCAGGTCCGATTCCTGCGGGATCGCCACAGGTGATCAGGAGTCGAGGCGTGCTCACCATCGGGCGTTCTGTGGGGTGTAGGAAAGGCTGACGACGGGAGGGCAGGGGGGTGCCTTGGGGGTCGATTCAGCCTATAAACCTTTCCAGGTTCTGCCAGCGGACGAAATGACCCGCTGCCGAGACGGTTTTTGCCCGCAGGAGATGGCCCGTGTCCACCGTTTTCACTCGCGTTGCTCTCTTTTCGATCGCCCTCGTGGTGGCAACAGCGGGCCTCGGCCTCTGGATTGGGGATCTGCACGGACAGACCGACCCGGCTGTGCTCCGTTGGGGCACCGTTCACCGACTCTCCGGTATCTTCTCCGGCCTGACGGTGGTGCTGGTCAACAGCATGACCGTGACCTATTTCATTGGGACCGGTCGCTGGTGTCGTGAGGTCGCTGAGACTTACGCACTCGACGCCTCCTTCATCGAACGCTCAAAGCAACTCAAGCGGCAGGCATTCCCTTGGGCCGTCTGCGGCATGCTCGCTGTTGTGGTGATCGTGGCACTCGGTGGTGCTGCAGACCCCGCGAGTGGTCGCCCGGGCACTGAGCAATGGGTCAGCCTGCATCTTGTCGGGTCTCTCGCTTGCGTCGCCCTCATCGGCTTCTGCTACCAAGCACAGATGTCAGGCATTCGGGGGCAGCAGCGGCTGATCGACGAAGTCCTTGCCGCCGTTCGTGAGATTCGCATCGCGCGTGGCCTCGAGACCGAAGACGCTGCCGTCGCGAGCTAGCCGACGGGTTCGTTGTGGCCCCGGCTGCGGGGCGGCAGGAGTCTCGTCGCAGGACTTTTTCGCCGCGGACTCCTGCGGCGGCTCAGACGACGGCAAAGTGGCGAAAAACTCGAATGCTCCTCGAGCTCCCGCCGTCCCCTCCGCCTCGTCGGTACCGGCTGCGGGGCGGCAGGAGTCTCGTCGCTGGATTTTTTCGCCGGGGACTGGTGCGGGAGTTCTCTGCTCACCGAAGTGGCGAAAAACTCGAACGCTCCTCGAGCTCCCACCGACCCCTCCGCCTCGTCGGTCGGTACTGAATCGCCTTGCGTGAGTGTGCTTCGGCGTGAGGTTGGCTCAGGGGGCTTGGCCTTGTCCGTGGTCGTGGCTGTGGACTTCGTGTTCGCCGGAGTGGAGCGTGTGCATGCCTGAGGCGTGCTCGAGAACGGTCATGCCCCAGGCGAGGGCGATGCCGACGGTGAGGGCGGCGGTGAGCAGCAGTCGGTCGTGGCTGTGGAACTCCACTTCGGGGAGCAGGTCGGCTGCAGCAATGCAGAGGAAGGCGCCGGCTGCCATTGCCATCGCGATGCCCAGGATGTCTTCGGCATGCTCTGGAGCGAGGCCGAGGCTCGCGCGAAATGCAACTGTGCCGAGGGGCACCATCGTGGCGTAGATCAGCGTGACGATCCGACGGCGTCCTGCCTGCATGCCGGAGGTGATCATCAGCGTGGCGATCATCAGCGAGTCAAACGGCTTGTGGAGCACAATTGCCACAAAGGTGGCAAAGCCTGAGAGGAGACCTGCTCCATGCTCTCCGTCAGCCTGGACCGATGCTGCCAACGCCGCACCGTCGGCCAGGCTATGCAGGGCGAGGCCTGCAAAGGCACCCAGCCAGGCCCAGCGTGAACTGGCCGCGTGCGGTGTGTGTGAGCAGGGGGCGGGCACCGCATCGTGACCGTGGTCGTGGTCGTCATGGTTGCCCTCGGCAGAGTGGTGGGCATGGCCATGGAAGGCACGCTCGAGCAGAAACATCAGAAAGAAGCCCACTAGCAGCCAGAACGCTGTGCGGTCGATGTCGTGCGCTAGCTGGAAGAAGGCATGTGGCAGCAGATGCAACATGCCGACACCGAGCATCACGCCACCGGTGAGCGAGAGCAGAATCTGCATTCGCCGGTGTCCGATGGTCAGCAACGAGGCTGACGTTCCCCCCGCGATCGACGCGACTGCGATCAGTGCCAGGAACATCACCAGGCCGATGTCAGGCAGTGAAACCGCTGCCAGCAGGCTACTGGGTAGGAAGGCGTGGGGAATGAGCACGTGGCGGAACCGGGCGGGCAAGGGACCTAGGCAGATCTCCGGATCTCAGCGAACGGCCGCGGAGAGGGTTCTGCGATGATCCCGTCGCTCGGTGGCTGGGGCAAGGGGGCGACCGCAGAGGCTTCGTGGACGCAGTTTTTGTGTCCTGGATTCATCGCCTGGATTTCGCAGCAGGGCTCACCTTCGTAGCCAGGGCTGCTGCTGACTCGGCTGCAGCTGCGGCTGATAGCTCTGCTGCGGCGGATACTGCTGTTGGTAGCCAGGCTGGAACTGCTGCTGAAATGGCATCTGAGGCAAGGCTGCCGGAGCCGGCTGCATCTGCTGAAAACCCTGCGGCAGGAAGGCCGTCTGTGGCAGAGCTGAGATCTGCTCTGTGGCGACTTGCTCAATGCGTTCACGAGCTGCCGCCCATTGTTCAGACCAGGCCGCGTCGCCGGCTGACGCTATCCCGAGAACACTGGCGAGTCCGTAGGTGGTCACGTTTGGCCAGAGATTGGGACCCACGAACTTCAGGGCTGTCCCGAACGACTTCTTGAACTTTGGCCCGAACATGCCCAGCCGCACGCTCCAGATCTCATCAAGCACGAGATGGGTCAGAAAGCCGATCACCACGGCGCTTGCCATGAAGTAGCGGCAGAGCGGGTTTTCCGCTCCGAACGCCAGGTAGGTGATCTGCGCAGCGATCAGCGCAGCGGGCAGGCTGTGAAACATCCCGCGATGGATGGCAAACTTTTTGATCAGTTTCGTCACCCCGAAACGGATGGCGAGATACGCCGCCGCGCCGAGCAGAATCAACGCCTCGGTCGGCAAACCCGTGGCCTGCAAGCGATTCACAAGCATCAGCGGCACCACCGCCGCCGCAAACGCCACGCTCTCTCGCAGCGGTACGCCTGGCCCACTGTCGAGGTCGGGCATCATGCCAGCGATCGAACACAGGCCTGCCCCGAGGACGCAGGTCATCGGAGGCAGTCCGCCCACGTACCAGGCGGCGGCTCCATAGCCGACCCCGACAATCGAGGAGCCTGTGATGTGAACGCGAAAGCCTGGCACGGCAGTTGGGTCCGTTCTTGTCGGGCTGATGCCCGGCATGCGATTCATGACCGGCCACCGCGCACGGGTGGAGCCGGAAGAGAGCGGTTCTCCTAGCAGACCATCGGCTGCCGCAGGGAAACGACTCTCGCGGACGTTCCGCGAAACTCCTGCTCAACCAGGGCATCTGATTCCGTGCAAGCGGCGTGTCTTCCCTGTCCTGTGTAGAGCCCCTGGTTGCTCTGGCCGGCGTGTTCCGTAAGGTCTCGCGGGCGACTGGGCTCGCGTGGTTTGGTCGTGATTTCTACACTTCCCGCCCGCTCGTTTTTTGTTCCCTGACCGGCTTGTCCCGCAAACGTGGCATGGACCGCCCTGCCCGCTTCACCGGAAAAGCCGTACGCAGTTTGCACGTAGATCCTCGGACGGAGTCGGTGTTTTGACAGATCCAGCAACGATCCCGGTCGATGGCTATGACCTGGTGATGATTGGCATCCTGGCTGCGGCTGCGGTGCTCGGCTATTTCAAGGGCATTGTCTGGCAGCTCGCTTGGATCGCCGGCATTGTGGTCAGTTCGTTCGTCGCCCTTCGCTTTAGCGTCGAGGCCGCGCCCTATTTCGGTGAGCATGAGCCCTGGAACCGGCTGTTGGCCATGCTGGCCCTCTACGCCGGGAGCTCCGTCGCTGTCTGGCTGCTGTTTCGGTTGGTTTCGAAGGCGATTGACGCCATTCACCTCTCCTCCTTCGACCACCAGTTGGGCCTGCTGTTTGGAGCAGCGAAGGGATTGCTGCTGTGCATGGTGGTGACCTTCTTTGCGGTGACCCTCGCTCCGGCCTACCGCGACCAGATTGTGGCTAGCCGCAGCGGCCGGCTGATGGCTGACGTGCTTGCCCAAGCGGATGCGTACCTGCCACCAGACCTGCATGAGACGGTGGCGCCATACCTCGATCGGTTCGAGCGGGAGTTGGGTTCGCCCGACGGCCAGCAGCAGCCGATTGCCACCGACACGAGCACCGCCGAGTCACCTCTGACCACGGTCTGGCAAGGCGTCCGTTCAGTGGCCGCCTGGGCAGGCGTTGAGTCGGTCGCGGCGCAGCCAGCGATGGTGGTAGAGCAGGGGGGGGCAGCGGCGACGCAAGCCGGCGGGCCACTGCCTGAAGGCAGCTCCTGGTTTGCCGCACCTGAGGCATCGCCTCAAGGACGGCTGCTTCCATCGCCAGCACCCACAGCACCGCCGCTGAGCAGCATCCCTCCGACGGCCACACCACCAGCCACAGTTGTTCCCCGCACCCTGCCGCCGGCTTCAGCCTCTTCTGGGTTCGTGCCGCTGCAGCCAGTGCCGCCACCCCAACAGGTGCCCGGTGGCTATCGCGTGGGAACCCAGAGCCCGCTGCCCGCACCGCGTTGATCGAGATGTTGAGCGTGTCGAATCAGCCTCGCTGTGGGAACGGCATGGCGAGGGTAGCAGGGCGGTTTTACCCGTGAAAACAGGCCTTGAAACGAACATAAGAGACATTATCGGACGTTGAGGGAAGGGGCTCAGTGGCTGCGAAATGCAGCCAACTCGAGCTCACATCCTGTCGCTGATCTGACCTACCGTCTCAGTCTCTATGTTCTCGTCGTCGTCTGAGGAGGCGGTCGCCTCAGGATGCTGCGGTCTCAAGAAACTGACCCATGCGGCGGAACTTCTCGTACCGCTTCGCCACCAGGTCGTCAGGCTGCTCGGTAGTCAGTTCCTTGAGCGACTTCAGCAGATAGGTCTTCAGTCGGATCGCCATCTGTCGCGGGTCGCGATGGGCGCCGCCAGCCGGCTCTTCGATCACCGCATCGACAACGCCGAGTTCGCGAAGGTCAGCCGATCGCATCCGTAGTGCGGTCGCGGCGGCGGCTTTGTGTTCAGCGCTCTTCCAGAGAATGCCGGCACACCCTTCCGGGCTGATCACGCTGTAGTAGGCATGCTCAAGCACCGCCACCCGGTCACCGACTCCGATACCGAGGGCGCCACCTGAGCCGCCCTCACCAATCACCACGCAGACGATTGGGATTGGAAGCGACGCCATCATGAACATGCTCTCGGCAATCACCTGAGCCTGGCCGCGTTCTTCCGCACCCAGGCCCGGATAGGCGCCGGGCGTGTCAATCAGGCAGATCACCGGCAGCCCATACTTGGCTGCCATCCGCATCTTGCCCATTGCCTTGCGGTAGCCCTCAGGATGAGCACAGCCGAAGTGACACGCCTGCCGCTCTTCGAGTGTTTTGCCTTTCTGTGTGCCGACAACCACAACCCGGTGCTGGTCAAGTTTTGCGAACCCCGTGAGCATTGCCGGGTCGTCCCGGAAAGACTTGTCACCGTGGAGTTCGACAAACTCGTCAAACACCAGCGAGAGATAATCGCTCGTCTTCGGCCGATCAGGATGCCGGGCGACCTCGACGGTCTGCCACGGGTCGAGCCCGGCAAAGATCTCTTTTTGCACCTCGACAAGTTCACGGCGGAGTTTGCGGATCTCTTCCTGTTCGGCCGATCCCACCGGGGCGGCTTCCAGTTCGGCAATCCTGTCCTGAATCTCGTAGATCGGCCGCTCAAGCGGCAGCCGATGCAGTCCTCGGGCCATGTATGTGCAAACTCCAACAAGATGTCAGCCGGCTTGGGCTGAAGATGAACCAAAACTGTCGTCACTCGCTGCGGTGGCGTCAACGGCGAAGACGGGCTGCTGTGGCTGTTTTTTGCCAGTGATCGTGGCTCGCGAAGCATTTTTCGCTCGCACAGCGGCCCCGACTCAGGCCTGCGAGGGCCGTTCGAGGGTGCGAAAACTCCGCAGCTGTGCGACCACTTCGTCCATGGATGAGGGGCGACCAGCTGGGTTCTTCGTGAGCATCTTACGAATCAGCCGCACGACCGCCTTGGGCACGCTGCGGTTGTACGATTCGACCGACGGTGCTGAGTCGGTCAGCTGCATCTGCAGTAGTTCGGTCTGGGTGCGGGACTGGAAGGGTGGCCGGCCTGCCAGCAGCTCAAACGCAGTGCATCCAAAGGAGTAGATGTCGGCGCGGGCATCAACAGCCCGGCCACGAATCTGCTCGGGCGACATGTAGAGTGGCGAACCTTGCACGAGTCCTCCGCGGCTGCGTGTGGCCGCACCACCGAGCAGACGGCCCAGCATGCCTGCCTTTCGCACTGCGATCGCCATGTCAATCAGCTTGACCTGACCCTCTGGCGACGCCAGCAGATTGTCAGGCTTGATATCGCGGTGCACCCAGCCTCGGCTGTGCATATGGGTGATCGCCAAGGCCGCCTCCGTGAGAATCCGCGGCACACGTTTCACCAGCGTGTCAGGCGTATCAGCCAGTTGGGTCTTCAGGTTGGGATGGTCAAACAGTTCCATCACCAACAGCGGAATCCCATCGATGACCTCGAACCGATCGATGCGGATGATGCCAGGATGGGAAAGGCTCTTTGAGACGCGCAGCTCATGCTCAAGGAGTTTTCGCTGGCTGCGGTCTCCGACCGCATCCGCCACAAGAAACTTGACCGCCCAGGTCTTCTTCCGCGTAGCGGCTTCGGCCGAGGTGTCATTGGCCGACCAGATCTCGCACAGCTTGCCGACCCCCAGTTTCTTCTGGAGTCGGAGCGGGCCGATTTTCTCGGAGGTGTTCGGCATCGTCACTCTACGGAAGCGTCGTCAAGGTGTATCGAAAGCAGGATCAGACCATGCGCCGGCGCCGTCGGACCCGCTGCCGGCCGGTGGCGGGCTGCCAACGCTTCGGTCATCCATTCGACCGGTCGCCGGCCCGCACCAATCATCGCCAATGATCCGACGATAATCCTCACCATATTGTAGAGAAAGCCGTTGCCTTCAACCTCAACGTGGATCTCGGCACCTGGGTGCTCGGTGGCGTCGGCACGCTCGACAGTCAGGTCGTAGATGGTGCGTACCTTGGTGCGACGTTGAGAGGATGCAGTCTCAAAACTGGTGAAATCGTGTTCCCCGACCAGGGCCCCTGCCGCCTGCCGCATCGCCGCCACATCGAGTGGCGAAGGCTGACGCCAGACCTGCATCCGTCCGAACACCGGCCGCACGGGATTATCGTAGAGCCGGTAGCGATACCGCTTGCGGATAGCCGCCTCCACTGGATCAAAACTGGCTGCCGCCTCCCACGCCTTCAGCACCACGATGTCTTTCGGCAGGTTGGCGTTGATGGCACGCTGCCACACCGCCGGGTCCATGATCCGCCGGCTTGTAAAGGCGGCCACCTGGTCGAGGGCATGCACGCCAGCGTCGGTCCGGCTCGACCCCCGCAAGGCGTCGGCTGCCGGATCGATGGTGGCGATCGCAGCGGCCACCATCCCCTGCACTGTCCGCGCATGCGGCTGAGACTGCCAGCCCGAGTAGGCGGTTCCGTCGTAGGCCAGCCGGAGTCCGATCCGTTGCTGGGGCGTGGCTGCGTCCGGTTCTCGCCCCGCCCGCGGATCGGCCCCGGTCATCGAGCGAGCACCTCAGCGATCTGGACCGCATTGGTGGCGGCACCCTTTCGCAGATTGTCCGAGACGCACCACATCGAGATGCCCGTCGGCGATGACTGATCTTCACGAATGCGGCCGACGAACACCTCGTCGCGGCCGGTAGCGGCACGTGGCGTTGGATAGACACCGTTGGCGAGATCATCCACCACAACCACGCCTGGTGCTGCAGAGAGCAGCTTGCGGGCTTCATCGGCGGTCAGTTTCTTCTCGGTCTCCACAAGAAGTGACTCGGAGTGCCCATTGAAGACCGGCACTCGCACGCAGGTCACACAGAGCCCGATGGACGGGTCGCCCAAAATCTTGCGGGTCTCAAGCACCATCTTCATCTCTTCGCTGGTGCTGCCTCCATCACGAAGGGAGCCGATCTGTGGAATCAGATTCGCGGCGATTGGGTGCGGGAAGATCTGTCGTGGCTCTGGCTCATCGCCGAGCAATCCCCGCATGCCGCCCCGCAGTTCATCCGATGCCGACAGCCCTGCTCCGCTGACTGCCTGATACGTGCTGGCCACCACACGACGAACACCCGCAGCGTCATGGAGCGGCTTGAGCGCCATCACCATCTGTGTGGTCGAACAGTTTGGGCTCGCGATGATGCCTTTGTGATCACGAATCGCGTCAGGGTTTACCTCTGGAATTACCAGCGGCACGCTGGGATCCATGCGGTAGGCAGCGCTCTCATCAACAACGATGGCCCCCTTCTCCACCGCCCAGGGCACAAACTCCAAGGCAACCTCGTCCGGCGTGCTGCCGATCGCTACCGTCACACCCGTGAAAGCGTCCGGTGTCATCTCTTCCACCGTCAGGGGTGTGCCCCCAAAATCGACCGTGCGACCAGCAGATCGGGCCGAGGCCAGGAGCTTGATGTTCTTGGCGGGAAACTGCCGCTCAGCGAGCAGCTGGAGGATGATGCGTCCGACTGCGCCGGTGGCGCCAACAACGGCAAGGGTCTCGATCACGTTCGCGTGACTCCAATCCGGGAGGTCTCTGGTGTGGCGACGATGTGCCTCTCGCTGGCCATCAGTCGCATGCTTCGACCCTAGCGAGGCCGACGGCAGCCGTCCACCTCCGCCACGGGGCAGCCGGCACGAAGGCCAAGTTGGCCGCAATCATGGCCAGGCCAAACTCCATCATCCCCATGGCGAGGCCGATGCCGAGATGGACGGCGATTCCCATGCCGATCGCCCACGGGCGAGTCAGCCTCGGCCAGACGAGAGCCGCGTAGCTGACTTCCCAGAAGAGGGTCGAAAGGGTGAGGGCGTTGATGAGCAGTGGCTGGTCGGCCATCCAGGTCAGGTCGAGTGTGCGGTACTGGCTATTGGCGGCTGCCCCCCAGAGGGCCATGCCCTCCCACCAGCTCGCTCCCAGGAGCTTGCCACTCCCGGAAAAGAAGTAGACGACACAGAGGTGACATTGCAGCAGCCGCACGGCAATCGTCGCCGCGACACTCCCCTGCCCTGCAGCATCACCGGTCCGTCCATGTCCGATCAGTCGACTCTGCAGCCAGCGATCGACCGACAGACATGCCCCTGCAGGTCCGATCACCAGGCTGATGAGCAGCATGCCGAGCGTGTCATCCAGACCGAATACATTCAGGGGGGCTCTGTTGGCAGCGCTGATCAGCCCAGCCAAAGCCACGACCGCGGAGAGCCGTGTGGAGAGCCCGGCCGCAAGCGTCAACGCCGAGAGCAGCGTCACGATTCCGAGCACCCAGTGCACGACTGGTGATGGGCTGGCGAAGTACCAGCTCCACTGCCACGGCTGGTCATTCATCCGCCACACGTCGTGGGCTGGGAGCCAGCCAGCCGGCCCGAAGAAGGCTTCGGTGTCGAGCAGCCAGACAAATGACGACCAGGCAAGCAGCAGCCCGGTGACGATCCGCACGACGGCAAGGGGCAGCGGATCACTTGCGGTAAACCAGAAACGATTCCAGGCAGACACCCAGCCAGTGGCACGGGCTGCTCCTGCCTGCCCTGCGTCGGCAGTCAGCTGCTGCTGCCGCTGGCTCATCGTTGTTCTCCTGGCGTGGCGGAAGCGTTGGCCAAGGCGTAGGTGCCAAGCGGTGTGACGCGGTCCTCCCATGCACCCGGCACGGCTGGCTGCTGCTGACGGCGATCGATGACATCACCAGGTGTGGGGAGGTAGTGCTCAACCATGTCGAGCGACACGGTCACCCCGTTGTGGCGGGTCAGCAGTTCCGCGGCAACCGCTCGCACCAGTGGTCCCCATTCGAGTTGGGCATCGCGGCGAATGGCTTCTGGGGCATCCATCGGCGGGATCATCCCGGAGAGCTTCTCAGCGATCATGAAGCGGCGATGGTACAGCAGCCGCGGCCAATCCTGCGTGGCGTCGGGCAGGCTGCCTTCCAGCAGCTCGCCCTGGTCGGTGATCAACGACCAACGCAAGGAGTGGCCGGGGCCCGGATCGGGAGCGAAGAAACGGTAGCCATGCCAGAGGTAGAGCGAACCGATATAGGGACGAAACGGCTGGATGGCCTCGTTGGCCAGCAGGCTGGCTGGCGGCGGGCTTGCGAGCGGAGGAAGCACCACCGCCGCGAGGTGGATCGCGATCGCCAAGGACACCACAGACCGCAGGAGTGGAGACCACCCCCTGCCCTGCTCTGCCGTTGCTGACGAATCTGCTCTCATTTCGGCCCTCTTTGGAAGCCAATCGACGCATTCGGCACTCGAGCATCAATGCAAAACCCCCGCGGCACCGAAGGCGGCACCGCGGGGGCCTGTGCATTGAAGAGCTGCTCCGCATCGAACTGCTGTGGCAGTCTGCTGACGGCAACGCCCGTCAGATCAGTCGACCTACAGCGAGGCGGTGCTGTCGGCCGAGGCCGTACTCCGCACAACGAGGCTATCACCAGCGGGAGCCATCTCAAGCTCCAGCGAGTGGCCGGCGTCGAGATCGATCACGCGGCTGGCTTCCACCTCGACACCGTCGATGGTGGCAACCACTCTGACCTCATAGCGGCTCCAGGCGTCGCCATCGCGAAGGCTGGTCGTCTCGAACACTCGAGTTTCACCAGACGAGACCGTTGCATTGCCAGCGAGCCAAACCTTGGCGTCGGCAGGCACGTGCAGCGTCAGGCTCGTGGTCAGCTCAGCAGGAAACGCAAGGTCCGCAACGCGGTCGTCAGACGAGCCGTCGAGGAACGACACATTGGAGACCTCACCGGCTCGGACGGCGACCACGCGTGTGGCTTCGGCGTCGTCTGCGTCGACCATCTTCACGGTGAACTCGTAGTCACGTCCGCTCTCGAGGCCACGCGAGACGTAGCGACGGAGGCTTCCGGTGGCTGAGGTCTCAGCACCGTTGACGATCACGCGAGCTGTCTCCGGCAGTTCCACAACGAGCATCGCTGCGTCGGCGGGAAGCTGCATGCCGGCTGACTCATCAGCAGGAGCCGCATCCTCAGCCCCTTCGGCTGATTCCGCTTCCACTGGCTGGTCGTCGATCACGCGATACGACTGGATCGACTCTTCCATCGGCAGGTAGGCAGGCACAGCACCGCCACCGTAGGAACCACCCGAAGAACCACCGGATGAACCGCCCGATGACCCGTAGGTGACGTAGCCGCCACCGGACGAGCCGCCCGAGGATCCACCCGACGAACCGCCGGAGGAGTGGTGCGAGGCATGACGCATGGCACGACGATCCTGCCGCAGGGCGCGGCGAGCAGCGTGATGGCCATGGCTGCCGTAGGAGCCGTACGAACTGCCGTACGAGCCATAGGAGCCGTAGGAGCCGCCGGACGAACCGTAGGAGCCGCCCGATGAGCCACCGGACGAACCGTAGGAGCCACCGGACGAGCCGCCCGAGGATCCGCCGGATGAGCCACCAGAGGATCCACCGGAGGATCCGTTGTAGCGGTGGTGCCAACCGGCGTCAGCGCTCCCAGCAGCCACTGCCACGGCTACCAGAGCGACAACGCCAGTCAGACGAAGCGAGCAAAAACGCATCGACATGTGTGGTGTTCTCCGCAGAAAAAGGCAAACAGACGCAGCCAGCTGGAAGCGGGCATCAGAGCCTCGCTCGGTGCCGAGCCAGAGGCATTGGAAAGGATAGTTTGCCGATTTCGCAAATCAAGAAGATGGCGCAGAGCGGGCCGCCTAGCGAAGGCGGGGTGTTTGCGTCGTTTTTGCGGGCTTTTGCGGCCTGATTTCGGCGGAGAGGCTGCCGTTGGCCGCTACAGAGCTTCCAGCGGAGCAACAGCGACGTCATCGACTTCGAGCCGGCCGGTGGCTCCCATCAGTCCGATCTGCATGATCGCTTCCCGGGCCCAGTGCGGTACCGGCATGGTCGTCTGCTGCTTTCGCCATTCAAAACTCCCCGACCATTCCCCAAACGCCACGAGGGACGACCGGCTGCGGGTCTCGTTAAAAAACCGCACCACAACCGCAGGGATCTGGCTTGGGGTGGCTCCTGGGACCAGGTTCTCTGCTCGTACAGAAAGCGACACATTGAGTCGTCGGACTTCACGGCCATCGACAGGAAAGCCCTGGAAGATCTGAGCCGGCCGGCCGGCATCACGGTTTTCCAGTCGGAGCAGCCATTCGCCGTTGGCCGCTGCTGCTTGCAAAGCTGCCGCCTGGCGACCGTAGTACCAAGCAGTGGGTGTGTCGCTGTCGGGCAGTTGCTCTTCGAAGCCACCATTGGCGAGATGCGGGGCGCTGCCGTCGGGCTGGATCACACGGTCGTCTTCCGCCGTGCCGGTCATCGGCACGAACAGGCTTGGCACCAGCGACTCCTCAACCAGTTTTCCGTTCCGCTTGGTCAGCAGGACCAGTGTCTGGTCGTAGCGTGTGCCTACCGGAATGATCATCCGCCCACCTTCAGCAAGCTGCTCCACCAGCGGCTGTGGCACCTCCTCCGGCGAACAGGTCACGATGATCTTGTCGAAGGGAGCTTTCTCGGGCCAGCCGGCGAAACCATCGCCAATCCGAGTGAAGACATTCTCGTAGCCGAGACGCTGCAGCGTTTTCGTGGCTCGCCGCCCCAGCGGTTCATGAATCTCGATGGAGTAGACCGCCTTCACCAGCGGTGAGAGGACGGCTGCCTGATAGCCACTTCCGGTGCCAATCTCCAGCACCGTGTCGGTGGGCTCTGGCTGCAGCTGCTCGGTCATGTACGCCACGACAAAGATGCCTGAGATCGTCTGGGATTCGCCGATCGGTAGCGCCATGTCGACATACGCCAGATGTCGCTGGTGCGATTGCACAAACTCATGACGAGGCGTTGTCCGCATGCTCTCCAGCACACGCGGGTCGCGAATGCCGCCTGGTTGCAGCACGTCGCGAACCATCGCATCACGAGTGGTCTGCCAGCTGCGTGCCGACTGCCCCTCCGCGGTTTGAAGCGGTCCTAGGCAGACAACAAGCATGACCGCTGTAAGCCGCAGCAGCATCAGAGGTGAGAGGAACGCAGCGGTGCGGCTCTTACGGACGTGCCTCGATACCGACGAGGTCGATCTCAAAGATGAGCAGTTCATTGGGCTCGATGTCTGGAGGAAAGCCGGCGTCTCCATACGCCAACGCTGGCGGTACGTAGAGTTTCCACTTCGCTCCTACTTCCATCATCGGGAGCGCCTGCTGCCAGGCTGGCACCACACCCCGCACCGGAAACCTCGCGGGCTCGCCGGCTGGGTCGGTCCTGTCGAACACACTGCCGTCGAGATGGGTTCCCACGTAGTGCGTGGCCACAATGTCTTCGAGAACTGGCTGTCGGCCGGTGCCTTGGCGAAGGACTTCAATCTGCAGGCCGCTCGGAAGCGTGCGGACTTCAGGGCGAGCGGCATTCTTCGCTAAGAAATCGGCCGCTGCCGCCTTGTTGCGACGCGCAGCCTCCGCCAGCCTCGCCATCTGTTCTCGTTCGAGTTCTTGCATCCGGCGTTCAAAGCCGTCGAGCGCTGCGGCGATGCGTGCCTCCGGCAGTAATGGTTCCGCGTTGAGGATGGAGTCTGCCAGGCCACGGGCCAACGCGGCAGCATCCACCTCTGTGCCCTGAGCCTGAAAATCTGCCATGATCCGCTCGCCGATGCGGAGCCCGAGGGCGTAGCCAAGTTCGCCTTCGGGCGTCGCCAGCCCCGTCAGATCTGCCGGTCTGGTGGTCGGGGGAGGCGGTGGAATTAGGGCTGGCTGACCCGCTGGTGGCTGCGCATAGGCGAGCCCACCCGAGAGGCAAAGGCCTGTCACCGCCGCAGCCACCAAGCAGATCCGCCCGCGACGCGGAGGGCTCTCAACTCGGCAGTCCTCTCGACAGCGTCCTCGGCGGGGCTTTGGGATCGACAGCATGACGGCAGCTTCCACAGACCTTGATCACCACACAGCACCAGTGGCCGTTTGGTCTGTGATTTTAAGGCTGTAGCCCATCCATCAGCCAAGCCCACTTTGGCCCCGGCTGCCGCTGGACAGACCCCACCTTCCAGAACCCGCCGTATAGAACATGCTGTGCGGAACCGCGTGGACTTACGTTCCCGAGGAGAGGCGTCCCCGGGTGAGTTCGAGGAAGGCGGTCTCAAGATTGACATCTTGCAGCCGTACCGTCAGCACCTCATGCCCTTCCGCGACCAGCCGAGCGATGATGGCAGAGTGGTTCTCGACACCGTCCGCCAATGCGACGACGAGTTCGTCACCCTCAGTCGTCGATGTATCGACGGTCACACCGAGAACTTCCTCGGCCCGCTCAAGCAAGCTGGCCGCTGGGGCATGCTCGCCTGCCACTCGGATCCGCACCGTGGGGCGTCCACGCACCTGTGCGAGCAGATCACTCACCTCACCACAGGCAAGGAGCCGTCCGTGCTCAATGATGCCCACGCGATTACAGATGTCGGCGAGTTCAGGCAGGATGTGACTTGAGACCAGAATTGTCTTGCCGAGCGATTGCAGCCGCTTCAGAAGGCCACGCATTTCAATTCGTGCCCGTGGATCGAGGCCGCTGGCGGGCTCATCGAGCAGCAGCACCTGCGGGTCGTGAAGCAAGACACGTGCGAGCCCAAGCCTTTGCGTCATGCCACGCGAGAGGCTGGTGACCAGTTCATTTCGTTTGAACATCAGGTCAACGAGGTCGAGTGACCGCTCCGCCACCTCCCGTCGCTTCGCACCATCGATCCGATAGGCCGCCGCAAAGAACTCCAGATACTCCATCACCCGCATGTCGTCGTAGACACCGAAAATGTCGGGCATGTAGCCGATCAGATGTCGAATCTCGCGAGGGTGCGTGTAGATCGACTGTCCGCAGACATAGGCCTCGCCCCAGCTCGGTGCGAGGAGGGTTGCCAGGATTCGAATCGTTGTCGTCTTGCCGGCACCGTTCGGGCCGATGAAGCCGAACAGGTCACCCTGTTCGAGTTTCAGGTCGAGGGCCTCAAGCGCTGAGAAATCGCCATATTTTTTCGTGAGGTCGATCGTTTCGATCATGGAGACGCCTCTGCCTCAGACGTGGGGTGGTCGGTCGACGAGGAGCCAAAGCCACGGCCAACTGGCAGCACAAACCGCCACAGCGCGTGAGGATCTTCATCTCCCTTTCGGTCTTGATCAGTCGTCCAGGTGGTGCCTCGCGGTCCGCGGCCAATCAGCACGGCGCGGCCGCTCTGCAGGAGGTCGCTGAGGTCGTAGCGGCCGAGCAGTCCCGTTTCGAGAGACGTGTAGCTCCGCCCACCAGCGGCCTCATGAAAACTGGCGACCACGAGAATCCGATCTGCATCCCGTTCGGCCGTGTCGTAACGGCCGCCCTGCTCTCGTTCGCCGACCGCTTCACGGCGTGCGATGGCACCAGACAGCGACCGTGGGCCACGGCCACGTGAGGGATCGAAGCGTTCGCCGGAGGCGAGCGGGCCAATCTCGTACAGCCAGCCGGCGTAGGCCAGCAGGCAGTCTTCCAGTGGAAACGGGAGCTCGTTGATCAGTTCACCACGCAGGGTGCCTTCCGCGGTTCGTTCGAAGCGTCCTGAGAGGGCGTTCTCGGTGGTCTGTCCATTCCAGGCGGCCTGCCATGTGCCACTGGTGGCAATCGCCAGCGGCACCTTCTCAAGTGCCGAGAGGCTGTCCGCGTAGGAATAGGGAGCGGCAGCCAGTGACGCGTGTGGGACGAGCGTGTCAGGGCCACCGAAGCTTCTGCCCGTGGAGGCGGCCCATGAGATTACGGTCTGTCCGTCCTGCACCGGAAGCTGGTCACCTGCGGGCTCTGCCGAGAGCGCGATCGCGGTGTTTTCCGAAGCCCAGAAGCCGGTCATTGAAAACCCCCGCACCCGATGGCTGCTGACGTCAACGTCGACGAGTCCGGCCGCTGTCGACTGCCACTCGGAGGCCTTCCAGCGGTCTCCCACGGTAGAGGCGAGCAGCGTGAACGCCACAATCGCCACAGCGAGGGCAATCCAGCCGCCACGGCCAGAGGGCGGCTTTGCCAGCCACCACGAGAGTGGGTAGAGACTGGTCACAAACAGAATCGCCAGCAGGCCAATCAGTTCAAACGGCACCGGCCGCACGCCGGTGAACTGATCGACAGACCGCCGTAGCTGACCCGACATATCAAGCAGGTCACGCCGCGTTTCGCCGGACCGCCCTGCCCTGGTTCGCTCGCGGCCAAGGACGGCGAGAAACAGAGAGTCACTGCCAGGCCAGTTCTCAAAGGCTCCCTGATCGAGATCAAAGGCCAGCCAGCCGATCGTGCCAAAGTCATGGGGAAACCGAACCGCCAGCGGAAGGTCTGCAAGCGTCGGTCCGACTGCCGCGAGCGTCGTGCCTGCTCCTGCCGGCAGCGGGGCTAGCAGAGGCATCTGAAGGCGATCATTCGTGGCAGGCAGAGGCCGGCTCGCTCGGGCAAACGTCTCGATTGCTGCCGTGGACCGCAGTGGCACAAGCCGCTCAAAACGGCCTGGCAGCCAGCCGAGTTCGGGAGCGTCGGCAGCGGCGAGTTTCTCAAGCGAGTCGCCAGCCAGGAACACCAGCCGGCCGCCATCCCTGACCCATCCGTCGAGTGCCTTGAAAACCGGCTCGGGCAGTGGGCAGACACTGCCGCAGACAACCACCGCGTCGGCGGCATCGAAGTCGAGAGACGAACTGCCCGGAAGGTCGTCCACCGTTGCTGTGACGACCGTTGGCCGCCAGCCGTCGTCATCTTCCAGCAGACGCACGCCACGGGATGCCGCCGCGAGGTCGCCAAGCACCAAGACCAGGGAGGCCGACTGCGGCAGTGGAGCGGCGATGTCGACCGTCTGTGGAGCCCGAGAACCGTCGGCATCGGCCAGTTCCACAGCGAGCTGGCCGTCTGGTCGGCCCAGTCGGATATGGACCGTGGCCTCGAGCCCTCCTGCGGCAGTGGTTGTGAAGTCCTGCCATGGAGAGCCGACGGGCTGGTCTTCGGTGTCAGCCGCCCAGACCCGCAGCCGCGTCGCCGACTCCCCCGCTGGAAGCCGCACGCGGATCGGTGTCCAGGCCGCTGTCTTGGTGAGTCCGGCAAATCCAGCTGAGACTGTGAGCCCGCCCGAGACCGAGAACTCGGAGGAACGTTCCGCATCGTCAGCCACGGCTGTCTGCATCCATGCTCCGCTGAGAAGCATGAGCCATGCCAGGCATCGGTGGAGCGTATGCGACCGCCGTAGGACCGGAGAAAAACGACAGCAATCGGTCATGGCTTCTCCGCGTCTGGACAGACGCAATCGAGCCGGCCACAGCCCGGGCATCCTCCCCCATACTTCCGCATGAGGGCCGCCTCGAGGTCGATCTCGGCCACATTTGCCATCGTCACCAGCCATGCGATTACGTCAGCGAACTCCAGCGTCTGCTCGTCTTTCGTGCCCCCCCGCAGGGCCGACGCGAGCTCACCGACTTCCTCGGTGAACCACATAAACGTACCCTCGATTCCTCGAGCAGCGTCCTTGTCATGGTACATGCGGCGGATGAGTTGCTGCAGTCCTGCAACCGTGAGCCCAGGGGTTGGCTGGCTGCTCGCTCCGGTCGAATCACTCATAGGAGAGGTCTCGCTGACACGCTGTGAGGGGCTCGACGCCCCCGATTGCTGCTTGCGGGAGATTACCAGACATCCCCCGGTTCGTTCTCGTGTTCCCTCGCGGAAGAGGGGCACAGCCATCAAGCGATCGCCGCAGAGGGTAATAATACGGTCAGCCCTGTCACTGGTGGCCGGTTTCAGCGATGCTGAGATGATCTCATGGCCCACAGACCGGCCGGGTTTTCCCTTTGAGATGCCCTCCTGAAACACTGACGCCCACGCATGAACACGCCTGCCTCATCGAACCGCACGATCCGCATCTTCGACACGACGCTCCGCGACGGCGAACAGTCGCCGGGGGCGAGCATGAACCTGACCGAGAAGATGGAGATTGCTCAGGCGCTGGTGCAGCTGGGAGTTGACATCATTGAAGCCGGGTTTCCGATCGCTTCGCCGGGTGACTTTGAGGCTGTACGAGAGATTGCCAGGACGGTCTCTGGCGCCACGATCTGCGGCCTGGCCCGGTGCAATGATGCCGACATCGATCGCGCCTGGGAGGCTCTCAAGGCTGCTCGTAGCGCCCGGATCCATGTCTTCCTGGCGACCAGTTCGATTCATCGGCAGTTCAAACTGCGAATGACCGAGGATGAGGTCGTCGCCCGCGCGGTTGCTGGCGTGAAGCGGGCACGCGGCTACTGCGACGACATTGAGTTCTCACCGGAGGATGCCGCCCGCACCGACCTCGACTTCCTCTGCCGCGTGGTCGAAGCAGCGATCGACGCCGGTGCCACGACCGTCAACATTCCCGACACGGTGGGCTATGCCACACCGAACCAGATGTATCGCTGCATCTCAACGCTGCGAGAGCGGGTGCCAAACATCGACAAGGCGGTGATCAGTGTGCACTGTCATGATGACCTGGGGCTTGCTGTGGCCAACAGTCTCGCCGCGGTGGAAGCAGGTGCCGGCCAGGTGGAGTGCACGATCAACGGTATCGGAGAGCGAGCGGGCAACTGTTCGCTTGAGGAAGTGGTGATGGCCCTCCGCACCCGCAACGACTACTACGCAGCCGACACACAGGTGGTCTCTCAGCGGCTTGTTCCTACAAGCCGCTTGGTCGCCACGATCACTGGCATCCAGGTGCCACGCAACAAAGCGATTGTGGGCCGCAACGCCTTCGCCCACGAGGCGGGAATTCATCAAGATGGGATGCTGAAGGAACGCAGCACCTACGAGATCATGCGGCCAGAAGATGTGGGGCTGGAGCGAACCGACCTCGTGCTCGGCAAGCACAGCGGTCGCGCGGCGTTGGCTGACCGCGTTCGGGCCCTCGGCTACGCCCTCACGGCGGAGCAGGTCAACCAGATCTTTGAGAAGTTTAAACTGCTCGCCGACCGCAAGAAGGAAGTCTACGACGGCGACATCGCCGCTCTCTGTGAGGATCAGTTCGCAGAGTTCCCTGAGGAGTACAGCCTCACCGGCTATGACATCGCCTGCACAAGCGGTGGATCGCCACGTGTCACCTTGCGTCTGAACCATGGTCGGGCAGATGGCGAGGGTGAAGAAAAGGTCGCCGAGGTCTCCGCTGGTGACGGCCCTGTCGACGGAATTTTCCTGGCGATCGAGCAGGCCACCGGCGTCACCACCCGCTGCCGGGACTTCCGCGTGCAGGCGGTCACCGTCGGCAAGGATGCCCAGGCGGAAGTCACCGTTGAGCTTGAGTACGAAGGCCACCTCCACCGTGGCCGTGGCGTCTCCACCGACTCCCTGGAAGCCTCAGCCAAGGCCTTTCTGATGGCCATCAACAGAGCCCTCGCCGGCAGCCAGCCCAAGCTCCATCCCCAACG
The DNA here is from genome assembly GCA_016779265.1 of Pirellulales bacterium. Taxonomy (GTDB): domain Bacteria; phylum Planctomycetota; class Planctomycetia; order Pirellulales; family UBA1268; genus M30B53. The sequence goes on along the minus strand of JADHNY010000014.1, from coordinate 115 downwards.
TCCCTAACGAGGCGGAGGGGCCGGCACCCGCACGGTGGTGTGCTCGGGGGAGCCCAGTGCTGCTCCACCGGGCGTTCGCTCCGGCATCCCTGCCTTCGCTCACTCGATGTATCTC